>SXKQ01000206.1 GCA_005778045.1 Planctomycetia bacterium
GCGCAACCTGGTTCAGGAGAACGTCGAGTAGGGCCTCCACCTGTGGGCGATTGTCTACCTGCTTCACACCTACTTCGGGAAGGACGGTCGCGAGGAGGCCGAGGAGCTGCTGCACCGCCGCTCGGGCAACGCCGACCACCCGCGCATCCTCGGCACGTTCAACGAGCCCTGCGAGGACTGGCTGTCGTTCCTGTGCTTCACGATGTTCACGGACCGCGACGGCAAGTTCCAGCTGCTTGCGCTCGCGGAGTCGGGTTTCGACCCACTCGCGCGCACTTGCCGCTTCATGCTCACGGAAGAGGCGCACCACATGGTCGTCGGCCAGACGGGTGTGGGCCGCGTGATCGAGAAGACGCTGACGGTCATGCGTGATCATCCCGACCGCGACGTGCGCGACTTCGGCGCCATCCCGGTCGAGATCATCCAGAAGTACATCAACTTCTGGTCGAGCTCCTCGACCGACCTCTACGGCGCCGAAATCAGCTCCAACTCGGCCAACTTCTTCCGCTCGGGTCTCAAGGGCCGCGCCTACGAGGAGAAGCAGAAGGACCACCTCGCGCTCGAACAGTCCTACCTGTTCGAGAACTTCGTCGACGGTCGCATCTCGAAGGAAGAGGTGCCGCTACGCAACGCGATGAACGAGGTCCTGCGCGACGAGTACGTCAAGGACAACATGCGCGGAGTCGACTACTGGAACCGCATCTGCGAGCGCCTCGACTCGCCCGTGCGCTTCACGCTCCCGCACCGCCGCTTCCACCGCAAGATCGGCTGCTACGCCGGCGCGCACTTCCATCCGGCGACGGGCGAGCTGATCGACGAGGCGACCTGGCTCGCGCATGTCGAACAGTGGCTGCCGACGGCCAAGGACAAGGTGTACGTCAAGTCGCTGATGAAGCCCGTTCACGAGCAGGGCAAGTACGCCTCGTGGATCGCCCCGCCGGCCAAGGGCATCGACGACAAGGGTGTCGACTACGAGTACGTGAAGCTCGCCTGAGCCTTCCGTCGGGCGGCCTCGCGGTCGCGCCAGCAAGCAAACGGGCCGCGCTCCTCGTTCGAGGAACGCGGCCCGGTGTTTCTTGCCGCGCCTGCGCGCGGGGGAGGGAGCGACCTAGTGTTCCTCTTCCTTCTGATACTTGTCGTGGCCTTCCTTCTTGAAGCGCGTGAGCTCGTCCTTGGCGAGCTTGTTCGCGTCGTCGAACTTGCCGTCGAGGATCGCGACCTCGAGCTTGCAGGTGGTGGCGAGCAGGTCGGCCATCATCTTGCGGTAGCCGACGAGCTCCTCGGCGTTGAGGTCGTGGGGCTTGCCCGACTTGGCAGCCACGATCGCGGTCTGCATGCGCACGACGGCCTCGAGCGACTTGTCCTTCGTCTCGGCGGTGATGCCCCCCTTGAGCAGCGTCTTGAGCGCGCCGTTCATGCTCTCCATGGACTCCTCGAGCACGTCGTCGGCGGCGGGACGAGGCACCACAAGGTCGGCGGGACCGGGCAGTGCGGCGGCGAGGCCGAAGCCGGCGGCGCCGAGGAGGGCGAGGGCGAGGAGCTTGTGCTTCATGTCGAAGGGTACTTGTAAGTCGGGTCAGGGCCGTCGAAACAGCCGGAGGAGCCTAGCGTTCCGGCCCTCCAGCTAGAATCCTCGACCCATGAGCTCGAGCGAAGATCCCCGCGGCGACGCGGGCCTGCAGCGCTGGAAGTCGGATGTCTGGACGAAGGCCTCGAAGGGCGAGCGTCGCAAGAGCTTCGCGACCCCCTCGGGGCTCGAGCCCGCGCCGCTCTACGGCGGGGCGCCGGACGGCGGCTTCCCGGGCGAGTACCCGTACACGCGCGGCGTGCGCGCGACCATGTACCGCGGACGCCTGTGGACCATGCGCCAGTACGCGGGCTTTTCGAGCGCGCGCGACACCAACCAGCGCTTCCGCGTGCTGCTCGCCAGCGGCCAGACGGGCCTCTCGACCGCCTTCGACCTGCCGACGCAGATCGGCTACGACTCGGACCATCCGCTCGCGGCGCCCGAGGTCGGGCTCGTCGGCGTGCCGGTGAACTCGCTCGCGGACATGGAGCTCCTGTTCGAGCAGCTTCCGCTCGGCGAGGTCTCGACCTCGATGACGATCAACGCCACGGCGCCCGTGCTGCTCTGCATGTACGTGGCGCTGTGCCGCCGCGCGGGCGTGGCACCGGACAAGATCCGCGGCACGGTCCAGAACGACATCCTCAAGGAGTACGCGGCACGCGGGAACTATCGCTTCCCGGCCGGGCCGTCGATGCGGCTCGTGACCGACCTGATGCGCTTCGCGCGCGAACGCGCGCCCGCATGGAACACGATCTCGATTTCGGGCTACCACATCCGCGAGGCGGGCTCGACGGCGGTGCAGGAGCTCGCCTTCACGCTCGCCAACGGCCGTGCGTACGTGAAAGCGGCGCTCGAGGCGGGGCTCCCGATCGACGAGTTCGCGCCGCGGCTCTCGTTCTTCTTCAACGCGCACAACCACATGTTCGAGGAGGTGGCGAAGTTCCGCGCGGCGCGCCGCATGTGGGCGCGCATGATGCGCGAGGAGTTCGGGGCCAAGGATCCTGAGAGCTGGATGCTGCGCTTCCACACGCAGACCGCGGGCTCGATGCTCACGAGCCAGCAGCCCGACAACAACGTCGTGCGCGTGGCCGTGCAGGCGCTGGCGGCGATCCTCGGCGGCACGCAGTCGCTGCACACCAACTCGCGCGACGAGGCGCTCAGCCTCCCGACGGAGGAGTCGGCGCGGCTCGCGCTGCGCACGCAGCAGGTGCTCGCGCACGAGTCGGGCGTCGCGGACGTGATCGACCCACTCGGCGGTGCGCCGTACATCGAGGCGCTGACCGACGACCTCGAGCGCCGCGCGCTCGAGCTGATGGCGGAGGTCGAGCGCCGCGGCGGTGCCGTGCAGGCGATCGAGCAGGGCTTCGTGCAGCGCGAGATCCACAAGAGCGCGATGGCGTGGCAGCGCGACGTGGAGTTGAAGGCGCGCACGATTGTGGGCGTCAACGACTTCACGCAGGCCGAGCCCGCACCGCGCATCTTCCGTCCGGACCCGTCGGCGCGCGAGGCGGTGCTCAAGGATCTCGATCGCGTGCGCGCCACGCGCGACTCGCTCGCCGTCTCCGGCGCGCTCGAGGCGGTCGACCGCGCCGCCGCGGGCTCCGCGAACCTGCTCGACGCGATCCTGCCCGCCGTCGAGCGCTACGCGACCTTGGGCGAGATCTGCGCCGTGCTCGAGAAGCGCTTCGGCACCTACCAGGCGCCCGACGTGCTCTGAGGCGAGGCCGTGCTCACTTCGACGTGCCGCCCGCGCTCGCCTTCGCGTCGGCCTGCGCTCGGCGCGCCAGCGTGGTCGGGACGTCGGGGGTGTGCTCCGAGCCTTCCAGCAGCTTGCGCGCCTCGAGCTCGAAGCCGATTTCGGTCGCGAGGGCGGCCAAGCCCTCGCCCGTCGGGTGCAGCTTGTCCTCGCTGAGCCAGCGCGCCGTCTGCTCGGCCGGGTAGGTCTGCGCGCCGATCTTGATCGGCTTGGCGGCCTGCATGTCGCCCACCAAGGTCGAGATCGAGATCAAGACGACATTGGGCTTGGTCTTGGCCCAGGCCGCGAGGCGCTCGTTCAGCTTCCTCAGCGTCTCGGGAGCCGGCATCTGCGACGGCATCAACATCACGCCGACCGCGTCCGACATGTCCGGGAAGTCCCCTACGACGACCGGGCACTCGAAGCCCTCGAGCAACGCCAAGCCCTTCTCGAGCAGCGCGAGGCGCGCCTCTTCGGAGGCCAGGGGCTGGGCTTCGAGATCCTGCTCGCCGTAGCCGAACCAGAACAGGTAATCGACCGCCAAGAGCAGCGTCGGCTTGGCTTCGAGCGCCTTCTTGGCCTGAGGCACCGCGAAGCGGTTGGGCGACATGAAGGTCAGTGCGGTCGCCTTGTTGAGCACGCAGGTCATCGGACGCGTCAGGCTGGCCTCGAAGGTCGCCTGCCAGGTCGTCTTCGAGCCGTAGCCCTCGGAGAGGCTGGCGCCGATCACCGCGACGCGCTCGAGCAGGTGCGCCTTCTCCGCGGGTGCCTGGACGGCGACGGCCGGCGTCTGCGGGGCGACTGCAACGGGCGGAGTGGAGAACGCAAGACAGAATGCAAGCAGCAGCGTGTTCATTCGGAGACCTCGGGAGCGATGGCGACCGGCCTGGAGCTCGAACCTACCAAAACGGGCCCGGCGGGTATCATCTCCGCGCCATGAATCCCCCGGCTCAAATTGCGCCGCTCGTGCGAGGCGTCCACCACATCGCCATCGTCGTCGAGTCGATCGCCGAAGCGCGCAAGGTCTACGAGGACGTGCTCGGGCTCTCGAAGGGCGAGCCGGAGTTCGTGCCGGATCAGAAAGTGAACGTGCTCGTGACCTATGCGGGCACGCAGCGCATCGAGCTCGTCGAGCCGGCCTCGCCCGACTCGCCGGTGTCGAAGTTCCTCGCCAAGACCGGCGGTGGCATGCACCACGTCGCCTACAAGGTCGACGACGTGGCGGGCGCGCTCGCGGCGCTCAAGGCCGCGGGCCTGCGCCTGATCGACGAGGTACCGCGCAGGGGCGCTCACGGCACGACGATCGCGTTCGTGCATCCAGCCGCGACCGGCGGCGTGCTCACGGAGCTGGTGCAGGAGCCCGCGCACGGCCGCTAGCTCGCCGTCACGCGTCGCTCAAGGCCGCGTCGTGAACTGCAGCGCGTTGGAGAGGTTGGTGGTGCCGGGCGCGGGCGGATCGCGCAGCCAAGCCTGCACGTAGACCACTTGTCCGGAGGAGAAGGGCTGGCCGAGCGCGGTCGGGCGCGTGGAGAGGAAGTTCAGCCAGTCGAGCGAGAACGAGCCGTTGCACAGGTTCGCGGTGCCGCCGGAGTTCTGCGACGTCAGGCGCTGCGTCGGTGACTTCACGCACAGGAAGCTCGTGCTGCCTGGCGCCCACACGGCCGCGTTGGGGCCGGTGAGTCCGTAGAAGATGAGGCCGGTCTTCTGGCCCTCGACGTTGGCGGTCGAGAGGGTGAAGCCCGAGCTCACCGCGATGCTCGGGTTGCCGGTCGCAATCATCGTCGGCAGGCAGCCATTCGTGGTCGTGCCGGCGGTGCAGTAGGTGATCGCGACCGCGCACGAGCTGCTGAACAGGCACGCGACCCACTCGGGATGATCGATAAACGGATTGCGGTTGCCCTGAAACGTGTGCACCACGTCGTTCTTGCGCCGTTCCCACGCGTCCGGCGGGTCCTGCTGGTGCCATTGCAGGAGCACGG
Organism: Planctomycetia bacterium; assembly: GCA_005778045.1. Next base: position 5,282 of record SXKQ01000206.1, read on the forward strand.
TCTTCATGCCCATGTAGGCGACCGAGATGTTGTTGCCCGTGGAGGAGCTCGCGATCAGCGACTGCGCGTCGGTGACGATCAGGTCCGGTTCGGCGCAGCCGTTGCCGCCGTGGGAGCCGCCCTCGTAGCGCACGTCGGCGTACAGGATCGCGCGCGCGACATCGCCGCGGCGCGCGCCCCATACTTCCCAGCTGTTGGTGACCGTCGAGCCGCTGCCCCAATTCGAGTTGCCCGGATAGGCGCCGGAGCCGCCGCCGACGCCTGCATTGGCGAGCGTCGTGAACTCTTGGCAGCCTGGGCAGTTGCGGTAGGGAGCGTTGCCGCGATCGGTGTTGTACTGGATGTCGCACACGAACAGCATGTGGCAGTCCGTGTACGGGTAGTTGCAACCGCCATCGACCGGGAAGCCGTAGCTGTTCGGCCAAGTGTGCTCGCGGTTGTAGAGGTTATTACCGCCCGACTGCTTCGTGAGCGCCACGTTCTTGTAGAGATCGAGCACGCGCCCGGTGTTGGTCGGATCCTCGCAGGCGGCGTTGAGCACGTCCCAGGTGTCCGTGGCGCTCGCCGTGTAGGGCACGCGGACGTGGTCGTCGATCAGGGCGTGCAGGCTGCTGCGCAAGGCCGAGGGGCTCGCCGGGTTTACCGACGCGTAGTAGCCCGGGGGACCTTGGGCGAGGAGCGCAGTGGCCGTCAGCGGCGTCGCCAGCAGGGCGAGCGCGAGGCCGCGGCCGAGAATGGGCAGGAGAGGATCCATGGGCACATGGAGACCCGCGAAGTGCCCGCCATGTTCGGCGAAAACCGCGGCAAGGAAACTCCGACCCCTGAATTCTACTTCACGCTCCGGTGCGGGGCGGCGTCGAGGACCGCACGCACGGACCGGGCGAGGAGCGCGGGGGCGAAGGGCTTTTGCAGGAAGGCCGAGTTGGGCATGTTCGTGGCGGCGTCCCGGGAGCTGCTTTCGGAGTAGCCCGACATGAACAGCACGGGAAGGTCGGGGCGGCGGGCCCGCAGCGCCAAGGCCAGGGCCGGACCGTCCATCTGGGGCATGACCACGTCGCTGACGAGCAGGTTCAGGGGCTCATGGGCGTGGACGCGCTCGAGCGCGAGCGCCGCCGGGCCATGGATAGCCGTGAGCACCCGGTAGCCCTCGGTCTCGAGCACCTGCCGCACGAGTCTGCGCACGAGGTCCTCGTCCTCAACGACCAGTACCGTCTCGGGGCCGCCCTTGGGCGCGCGTCCATCGGAGCGCGGTGTGCGCGCGCTGATGGGCTCCGTGGTCGCCGGCAGGAAGATGCGGAAGGTCGAGCCGCGGCCCGGTTCGCTATCGACCTCGATCGCGCCGCCGGACTGTCGCACGATGCCGTAGACCGTCGCCAGACCGAGGCCGGTCCCCTCGCCGACCGCCTTGGTCGTGAAAAAGGGCTCGAACAGGTGGCTGCAAACGCTAGCGTCCATGCCGGTGCCCGTGTCGCTTACCTCGAGCACGGCGTACATGCCTTCCGGAAGCTGCGCTGCCGCGCGCCGGGCCGGTCGGGACCGAGCTTCGTCGCGCGCGTGCGCAGCGTGATGCGACCGCCCTGCGGCATCGCGTCCTTAGCGTTCACCGCGAGATTGATCAGCACCTGCTCGATCTGGATCACGTCGGCCTTGACCATGCACAGGTCCGCATCGAGCTCATGGCGCAGTTCGATGGTCTCGCCGATCACGCGTCGCAGCAGCGTTTCGATCTCGAGCACCGCGCGGTTGAGATCGAGCGGGACGAGCTCCATGCGCTGCTTGCGGCTGAACGCCAACAGCTGCCGGGTCAGCGCCGCGGCGCGCTCGCCTGCGCGGCGGATCTCCACGGCAGTCTTGCGCACGGCGTCCGGCGAGGCAGGACCGAGTTCGAGGATTTCACAGTAGCCGACGATCACCGTCAGC
>SXKQ01000028.1 GCA_005778045.1 Planctomycetia bacterium
CGCGCGCCATCGCCACGGATCCGAGGGTGATCCTCGCCGACGAGCCCACGGGTGACCTCGACCGCAAGAGCGCGGAGCAGGTGCTCGACCTGCTCGGACGCCTCAACCGCGAGTTCAAGAAGACCATCCTGATGGTGACCCACGACCCGCACGCCGCCGAGCGCGCGCAGTCGATCGTGCACCTCGACAAGGGCCAGCTCGGCCGCATCGAGCACAACCAGCCGGCTAGCGCCCGCTAGGCCGCCGAGGAGCTCTCCCTTGTTCAAGCTGGTCCTGCGCAACCTCTCGAGCCACCCGATCCGCTCCAGCATCACCGCGGTGTCGGTCGGCGTTGCGCTGTTCCTCGTGTGCGTGCTGACCTCGATCGTCACCACGCTGCAGTCGGGTCTCGCCGCCGCGAGCTCGACGCGGCTCGTGGCGATGAGCTCGATCAGCCTGTTCGTCGACATCCCGCTCTCGTATCAGGAGAAGATCGCGCGCGCCGACGGCATCGCCAACGTCGTGAAGTGGCAGTGGTTCGGCGGCTACTACAAGTCGCAGGACAACTTCTTCGGCCAGTTCGCGGTCGATGCCGAGCGCATGTTCGAGGTCTACCCGGAGGTCAAGGTCGACGAGGAGACCAAGCGCAAGTTCCTGACGCAGCGCAACGCGTGCATCGTCGGCTGGCAGCTCGCGGCGGAGTTCCCCGAGTGGCAACAGACGGGCAAGATCCCGATTACGGGCGCGCTGTTCCCCCACCCGTCCGGACAAGCGTGGGACTTCGAGCTCGCGGGCGTGTACCGCTCCGAGGCGGCCAATTTCGACAACCGCACGATGTTCTTCCGCTGGGACCTGTTCGAGGAGACCCTCAAGGGGGCCGGACAGGACCCGGGCGTGGGCGTGTACGTGATGAGCGTCGAGCCCGGCGCCGACATCGAGAGCCTGCGCGCTCAGATCGAGGGCATGTTCGAGAACGGGCCCGCGACGGTGCGCTGCGACACCGAGAGCGAGTTCACGCGCCAGTTCGTTTCGATGCTCGGCGACATCCCTATGTTCTTGGGCTGGATCGGCGCCGGCGTGCTGGTCGCGATCCTGCTCGGCGCGATCAACGCCATGCTGATGGCGGGCCGCGAGCAGACCCACGACATCGGCATCCTGAAGGCGCTCGGGTTCGACGACACGACCGCCTTCGGACTACTGATCACGCAGTCGCTCGTCCTGTGCATCACGGGCGGTGCGCTCGGCATCGCGCTGGCGATGAGCCTCGAGCAGCCGATCGCGCTGGCTATCGGCTCGGCCTTCCCCGGCTTCTTCATCCAGTCGTCGACGTACATCGGCGCGGGCGTCGCCAGCCTCGTGGTCGGGCTCGCGGCGGGCGCGATTCCCGCGTGGAATGCGCTGCGCGCGACCTGTGTCGAGGCGCTGCGCGCCAAGGGAACCTGAGACCATGGGAATCCCGCTCTCCTACACGCTCCGCAGCCTGTTCGTGCGCCGCAGCGCGACGCTGCTCACGGTGCTCGGTATCGGCGCCACGGTCGCGATCTTCGCGGGCGTGCTCGCGCTGCAGCAGGGCTTCGTCACCATGCTCGCTGGCGGCGGCCGCGAGGACGTCGCCGTGTTCCTGCGCCCCGGCGCCACGGGCGAGACCGACAGCCAGTTTCGCCGCGACCTCGGCCTCAAGCTGATCAAGCAGACGCCGGAGATCGCGCAGGGCCCCAATGGTCCGCTGGCCTCGATGGAGTGCTACTTCGCGGCCCTCAAGCCGCGCATGGACGGCGGCTCGGTCAACGTGCCGATGCGCGGCGTGCAGCCGACGACCTTCGAGATTCGCGCGGGCGAGATCCGCATCGTCGCGGGCCGCGCCTTCGCGCCGGGCACCGACGAGGTGATCGTCGGCTCGAAGATCACGGACCGCATCCAGAACTGCCGCGTCGGCGACGTGCTGCAGCTCAACACGACGCCGTTCCGCGTCGTCGGCGTATTCGAGAGCGACGGCGGCGCCGCGAGCGAGGTGTGGGGCGATCTCGACCGCTTCCTCGCCACGCTCGACCGCTACGGCCCCAATCGCGTGATCGCCCGGCTCGTGCCCGGCACGGTCGTGGGCAACCCCGACGCCGAGGGCGGCGCAGAGCCAAACAGCCTCGCGGCACGCCTGAAGAACGACACCGAAGTCCCGGCCAAGGTGATGACCGAGAAGCAGTTCCTGCTGTCGCAGACCAAGATGCTCGGCGGGATCCTCAAGAACCTTGGGCTCGCGCTGGCGTTCGTGATGGGGATCGGTGCGGTGCTCACCGCGATCAACACGATGCTCTCGGCGATCAGCTCGCGCACCAGCGAGATCGGCATCCTGTTGAGCCTCGGCTATCGCCCGCTGCCGATCTTCCTCGCCTTCCTCGTCGAGTCGATCGTCCTGTGCCTGCTCGGCGGCTTCGCTGGATGCCTGATGGCGATGCCGTTCAACGGCATCGAGACCGGCACGATGAACGGTAACACCTTCAGCGAAGTCGCCTTCGCCTTCCGCGTGAACAGCAACGTGCTCGTGAGCGCGGTGGTCTTCTCGCTGGTGCTCGGGGTGCTCGGCGGCCTGTGGCCGGCGCTGCGAGCCTGCCGCATGAAGCCGACGGAAGCCCTGCGCCGCCAGTAGTCCTCCCCATGAATAACCCGATCCACGACAAGCGTCCTTGGGGCGAGTTCCGCGTGCTCGCCGACACTCCGACCTTCAAGGTCAAGCGCATCGACGTGCTGCCCGGCCAGCGCCTCTCCTACCAGCGCCACGAGCGCCGCGCGGAGCACTGGATGGTCGTGGAGGGTCGCGCGCGCGTCACGCTCGATGGCCACGACCACGACCTCGGTCCGGGCCAAGCGATCGACATCCCGCTGCATGCCTGGCACCGCATCCAGTGCACGAGCGACGTGCCGCTGGTCTTCGTCGAGATCCAGACCGGCAACTACTTCGGCGAAGACGACATCGAGCGTCGCTCGGACGACTACGGACGCGCGGTCTCGAGCTGACGCGCGAGGAGCGCAAGCCGCAGCGCCGACGTCGGGTGCAGCGGCGCGTGTTCCGCTCCCCCACCGCTCCTTGCGAGCGCTCGCAGCGCGCTCGGTTCCGCATCAACGAAGTCGATGCGATCGGCGTCGCGTGCGTCGGGTGCCGTGCGTGCAAGCGTGAGCAGCTCGCGCGACTCGAACGCGATGTCGATGCGCGAGAGAAACGCGAGATTGAGCGTCTCGAGCTCGACCAGCGTGGACAGGAACGTGGAGCGCGCGAGACGGCGCGGGACGCCGAGTTCCTCGTGCACGCCACGCAACGTCGCGCGCTCGAGCGCATCCGGCTCCGCGAGATCGTCCGCCACCATCTGCTCCTCGAAAGTCGCCGCCCAATGCGAGGGCCGGTAGAGCACGTCCGCCGCGCGGCGCATCAGCACCAGCTTGCGATCGCGCGTGACGACGACACCGTGCACCGCGGCGAGACCCGGAGTGACCGGACGTCCCGCGAAGGCCGCGGCGAGCCACTCCGGCGCTTCCACAGGAGCCGAGGAGCACCCGAGCAGCGCCATGTGAAAGCCGCGCCCGAGTTCCCACGTCGTCGGCGCGAGCTCGACCTCGAGCGCGCCTTCGTGCGAGCGCGCGAACGAGATCACGCGCAGCTTCGGCTCGAGCCCCGGACCCGTCGCCTGTGGGCCGCAGCGCTCGAAGAACGACGTCACGCTCGAGTGCAGCTCCGGCTCGACGACGCGCCGCGTGCGCGCGGGCACCGGACGGAGCGCATCGGGGCCCGACTCCGCCGCGAGATCGGCGACGAGCCACGCGCTCGCGCGCGCGGGCGAGGCGAGCGCCAGCCGACCGATCGCCTCGCCGCAGCTCACTTGGTGTTCCGCACGAGGAGGATCGTTCCGACGAGCGCCGTGAAAACCAGCACCGGATGCTCCGAGGTCCACGCCGCGAACCACAGGAACGCCACGAGCCCGAGCGGAATCCAGTTCGATTCGAGCTCCATGCCGTACAGGCGCTTGCGCGGCGTCGGCGCCGGATTGAGAGCGAAGGCGACGCCGTGAAACAGTCCGCCGATGCAGCCGCGGCGCACGTCCTGCGGAGGTGGCACGGCGGCGATTCGGTCGACGTCCGCGCGTACCGCGCTCGCCGACTGATAGCGCAGCGCCGGCTCCTTCGCGAGCGACTTGAGCACGACCTCGTCGACCTTGACGTCGACCTGCAGCTTCTGCGACGGCGGCGCGAAGCGTCCGAGCGGCAGCTCGCCCGTGAGCAGCTCGTAGAACACGACGCCAAGGGCGTAGATGTCCGCGCGGTGGTCGACCTCGCCGGGCTTCTCCCACTGCTCGGGCGCCATGTAGTGCGGCGTGCCCATGGCCTGCTGCGTGCGCGTGAGCGTGAGGTCGGTCGGCGACGCGCTGAGCAGCTTCGCGAGCCCGAAGTCCGCGATCTTCACGCGCCCGCGCCGGTCGACGAGGATGTTCTCGGGCTTGATGTCACGGTGGACGATGCCTTCCTCGTGCGCGTATTGCAGCGCATCGCACACCTGGCTCACGATTTGGAGCGCCTGCTTCGGCTCAACCTTACCCGCGCGCACCATCTGGCGCAGGTTCGCCCCATCGACGTACTCCATCACGAAGTAGTACAGGCCGCCTGCGACGCCGGAGTCGTAGATGTCGACGATGTTGGAGTGATCGAGCCGCGCCAGCGCGCGCCCCTCGCGGGTGAAGCGCTCCGCGAAGGTGGGGTCGCCCTCCGCATCGGCCTGCAGCAGCTTGATCGCCACCGTGCGCTGCAGGCCCTTCTGCACGGCCCTGTAGACCGCACCCATCCCGCCGCGCCCGACCAGCTCCAGGATCTCGTACTGCGGAAAGAAGGGCGCGAGCTCTTCCGGCGCCGGCGGCGGCGCCGACTCCTTCGCCCCGGTCACGAACAGCTCCGGCCCCGGGTTCCCGCCGAGCCCCATCCCGAGCAGGCAGCGCGCACACGTGCCTCGCGTCCCGAGAACATCCCCGCACTTGGGGCAGCGAAGTCGTGCGTTCCCATCCGTCATCTCGCGCGCCTACTCGAACCGTCGATGGCAGCTGAAGCAAGCCTGAGGGTAGGTTACGGGTTCAGGACGCCTTGTCAGGACGCCTGCGAGGGATGGCCGAGGGCGGCGATCAGGTTGCGGAGCTCGTCCTCGGGATCGGCCTCGGGGCCGACGGTGTCGGCGATCTCTTGGCGCAGGGACTCGCGGAAGGCGGCGCGCAGGCGGTGGAGTGCGACCTTGATCGCGCCCTCGGTCATGCCGAGCGCGGTCCCCATCGCGGCGCGCGAGCCCTCGTCCTCCGCGGCGACGAGCGCGGGCTTGAGGGTGGCGAACAGCGCGCCCTTGCCGCGGCGCGCGTACTCGGCTTCGATGCGCGCGAGCGCGCGCTCGAGCACCGCGAGCGCCCAGTTGCGCTCGTATTCCATCTCCGGGGTGAGCGGCGACGCGGGCTCGCGCGAGAAACGCTCGTCGGCGAGCTCGAGCTCGAGGCTGAGCGTCGCAGTGCCGCCGCCGCGCTTCTGCGCACGCTCGCGGTCCCACTCGTTGGCGAGGAAGTTCTTGAACGAGCCGAGCAGGAAGGCCCGAAAGCGCCCGCGCGCAGGGTCCGCCGCGTGCACCACGTTCTTCTCGAGCACGCGCGCGAAGAAGGCCTGCGTCAGGTCGTGTGCATCGTCGTGGCCGTGGCCGCGCCGGCGCACGTAGGCGTAGAGCGGATACCAGTATGTCGAGCACAGCTCCGACAGCGCGGCGCGGGCCTCCGGCCTGCCCGCGAGCCCCGCCGCAGCGACCATGCTCCAGCGCGTCGTCAGGAACGGCGTGTCCGCGCGTCCTTTGCCCTCGGCCATGCGCTGCGGCTACTTCGCCGCCTCCAGCTCCGCGAGCAGGGCGTTCACAGCCGTTTCGAGTTCCGCGTCGCGCACGTCGCGGAAGCGGATCACGCCCTTGTGGTCGAGCACATAGATCGTCGGCCAGCCGCTGACGTTCCACGCGCGCGCCCACGGGCCTTCCGTCGACACGTCGATCGCATTGCGCCACGTGATGCCCTGCTCCGCGAGCAGCTTGCGCGCCACGGCGGCGTCACCGTCGCTGTTGATTCCGATCAGGGCGAAGGGCTTGTCCTTCAAGCGCTCCACGAGCGCCTTTTCGTGCGGCAACATCGCACGGCAGGGGCCTCACCAGAAGCCCCAGAATATTCGCGACGCGAACGTGAGGGGCCTTCTGAGGATCGTTTTAG
>SXKQ01000002.1 GCA_005778045.1 Planctomycetia bacterium
CAACGCCGGCATCACCCGCGACCAGCTGCTCCTGCGCATGAGCGAGGAGGACTTCGACGCGGTGATCCAGACCAACCTCAAGGGCACTTGGAACTTCATCAAGGCGGCGACGCGCACGCTGATGAAGTGCTCGGGTCGGATCGTGAACATCGGCTCGGTGGTCGGCGTGACAGGCAACGCCGGTCAGGCCAACTACGCCGCCAGCAAGGCCGGCGTGTTCGGCCTCACGCGCTCGGTCGCCAAGGAACTCGCTTCGCGCAAGGTTTGCTGCAACGCCATCGCGCCGGGCTACATCGACACCGACATGACCGCCGCCATCGACGCCAAGGCCAAGGAGGCCCTCATCGCGTCGATCCCGCTCGGTCGCACCGGCTCGCCCGAGGACATCGCGCTGCTCGTCGACTACCTGTGCGGTCCTGGCGGCGCGTACATCACCGGCCAGACCTTCGTCGTCGACGGGGGCCTTTCGCTCTAGCTTTCCAAAGGCGCAGGGAGGACCGCCGGCGCGTCCGCGTCGGCGACCGAAGTCCGCCCCGTGCCTCGTCTAACGTCCAGGCAACGAAACGGAGATCACGAACGTGACCAGCAACACCACCGACATCCCGGAACGCGTCATCAAGGTCGTCTGCGAAAAGATGAGCAAGACGCCCGAGCAGGTCACGCGCGACTCCTCGTTCATCAACGACCTCGGGGCGGACTCGCTCGACATCGTCGAGCTGGTGATGGAGCTCGAAGACGAGTTCGGCATCTCGATCCCGGATACGGACTCGGAGAAGATCCAGACCGTCGGCAACGCGATCGATTACATCCAGTCCAAGTCCTGAGTCCCCGGGGGCGAGCCTGTCGGCGGCGCGTTCGCCGATCGGACCGCGCCTCGCGGAGGATCGTTCGGGCCGGCCGTCGAGCGGGCAGGGTGCGTCCCCGGCCGAGCTTCGCCGCGCCCCTCAGGCAGCTCGTCATCTCGGAGTTCCCATGCGCAGAGTGGTCATCACGGGTCTGGGCACCATCAACGCCCTTGGCAACGACCTGGCCACGTCATGGCCTCGGATCGTGGCCGGCGAGAACGGCATCGGTCCGATCACGCGCTTCGACACCAAGGACCAGACCGTCAAGATCTCGGCCGAGGTCAAGCTCGACCCGCTGCTGCACTTTCAGGCTCCCGACCAGCGCAAGCTCGATCCCTTCACCATGTGGGCGCTCGTGGCGACGGACGAAGCCCTGCGCGACGCGGGTCTCGAGCCCGCGAAGGTGAGCGACGAGCTACGCGAGCGCTGGGGCTGCATCATCGGCACGGGCATCGGCGGCATCACGGGCATCGAGGAGCAGTACCGGGGCCTGTTGGAGAAGGGGCCGCGCCGCGTGAGCCCGCACTTTGTCCCGAAGATCATGGCGAATGCCGTATCGGGGCAGGTGGCTATCAGGAATGGCCTGTTGGGGACGTGCTTCACGACCTCGAGTGCCTGCGCCTCGGCCGGTCACGCGATCGGCATGGCATGGCGCTCGATCCAGTGGGGCGAATCCGACATCGTCGTCACCGGCGGCGCCGAGAGCGCGACCACGCCGCTGTCGCTCGCGGGCTTCGCCAACATGAAGGCCCTCTCGCAGCGCGCCGATCCGGCTCTCGCCTGCCGCCCGTTTGACAAGGACCGCGACGGCGTCGTGATGGGTGAAGGCTGCGGCATCCTCGTGTTCGAGGAACTCGAGCACGCCCGCCGGCGTGGCGCGCGCATCTACGCCGAGGTCAAGGGCTACGGCTCGACCGATGACGCGTACCACATCACGGCGCCCGAGGAATCGGGGCGCGGTCCGGCGCGTGCCCTGCGGCAGGCGCTCGCGCACGCCAAGATCGATCCGACCGCGGTCGACTACATCAACGCGCACGGAACGAGCACGCCGTACAACGACGCGATCGAGACGCGCGCCATCAAGCTCGTGTTTGGCGATCACGCCCGCAAGCTGGCGGTGTCGTCGACGAAGTCGATGGTCGGTCACCTGCTCGGTGCGTCGGCCGCGGTCGAGCTCGTCGTCAGCACGCTCACGATTCACCATGGCGTCGTGCACCCGACGCGCAACTACACGACTCCGGATCCCGAGTGCGACCTCGACTACGTGCCCGGGGCCGCGCGCTCGATGAGAGTGCGCAACGTGCTCTCCAACTCGCTCGGCTTCGGCGGGCACAACGTCTCGATCTGCGTCGGCCAGCTCGAAGGCTAGCCGCCTCGCTTCGACGCTCACCAACGCCGCGCCGTGGCCATGGGCTCTCGGCGCGGCGCTTCTACGCAGTGGGACGGGCGTCCGTGCGCCGGCCGCGCTCCGAGGACCGCGGTGTCGGGCGCCGGGACGCACAAGGTTGGCCGCTCCCATGAACCAGAAGTTCCAAGACCTGCTGCAGCGCTACGAGCTCCGGGCGTTTCATCGGGAACACGATCGGCAGAACGAGGACGAATTGTCGCGCCGGTGTCTGCACATCACCGAGGACGTCCCAGAGCGGAAGTACCACCATCACTTCCAGAGGCTGCCGGATGCGGACCGCGCGGAGATCCTCAACATGGTCCAGAACTACGTCTGCGAGGCGATCCTGCCCCCGGTGGTGGAGAAGCTCATGGCGCGTCAGGTGCGCCTCGAGACGATGCAGCTGTTCCAGCGCGAGCTGCTCGATGTTCCGGGCCAGCCGGCCGCGCGCTGCGCGGGTAGTGTGGTCGTTTCGGCGGGCAGCTTTTTCCATCTCGTTCCTCGCCTTGATCGCGCACCGCGCATGCCCGCCGGGCTCGCCGACTCCACGTGGGGGGGCGTGATAGGATCCCGGCATGAACGCCCGTGAGGACCGTGTTCGAGCGCGTGCTGTCGCAGCTGGGCAGGAGCACCTGTTCCGGCACTGGACGGCCCTGTCCGAGTCCTCTCGCGCATGCCTGCTCGGCGAGATCGAGAGCGTCGACTTCGACCTCGTGCAGCGCCACCGCGCGCTGGTGCGCGGCGATCTTCCCGCGGGCAAGCAGCCGGCCTTCGCTCCGGCCGAGGTGTTCCCGCTCGCGCGCAGCGCGTCCCACGAGGCGCGCGCGAGGGAGGCCCAGCAGCGCGGCATCGAGGCGCTCTCCCGCGGCCAAGTCGGCTACCTGCTGGTCGCCGGCGGCCAAGCCTCGCGTCTGGGCTACGAAGGCCCCAAGGGCGCTTACCGCATCGGACCGGTGAGCGACTGGTCGCTGTTCGAGATTCACGCGCGCCGGCTGCGCGCCGCCGCTGCGCGCTACGGCCATCCGGCGCCTTGGTACGTGATGACGTCGCGCGGCAACGACGCGCAGACGCGCGAGTTCTTCGCCGAGCACGGCTATTTCGGTCTCGACGCGCGCGACGTGATGTTCTTCAGCCAGGCGATGGTCCCGGCGCTCGACTTCGAGGGCCACATTCTGATGTCGGCCGAGGATCACCTCTTCCTCGCGCCCAATGGCCACGGGGGCTCGCTCGAGGCCTTTGCGCGTTCCGGGGCGCTCGATGACGCGAGACGTCGCGGCCTGCGCCACCTCTCGTACTTTCAGGTCGACAACCCGCTCGCGCCGCCGGCGGATCCGTTGTTCCTCGGGCTGCACGCGCTCGAAGGCGCCTCGATGTCGAGCAAAGTGGTCGAGAAGCGCGATGCCGCGGAGAAGGTCGGCGTGATCGGTCGCGTCGACGGCAAGCTCTCGTGCATCGAGTACACCGACCTGCCCGCCGACCTGCGCGAGGCACGCGACGAGCAGGGCAAGCTGCGCTTTGGCGCCGGCAACATCGCCCTGCACGTGATCGACGTGGAGTTCATCGCGGAACTCAACCGCGGCGGCCTCCAGCTCCCCTGGCACCTCGCGAAGAAGTCCATGGAGGTCTGGGAGGCGGGGCAAGTCGTCAAGAAGCAGGGCGTCAAGTTCGAGACGTTCGTGTTCGACGCGCTCGAGCGCTGCGAGCGCAGCGTGACCCTCGAAGTCGCCCGCCAGCGGGAGTTCAGCCCGGTTAAGAACAACGCCGGGGAAGACAGCCCGGCGACGACGCGGGCGGACCTGTGCCGCCTGCACGCCGAGTGGGTGCGCTCGGCCGACCTGCCGCTGCCGGAACCTGACGAGAGCGGGCTGCATCCTGTGGAAGTCGACCCGCTGCTCGCGGAAGATCTGGAGACGTTCGTCGCCCGCGGTCGCCATCGGCCGGAAGTTCGCGGGCGCGGACATCTCTACCGATGAGCGCACTCGCAGCCGCGAAGCAACAACGAGTCGAATCCCTGTGTGTCGCCGTGCTGTTCGGCGGACGCTCGAGCGAGCGCGAGGTTTCCTTGAGCAGCGGCAAGGGCATTGCGCGCGCGTTGCGCGGTGAGCTCGTGAGCGGGCGCGCGCTTCCGCGCGAGGTGCTCGAGGTCGAGATCGACTCCAGTGGCCGCTGGCGTGTGGACGGCGAGGCGCTGACGGCGGAGGTCGCGCTCGCGCGGCTCTCGCGCGTGGACGTGTTCTTTCTCGGGCTCCACGGAGGCGAGGGCGAGGATGGCACGGTGCAGGGCCTGCTTGCGTCCTGCGGCCGTGTGCACACGGGTTCCGGCGTGCGCGCCTCGGCGCTGTGCATGGACAAGCTCGCGACGCGCGGCGTTGCCGAGTCGGTCGGGGTGCGCGTCGCCGCGGGCCTGTGCTTCGGTGTCGCCGACTGGCGTTCGGATCGGGCTGGCACGCTGGCGCGCATGGAAGCGCTCGGGAAGGACGGTTGGGTGATCAAGCCGCGCTTCGGCGGCTCGTCGATCGCTACGACCGTCACGCGCGAGCGCTCGGCGCTCGAGCCCGGGGTCGAGGCCGTGCTCGCCACGGGCGATGATGTGCTGGTCGAGGCACGCGTGCCCGGCGTCGAGACTTCGTGTGGCGTGCTCGGTGACCGTGGGGTGTTGCCGCACGCACTCATGCCCATCGAGATTCGCCCCGCGAAGGGCGAGTGGTTCGACTACGACGAGAAGTACTCGAGGGATGGTGCTCACGAGCTCTGCCCGCCGCAGTCGGTGGGGGAGCGCAGCATCGCGCGCATTCGCTTGTCTGCAGCGCGCGTGTTCGCGCGCGCAGGCTGCGAAGGCTACGCGCGCATCGACTTCATCGTGCCGCGCGAGGGCAACGAGGAACAGGAACCCGTGATGCTCGAGGTGAACACTCTGCCGGGCTTCACCGAGCGCTCGCTGTTGCCGCAGGAGGCGGCCTACGAGGGGATCGACTACACCGCGCTGTGCGTGCGCATCCTCGAATCGGCGTTGCGAAGCGCGGCGGTGGGGGCGTGACAGCGCTGCGCGTCGCGGTCCTCGGGGCCCGCGGGCGGCTCGGTTCTTTCGCGTGCGATCTGCTGCGGCGGACGGAAGGCTTCGAGCTCGTGGCGGCGTGGGATCGCGACAGCGACTGGCGTTCGCTCGCCCGCGACTCCGGCGCCGTCGTGGCGCTCGAAGCCACGCGGGCAGGTCAGGGCGCCCAGCATGCGCGAGTGCTGCTCGAGAGCGGGCTGCGAGTCGTGGTCGCGACCTCGGGCGTGGGAGTCGCCGACACCGAGGCCCTCGATCGGCGCGCGCGCGAGCTGGGCTTGGGTGGACTCGTCGTGCCGAACTTCAGTCTCGGTTCGTGGCTGCTGCAGCGCTTCGCCGCAGAGGCTGCGCTGTGGTTCGAAGGCGCGGAGATCGTCGAGTCGCACCACGAGCGCAAGGCCGACTCTCCCTCGGGCACGGCTGGCGAGACGGCACGTCGCATGGCGGAAGAGCGCGCGCAGGGCGGGCTCGAGTCGTTCGCACCGGCCACGCCGCAGTTTCCTGCGCGCGGCGAGGTCCGGCACGGCATCCCCGTGCACTCGATCCGCTTGCCTGGGCTCTACGCCCACCAAGACGTGCTCTTCGGCGCGCGTGGCGAGGTGCTGCGAGTTTCCCACGACATGCACGGGCCCGAGGCCTTCGGTCCGGGGATGCTGGCGGCCCTGCGCTACGCCGCGGCGGCGCACGGCGTCGCGCGCGGACTCGACCCGGCGCTCGCTCACACGCCGCGCACTCGCGGGAGCTGACTGTGGACGAACCGCGACTTGAGCGTCATCCTTGGGCCTTCGAAGGAGCTCGGGCCGGGATGGCGGAACTGGCAGACGCGACGGATTCAAAATCCGTTTCCCTCACGGGAGTAAGGGTTCGATTCCCTTTCTCGGCACCCCTCTCCCTCTCGGGCGCGAGGCGCTCATGAGCGCGTCCCGCTCGCGCAACCCGCGGCTCGCCGAAGCTTTGATCCCGGCGCTGGTGCATCGCATCAACAACACGACCCAGTTGCTCGTGTTGCTGCGCTTGGTGCTCGCCGAGCCCGATGACGGCGTGCTGACTTCGGCTGGGCCGAGCCTCGCGCACGCCTCGCGTGAGGCGGAGGAGCAGGGCTGGCTCCTCGGCTTGCTCGCGCGCTCGCTGGGCACGGACCTGCTGCTCGCCCGCGAGGAGCGCGACGGACTCGCTGCGACCCTGAAGCTGCTCGCGGAGGCCCTGCAGCGCCAGCGCAAGCAACTCGCCCTGCCCGAGCGCGTTCCGATGATGACGATGGCCGACGGCGGCCCGCGCTCCGCGGCGCTGTGCCTCGATCTGGCTGCGCTCGTCTGGGAGTCCTGCGAGGCGCTCGACGGGGCCTTCTCGCTCTCGCTAGCGCGCGAGGGCGAGCGCTGGGCCGTGCGGCTCTCGCGCGCCGACCTCACGCGCGCGCAAGCGGAGTTCTTGGCGTGCGAGTGCGCGACGCGCGGCGCGGAGCTCTTCGGCGACGGAGCCGGGTGGCGACTCGAGCTGCCGCTCGAGTGGCTGGCGGAGCGACGTTGATGGGAGTGCGCGAGTGGTTGGCACGCGCGCTCGGTACGGAGCACTCCGTTGAAGGCGATCCCACGCGCGTCGCTGCCGTGCAGGCGGTGCTCGCCGAGCTCGCGCCGCTGGTCGAGCTCGATGGCGGTCGGATCGAGCTCCTGCGCGTCGACGACGATGGCACCGTGCACGTTCGCATGCGGGGCGCGTGCGCGAGCTGCTCGCAGCAGGCGAGCACGCTGTCGCAGGCGCTCGAGCCGCGCTTGCGTGCGGCGCTGCCGTGGATGCGCGCCTTGAGCTCGGTCGAGTGAACGAGCGCGGGCCGCGCGACATATCGGTCGCACGGCCCGCGGGGTGGACGCCCGGCGTCCTAGAACTGCTCGGCGTCGCTCGCCCCGATGAGCGTGCCATTGGACCGCCCGACGAGGAACTGCCAGCCAAACTCGCCTTGCAGACTGCCGGGATTCCACAGGGTGAGCGTGGCCGCGCCTGTGGCGTCGGTCGGCAACAGGAACGGCATGCGCTCGATGGCCGGGAGCGCGAACGGCGTGTGCAGCAGAAACACGGGCAGCGCGTAGATCGTCTCCTGAGGCAGCATCGAAGATTGCGGGCAGTAGGTCAGCAACGCGCTGCCGTTCGGCACGCCGCCGCTGAGCGAGAACACGACCGGACCCGGGCCGACGAGCCCCGTGCCCGACAGCGCGAGATCCGGCCGCGCCGGTGAGAAGCGCACGAGGTCGTCGAGGGAGAAGAAGTCGGTGGTCGTATAGGCGATGCGCAGGCCGTCGTCGGGTTGGTACGCGTCGAAGGTGCCATCGCCAGGACGTTCGAAGCGCAGCGTGCTGATCCAGTTGTCCGCCACGAGCAGCTGCTGGCTCGAACCGCCGCCCGCGCGGATGCGCAGGATGCGGTAGCTGCTCGTGGTGAAGTTGTTCTCCGACAGGAGCAGGCGCTCGCGTCCAGGTTCGAACTCGAGCGCGCTCGTGCCCGCGAATCCAGTCGCGTAGACGACCGCATTGCTCGCGGAGAGCTGTGTGCCCGAGGCGACGAGGCCGGCGCTCCAGCGCAGGAGGCTCTGGGGCGCGCTGGGCAGCGAGGAGTCCTGCTGGGTGCCGTAGAAGATGTCGCCGTTACGCGCGACCGCGACCGGGCCGGAGGGACCGTCGAGGTGGCCGAGGAACTGCAGCGCTCCCGAGGAGATGTTCACGCGGAACAGGTCCGTGCCGACCCCAAAGCCGTTGGGTGCGGCGGAGACGAGCAGCGAGCCATCGGGCAGGAACTCGCCGTCGTAGTTGTAGGCCAGCGCGGCGACGAGGCCCGAGCCGGAGCCATCGAGCCACACGATGCGCAGGTCGCCGGCGGGGTTGGGCGAGAAGCCGCCGCTGTCGCCGATCACCACGGCGTCCTCGTCGGGCGTGAGGCGGATGAAGCTCGGGAACACGAAGCCCGCGAACGAGGCGAGCGTCGTCTCGAGCGATCCATCGCCGTTCCAGCGCTGGACGAGCTGGCCGTCGAACGTGACGTAGTCGCCGTCGGGCAGCGAGCACGAGACGCTCGAGGGAGCTGGGTTCACGCTGCTCGCCAGCGTGAATCCGGGCAGGGTGGAGTCGGCGCGTGCCGAGAGCAGGGGCAGCGTCGAAAGGAGCAAGGCAGAAACTAGGAGGCGTAAGGACATGGGCGCGACTCGTCGATCGACCGTCGACAACACCGCCGTCGCACGTCGAATGGGGTGGTGCGGCAGCGGTCGGAACGCAAGACCGGGGCCGACGAGAGCGCGCACGACGGCGCTCCTCAACAGGCACCGGACCCAGCCTCGAGATCCGAGAGGTGCGGCGATGCGTGATGGGTCTCCTGACTCGCCGTTGGCGCCCTCGAGCGGACCTTCCCGGGACTTGGCGTGAGCTCCCCGAAGAGAGTCACGCGGGTCCCAGTGGCCTGTCGGCCGCGAGCGACTCCCGGTGGGGGCAGTGCTCGCGCACCGGCACACGGGCTCGATGGCATGCGGCTCACAGTGGCGGGACCGTGCTGGACTCACACCAGCTTCCCCCTTCCACGCTCGCGAGAACGAATTATCAGCTCGCGAGACTAAGCGCCCGGTGGGAAGCCGTCAAGCCCGCGCGTCCGCGAGCGCGCGCGCCTACAATCCGCTAACCATGCGCCTCGAACCTGACGAAATCGAACAGGCGCTCGCTCTGCTCGAGCGAGCCGTGCTTGCGCAGCCCGGTCTCGCCGCCGAGTTCGAGGCGAGCCGACGCGAGTACTTCCTGCAGGGGGAGCCGCCGCCGAAGGATGAGGAGACGCCGCGCGCGTTGCGTCGCCTCCGCGAGTGGTTCCTTCTCGAGCGGCCGAGCAACGTGCTCGGCGGTGCGCCTGTCGAGTGGGTGCTGCACCGCCTCGACGGCATCGATGCGAAGGAACTCTCCGAGGATGCGCTGCGGGCGCTGCTCGCGTCGCGTTGCTCGGTCTATCAGGTCACGGGCGTGGCCGAGGGGGAAGGTGTTTGGGTACGCGACCTCGCGGCGATGGGCGAGTATCCGCTCAGCGAGCCCGAGGGCTCGCGTGCCCTGAGCGCGGACGATGTGCTCGTCGGCCGCCTCTTCGCGGTCGGCGAGTCGCTGTATCGCGTCTCGCCCGCGGCTGGCGTGTTCCGATCGAGCAAGCTCCTGCGCGCGCTGCTCGCGGACTTCGAGAGCCTGCGTCAGGCGCGGCGCGGCGTGCTGCGGCTCACGCAGGCGGAACTCGAGGGGATGTTCTGGCGTCGCATCGATCCCGTGCGCAGCGACGCCGTCGGCGCTGCGCGAGCGGCGTTGCTCGCCGGCGGCGTCGAATCGGCGCGCGTCGAGCAGATCTTCGTCGACTTGCGGCGCTCGCCGTTCGACGGGTCGCTCGTCGTGCCCGGTGTCGACGACGTACTCGCGAGCGTGCTCGAGTCGCTCGCGTTCGACACGCGCATGGACCTCGACATCGCGCGGCGGGTGCTGCTCGACGCGTGGGTCGAGCTCGCGGCCCCGACGGAGAGCGACGCCGCCGAGAGCGAGGAACGCAACGAACGCGCTCGGGACGCGCGCGCCGCGATCGAGGCCTTCGATGCGGGGCGACGCGCCGGCAAGGACCTTGAGACCTTGTTCCGCGAACTCGAGCGCGACCTCGAACTCGAGAGCGAGAGCTACGATCCCGACGCCAACGACGGCGCGCCGGCACCCGACTTCCCCGGCGTGGTGGGCGCGATGATCGAGGAGTTCCTGTGGGAGCTCGGTCGCACTCGCGGCGAGACCGAATCGGTGGAAGCCTCCGTGGTGCGGGCCTTCGGCGAGTTCGGCGCGGACTACGGCGTATTCGAGAACCTAACCGATCGCGAGCTCCTGCTGTTCGCCTCGGTCTGGCTGCCGGAGCGGCGCATTGTGAAGAGCGCGGAAGACTTGCGGCGCATGCTGCGCGCGCTGCGCGAGTTCTGCGCCTGGTCTCAGGAGAATCAGGACGTCGCACTGCTCGACGCCTACGAGAAGACGATCCCGCCGATGGAGCGAGCGCTGGCGCGACTCGTCGAGGCGCAGCGCTGGTGTCGCAATGACGGTGGTCAGCCTTCGACGCTGTACGAGATCGCGTCGCTCGACGGTCCGCGCCCGACCGTCAGCGATGCGCGCGGCGATCGCTTCGAGGTCGACATCGAGCCACGGCTGGCCGCGGCCCTTGAGATCGGAGATCGACTGCGCGCGCGGCGCGTCGACGGTGGCCGGCTCGAAGTGTTCTGCTGCTATCCGTCCCAGAGCGCCTCGATCGCGCGCTAAAGGACGGCGAGGCCTCAGCGAGCGGCCGTGGCCGGCACCTGCACCTCGGTGACGAGCTCCGAGAAGTCCTTCACCTCGCCGGGGTTGACGAGGTAGATCTCGCGGATCGGGCCGTTCTCGACCCAGTCCATGCGCGCGAGGTAGGCGAACAGCGCGGGGTAGGAGCGCGGAACTTCGGGATACGGGCCCGCGACGAAGGCATAGGCGACCGTGGTGCTCTCAAGTACCCCGTAGCCGAGGTCGTCCTTGGTCTCGAGGGCCCCCGCGACCGGCAGACACGCGCGCAGGCGCAGCGAGTCGATCGCGACCTTGCCCGGATCGTCGTAGTAGAGCGCGAAGGGCGCTCCGGTCGGCTCGATGCCGGCGGCCGCGGCGAGCGCGAAGACTCGCTCGAGCGAGCGACCGACGTTGGTGTAGCTGCCGCGAGCCTCGACGAACACGTAGGGTTGATCGAGACGCTGCTTCCAGTCGACCTGCACGTCGCGGAACGGCGCGCGCGCGATGGGGAGGTCGGCGACGAACGTGCTCGGGGCCTGACTTGGCGCGCCGGGGGCGCCCGTGGTGTTCGAAGATGCGCTGCAGGCCGCGAGCATGAGGAGCGGAAGGGAGCGGTGGAGCATGGGATAGATTTCGTCGGGGAACGAGCTGTCCTTGAGGCGCTCGCAGGCCGGGCCTCTGGGCGTCACAGAAGTCGGGAATGGCGGCGTTGTGGGCCTCCGGCGCGGCGCACCCATCCCGCTGGCGTGGCCCCCCCGCCCGGCAGTCATAGGAAGTTGCAAATCGGACTTGGCACACTTGGGCCGCGAGGTGTGGGCCATCGCAGCGCGCCGCAGCGTGACACCGGGGGGGAACGCGACCGAAGGACGGCTCCGACGGCGGCGCCGTTCGCCCTCTCAGGTCTCGTCCAGCGCCGGCCGCGGGCCCGGTTGGGAACGGGGCCTACGGACGGTGCCCCTCGACGGGGTGCGCGACTGTCCGGGAAACGGCGGCGTCGGGGGCTGGCTCCAGCGCGGTGATCCGCCCGCAGGCTCTCTCGGTTCCTTCCGGTGGGTTCCTTGTGAGGTCGGCGAGCACGCGGCCCGCGAAGGTGCCTACTTCCGCGGCGGGTCGGCCTCGGCGCCGATCCGGGGTCGTGGGACACGGAGGGGAGTGCCAACGATCCGGAGGCCTCGCGTTGGGGTTTCGACATGTCGACAGGGGCGATGTTGGCGCGGGCGCCAACGGATGGCGGCGAGTGAGGCTGGAAGGTGGCAAGCGGCCGAGCTGCGGGAGCGCGCGCGGGAGGTACTTCGTGGCGGGATCGGCGAACGCCTGCGAGGCAGCGATGGCGCACAAAAGCCCGTCTCGGAGGCCCCCGTCGCGAAGGTCCTTGGCTTCTGATAATACTCGTTATGTTGCATTGAGGGCCACGGAAAGGGGCGGGGGACGGGCCGGACCGGACCGTCCTCTCGCCGCATTGACGGATGCACTCGGCTGAGGCACAACTCCGTGATG
>SXKQ01000207.1 GCA_005778045.1 Planctomycetia bacterium
CCGCGAGTCGGCATCGGCCCGTAAGGGCCGCGAGTCGGCATCGGCCCGTAAGGGCCGCGAGTCGGCATCGGCCCGTAAGGGCCGCGAGTCGGCATCGGCCCGTAAGGGCCGCGAGTCGGCATCGGCCCGTAAGGGCCGCGAGTCGGCATCGGCCCGTGAGGGCCGCGAGTCGGCATCGGCAGCGATTCCGAGGCGCGGGTCGGGGATGACGCGCCCTAGCCGTGCGGCGGCGGCGATTCCATGCCGACGAGGAAGCGCGCCGCGTTCGCCGCGGACACCTCGGCATTCATGCTGCGCGGCAGCACCTTGTGCAAGAGCGAGGTGCGCAGCGAGAGGGCTTCCTTCTGGGCCGCCTTTCCGTTGGCGTCGACATGCGCGATGCGCTCGATGCCGTCCTCCGAGAGCACGAGGAAGATGCGCTCGATCGCGGCGCTGCGGAAGCGGTCGAGAAAGCCGCGCTTGAGCTCGATCGCGCCGCGCGGGTGCAGGCCTTCGACTCCGGTGCGCCAAGCTTTGCGCTCGGAGACGAGCAGCAGGTGGTTGAAGATCAGCTTGTTGGTGCCCATCGGCAGCGCCTTGCGCGGCACGGTGGCGTTGACGAGCTCATCGAGGGGGACGAGGCCTTCCACGGACTTGAGGCGCGTGACCACGTCCCAGCGCTCGTCGGGCACGAAGCGATCGGCGCTCATCTCCCAGTACAGGTGACCGAGGCCCTGCGTGCGGGCGAAGCGCGCGAGGTGGTAGGGCACGAAGTGGTTGTGCGCGATCGTGTCGGCGGCGAGGTGCGCGACGTAGCCGCAGATGAAGGCGCGCTCGAAGTCGCTGCTCGCCAGGGCGCGCATCTCGCCCACGATGCCCCAGCGGTGGCAGTGGCTGTAGGGACCGCCGGCGGCCTTCAGGTTGATGATGTCGGCCGCGATATGTCCGTATTGCCACGCCTCGCGGTGCTCGCTGACGAGGCGCCGCACGGTAGGTCGGAGGCGCTCGCGCTGGCGGAAGACGCGGTGCTCGAACTCGAGGTGATTGCCCGGGCCCCAGGCGAGCACGCACGGCAAGGCAAGCAGCAGGAAGAGCAGCGCAAAGGCCATCCCGGGAGTGAGCCTAGGCCGAGGGGCGGCTTTTTCGCGGCCCAATCTGGCACGCCGGGCCCGCTCGGGCTCAGTCGCGCCAGGCGCGCACGACCCGGCCGTCGTCGAACTCGACGTAGGCCGCGTGGGAGGTCTCGTTGCGCGGCTGGTTGTCGATGATCAGTACCCGTGCCCCGCCGGCGCTCTCGCGCTCGCGATAGCCCCAGGTCCACAGCTCGCATTCGCTGCCGAGCTCGATCTTTTGCATCGGCTCGCCGAGCAGCGCGATCACGAAGCGCCGTCCGCAGCCCTTCTCGATCTGGTCGAGGGTGGTCGTGCCGATGACGATGTTCTTGGCGGCGAGGTCGCTCGTGCGGCAGGCGGCGAGCGCAGCGGGCAGGCACAGGAGGAACAGGGCGGCGCAGCGGTGCATGGCAAGGGGCTCCGCCGCGAACGATAGCGCGCACAGGGCGGCGCCGCGACGGGAGCTTGAAAGGCGTCTAGCGCTGGAGGATGGTGGCTCCATGAGCACACGCTTCGTGGGGGCGCGCCTTCCCCGCCCAGACGGGCCAGCGAAGGTGAGGGGCCACGCGCTCTACGTAGCGGACAGCCCCGTGGCGGGAGCGTGGGTCGGCGGGACCGTTCGTTCGCACGTGGCGCGCGGGGTCCTCGAAGGTTTCGACTTCGACCCCGCGTTCGACCTCTCGCGCTGCACGCTCGCCGGGCCCTCCGACGTGCCGGGCGCGAACGTGATCGCCATGCTCGTCGAGGACATGCCGCTGCTCGCGGTGCGCGAGGTCGAGCACGTGGGCGAGGCGCTGCTCCTCGTCGCGGCACCCGACGAGGCCACGCTGCATGCAGCACTCGCGGCGATTCGGCCGCGCATCGCGCCGCGCGAGCCGGTGCTCGATGCCCGCGACTCGCAGCGCGTGTTCAAGCGACTCTTGATCCAAAAAGGCGATGCGTCGGCGGTCCTCGCGCGCGCGGAGCGCGTGATCGAGGGCCAGTACGAGACCGGCACGCAGGAGCAGATGTACATCGAGCCTCAGGGCGTGGTCGCGTTGCCGCCCGATGTGGACGGCACGCTGGTCGTGCGCGGCTCGATGCAGTGCCCGTATTACGTGCAGAAGGCGCTGTGCCGCGCGTTCGCGCTCCCTGCGGAGCGCGTGCGGGTCGTGCAGGAAGCGACGGGCGGCGGCTTCGGCGGCAAGGAGGACTATCCCTCCGTGCTCGCCTGCCATGCGGCCCTGCTCGCGCTGCGCTCAGGGCGGCCGGTGAGCATGCTCTATGGTCGCCACGAGGACCTGGTCGCGACGCCCAAGCGCCACCCCTCGCGCGTGCGCCACCGCACGGCCATGGATCGCGAGGGACGGCTCCTCGCGATGGAGATCGAGGTGCTGCTCGACGGCGGTGCGTACACGACGCTCTCGCCCGTGGTGCTCTCGCGCGGCTGCATCCACGCGGCCGGTCCCTATCGCTGCGACCATGTGCGTATCGAGGGCCGCGCGGTCGCTACGAACCACGTTCCCTACGGTGCGTTCCGCGGCTTCGGTGCCCCGCAGACCTGCTTCGCGATCGAGCGCCACATGGACCTCATCGCACGCGAGCTGGGAATGCACCCGTACGAGCTGCGCCGGCGCAACCTGCTGCGTGAGGGCGACACGACGGCGACGGGGCAGGTGCTGCGCGAGAGCGTCGGTTCGCAGCCGGTGATGGAACGCATCGCGGAGGTCACGGGGTTCGATCGGCACGCGTGGCGCGCGCCGCGCACGGGGCGCGTGCGCCGCGGCATGGGCTTGTCCTTCTTCTTTCACGGCGCTGGATTCACGGGCGCGGGCGAGACGCTGCTGCAGGGCAAGGTCGCGCTCGAGCTCGACTCCGAGGGGCGCGTGGTCGTGCGCGCCGCCTCGACCGAGTTCGGGCAGGGCACGGAGACGCTCTTTCGCGCGATCGCGTGCGACGCGCTCGGCTGCGAACCCGACGACGTGCTCGTCGCGCAACCCGACACGCATACCGTGCCGAACTCCGGGCCGACCGTCGCGTCGCGTACATGCATGGTCGTCGGGGGCGTGCTCGCGCGCGCCTGCCGCGACCTGCGCGCCCGCATCGGCGCTGGCACGTTCCGCGAGCGCGCGCGGGCTATCGTCGCGTCGGGACGCGACAGCCGCGTCGAGGCGTGCTACGAGCCTCCGGCGACGCTGGAGTGGAACGAGGAGACGTACACGGGCGACGCCTATCCGGCCTACGGCTGGGCAGCGGACGTGGCCGAGGTCGAGGTCGACCTCGACACGTTCGAGGTGCGCGTCACGCGCTTCACGAGCGCCGTGGACTGCGGCACTGCGATTCAGCCGCAGATGGTGGTCGGCCAGTTCGAGGGCGGCTCGCTGCAGGCGATCGGCTTCGCGCACCTCGAGGTCGTCACCACGCGCGCCGGCCGCTTCCTCCAGGACCGCATGGCGACCTGCATCATCCCGACCGCGCTCGACGCGCCCGACTTCCGCACGGAGCTGGTGCCGGTGCCGTTCTCGCGCGGTCCCTTCGGCGCCAAGGGCGTGGGGGAGATGCCGATGGACGGTGGTGCGCCGGCTGTGCTCTCGGCGATCGAGGACGCGCTCGGGCTGCATGTCACGGTCGTGCCCGCGACGCCCGAGCGACTGTGCGAAGCGTGGCTGGAGCGGCATCCTGAGGAACGACTTTGAAGCTCAAGCTGGGGGTCAACGGAGTCGAGCGCGAGCTCGAGGTCGACCCGCTGATGCGCCTGCTCGACCTCGTGCGCGTGGAACTCGGACTCACGGGAACCAAGGAAGGCTGCGGAGAGGGCGAGTGCGGCGCGTGCACGGTGCTCGTCGACGGCGTGGCCGTGAACTCCTGCCTCGTGCCGGCCTGCCAGGTCGATGGCGCACGCGTGACGACCATCGAGGGCACGGGTTTCGAACCCGAGCAGCGCGCGTTCCTCGAGGAGGGCGCCGCGCAGTGCGGAATCTGTACGCCGGGAATGATCGTGATGACGCGGGCGTTCGCGGAGCGCTGTCGCGCGCAGGGACGCACGCCGACGCTCGCGGACGCGCGCACGGCGCTCGCGGGCAACCTGTGCCGCTGCACGGGCTACGGCGCAATCCTGCGCGCGGCGCTCGGGGCCGCGAAGGAGCGTGCGTGAGCGTCGACGTCACGGTTGCGCGCAGCCTGCGCGAGGCACTGGAGGCACTGGCGCGGCCCGGAGCGCCGACGCAGGTGCTCGCGGGCGGTACGGACCTGATGGTCGAGCTGCGCACGGGGCGCGCGCGGCCCGAGCGCATGGTCGACGTGTGGAAGCTCGGAGAGCTGCGTGGCGTGCGCGCGGAGGCGGACGGGCTGCGCATCGGCGCGCTCGCGACGTGCGCGGAGCTGCGCCACGACCCGCTGGTCGCGCGCCGCGCCGCGCTCGTCGCCACCGCGTGTGCCGAGGTCGGCGCCGAGCAGATTCAGGGGCGCGCGACGCTCGGCGGAAACCTCGGCACGGCATCGCCGGCCGCCGATCTCAACCCCGCGCTCGTCGCGCTCGGCGCTCGCGTGCGGCTCGTCTCGCTGGCGGGCGCTCGCGAGCTTCCGTGCGACGAGTTCCTTGCGGGCTATCGGCGCACGCTGCGCCGTGCCGACGAGCTCGTCGAGTCGGTGCTCGTGCCCACGCGTCCGGCGGGCGAGCGCTGCGGCCTGCGCAAGGTCGGCACGCGCCGCGCGCAGTCCATCTCCAAGCTCGTCGTGGCGCTGGCGCTCTCCGTCGAGGGCCGTCGCATCACGGCCCTGCGCGCCGCGGCCGGTTCGGTCGGTCCGCGCACCCTCAGGTTGGCCGGTCTCGAGCACGAGCTCGCGGGCGCGGCGCTCGAGCCGCAGCTCCTGCGCGCGGCCGCCCTCCGCAGCGCGCGCGAGGACATCGCGCCGATCGACGACGTCCGTTCGAGCGAGGCCTACCGCCGGCAGGTCTTCGCTCGCGTCCTAGCCACTCTGCTCGACGAGCTTTCTGGAGCCTCCGCATGCCCTTCTTGATCCTGCTCTCCCTGTGCCTCGGCGCGGCCATGTGCCTGCAGAGCACCGTCAACGGCCAGCTCTATCTGCGCCTCGGCCTGCCGCTGACCCTGGTGATCAACTCGGGCCTCGTGTTCGCCGGATCGAGCCTGTGGTTTTTCGTCGACCGCACCACCGGGCAGTTGCCCGCGCGCGCCCCGGCGCCCTGGTACCTCTTCACCGGTGGCCTGTTCGGCCTCGTGATCATCTCGTGCGCCGCGATGGCGTACCCGCGGCTGGGGGCCGGAGTCACGACGGCGCTCGCCGTGGCCGCGCAGGTGCTGGTCGCGCTGTTGCTCGACTGGGTCGGCGCCACGGGCGCGCGCCTGCCGCTCACGACCGAGCGCGTGGTCGGGCTCGCGCTGGTCGCGCTCGGCGTCTGGCTGGTGGTCGCGCCGTCGCGCCAGCGCTGAGCGGGCGCGAGCCGTGGCGCTGCTACACTCATTCTTGCCGTGAAACGCCGTTTGCTCCTCGCGTCCGCTTTGCTCGCGCTGGTCGCGTGCGGGGAGGTGGACGAGCTCGGCTCCTATCGCCTTGCACGTGCGGTCGAGAGCGCGCGCCGGGTCGAGGTGATCGTTCCGCCGGGGGTCGATGCCCGGCGGCTCGAACGCCTTGCCGGAGCGTTCACGCGCACGGGTCGCTACGAGTTCGAACTCGAGCGCGGCACGGATCTCGACGACGGTGCGGCGCGCATCGTCTTCGCGGACGCGTCGACGCCGGGGATCGGTTCCGTCGCGCAGCTCCACGGTGTCGTGTTCGAGCCCGGCACCGGCGCCGTGTGGTTCCAAGGGCGGCGCTACCATGGACCGCGCGAGGGCGTGCTGCTCGTGGTCGAGGATCCGCGCCGCGCGGGGTGGCCGATCTGCGCCTACTTCGCGAGTGACGCGCAGGTCGCCGTCGGGCTCGCGAGCGAGCTGCTGCCCACTTGGAAGCCGGGTTTCCGCACTTGGCGCAATGGTCGCATCGAGAGCGAGGGGCTGTGGAGCGACCATGGCGGACTGCTCCCGTCGTCCGCCGCCCCGGCGCTCGCGCAGCTTGCGACTTGGCCGGAGGTCGTGAAGCCCGGGCCGGGGTGCGAACTCGTGGCTCATGGCGCGCTCGACGCCGGAGCGGAGAAGCTCTGGGTCGAGCGTCTGGCGAAGGTCCGACAACTGTTCAACGGGCATTTTGGCGAGCCGCGCGAACGCGTGCGTGTGCACCTGTGGCCCGACGGCGAGAGCTATGCCGTCGCCACGGCAGCGAGTTCGCTCTCCGCCTCCTGCGCGGGCGAGCTGGACGTGCATGGCGTGGTGGCGCCCAACGTGCTCGACGATCGCGGGTCCGGCTTTGCGCGCGCGCTGGCGTTCGCGAGCCTCGGCGAGCCGCGCGAGGGTTGGATGGCCGATGCCGTGGGAGCGGCCTGCGCCGACACTTGGTGCGGCGTCGTGCGCCTGAAGGACTGGCGCGAGCACCTGCGCGCTCGCGGACTCGCAAGGGGCTTCGAGGACGCTCTGGCGGCCGCGGATCCGCTCGCGTCGCCCCATCTCGTGCTCGCGTTGCGTGCCGCGCTCGTGAGCGAGTTGCTCGACATGCAGCGCTCCGACCTCGTGCGTGCCATGTGGACCGATGGCAGCGGCTCGGTCGATCTGCCGTGGGCGGCGCTGCGCGAGCGCTGGTCCGCCAACCCCTTGCCTCGGGAGCTCGTCCGCGAGCGTCGCGAGCGAGCGCTCGGGGCGAAGTTCGCGCACGGCATGCACCTCGCCACGCCGCGCGACGCCGATGGCCGCGGCTGGAGACCGCTCTCCGGTCGCGGTGGGCACGCCGCCCTCGAGGAACTCGCGCAGCGCGGGGTCGACGCGCTCGCGCTCGATCCGCATGCCTGCGCGCGGCCGCGCACGACCTGGTGGCCCGTCGGATCGCGCAGCGTGCCATTCGACTCGCCGCAGCACGATCACGAGTTCATCTCGATCGCGCGCCGCGCGCGCGCGATGGGGATGGCGGTGATGCTCACGCCGTCTCTGGTCGATGCCCCGACTGGCGGGCTCGCGGCCGCCTCGATGACGCTGGGCGAGTCGCACTGGGAGCGCTTTTTCGAGCACCTCGAGGCGCTCGCGATCCACAGCGCGCTGCTGGCCGAGCTGTGCGATGCGGACCTGCTGTGTCTCGGCAACGGCCTCGGGCCGGCCACCGACGGCCTGCAGGACGACCTCGCCGAAGGCTGGATGCCGCCGGACTACCTGCTGCGCAACACGGCCCGTTGGCGCGAACTCGTGGCCCGCGTGCGACGCGCGTGGACCGGCGCGCTCACCTACGCGGCCGGCGATCTCGGCGAGGCCCAGCGACTCGAGTTCTGGAGCGAGCTCGATTTCGTGTCCGTCGACCTGTACTGCTCGTTGCGCACTGCCGCCGACACCGGCGAGGTGCCGGACGACGAGACCTGCGCCGAACGCTATCGCGTGTACCTGCGCGAGCTGCGGGGCTTCGCGGCTGCACGTGGACGACCGTGGATCGTGGCCGAGTTCGGGCTCCCGCCGACCTCGCTCGCGACGCGTGACCCGGCGGCGGGGCTCGGCTTCTACGACGTGCAGGAGGCGGCGCGGCTCCAACGGGCCTTCGCGGCGGCGCTCGCGACCGTGCGGCGCGAGCCCCGGGGACCGGCGGGCGTGTACCTGTGGTGCTGGACCAGCGATCCCGAGCACGGCAACGGCGTCGATCGCAGTTTCACGCTGCAGAACCGACCGGCTGCCGAGGCGCTCGACGAGATGTACAAGGGAGGCTGAGCTTGGGATCGTCCCGCACGCGCGGCTCGGGGCTTCCTGCGTCGGAGGAACTCCCGCTGCATGCGCTGGCGTTGACCGAGCTTTCCGGCGTTGGCCCCGCGCGCGCGGCACGCCTCGCTCTGCTGGGGGTCAGCAGCGTGCACGATCTCCTGTGCGTGCTTCCGCGTCGAGTCGAACGCGCGAGCGCCCCGTGCACGCTGGCGCAGGCGCGTGCGCAGGCCAGCTTGTGCGCGCGCGAGGGCAGCGAGGACTTGCCTGACGAGGAGGATGCGGACGAGCCCGAGCCGGTCGCGAGCTGTCGCGTGCAGGGCACGGTGGTGCGCCGGCGTTTCTCGCGCTTTGGCGCGCGCTCGCTGCTGCGCGTCGCGATCGCCGACGGCGCCGAGTCGCTCGAACTCCTGTTCTTCAACCAGCCTTGGCTGCGCGAGCGCTTCCGACTTGGAGATGCGGTCGAGGCCGAGGGGCGGCCGGCGTGGGCGAAGGGACCCGCGCTCGTGGTGCGCCGGCTCGGCGGTGCGTCGGCGCCGCTGCCAGCGCCCGGTACGCTCTCCCCGGTCTACCCGGGTACCGAGGGCCTCTCGCAGGAGATGCTGCGCGCCTTGTGCCGTCAGGCGCTCGAGCAGTTCGGGTCGCGCGTGCGCGAGCCGCTGCCGACGCCTCTGCTCGCCGAGCACGGACTGCTGACGCTGCCGGAGGCGGTGAGGCAACTGCACGAGCCCACGGACGAGGCGCGCCACGCACGCGCTCGAGAGCGCCTCGCGCTCGAGCCCCTGCTCGCCCTGCGCGCGAGCCTCGAGGCGCGGCGGCGCGAGCGGGCGCGTACGTCGGCGCTCGTCGTGCAGGTCGACGAGCGAGTCGAGCGCGAGATTCGCGGTCTCTACCCGTTCACGTTCACCGCCGGGCAGGACTCGATCGCGCGCACCCTGCGCGAAGATCTGGAGCGGGGCCATCCGATGCGCCGACTGTTGCAGGGCGACGTCGGCTCGGGCAAGACTGCGCTCGGAGCCTACGCGTGTCTGCTCGCCGCTCGCGCCGGTGCGCAAGCCGCGTTTCTCGCGCCGACCGAGCTGCTGGCGGAGCAGCACCTGCGCGGGCTCGCGCCGCTGTTCGCGCGCGCCGGGCTGCGCACGGCGCTGCTCTCCGGCTCGCTCTCGACGCGCGCGCGGCGCGCGACCCAGGCGGCGCTTGAGCGCGGCGAGATCGACGTCGTGTTCGGAACCCACGCGCTGTTCAGCGATGCCGTGCGGTTCGCGCGTCTCGGGCTCGCTGTGATCGACGAGCAGCACCGCTTCGGCGTTGCGCAGCGCGAACGGCTGTTCGACAAGGGACGCGACGTGCACGGGCTCCTGATGACGGCGACGCCGATTCCGCGCTCGCTCGCGCTCACCGTGTACGGCGATCTCGACGTCTCGACCCTGCGCGAGAAACCTCCCGGGCGCTCACCCGTCCGAACCCGCCGTGTGCTGTCGCCGCGCGAGCTCGTCGACGAGCTCGAGCCGAGGCTCGTGCGCGGCGAGCGCGTGTACTGGGTCGTGCCGCGCATCGAATCGGGCGAAGAGGATGAGGTGGGGGCCACGGAACGTCACGCGCGCATCGCACAGGGACGCTGGGCGCGCCACGGCGTCGAACTCGTCCACGGCAAGCTCGACGCGGCGGAACGCGAGCAGCGTCTCGCGCGCTTTCGAGCCGGTGCGTCGGGCGTGCTCGTCGCCACGACCGTGATCGAGGTCGGCGGCGACGTGCCCGAGGCGACCGCGATCGTGATCGAACAACTTGGCTATTTCCCCGAAGTGCTGCCGACGATCGCCGAAGTGACCGGAGCCAAAGCTCCC
>SXKQ01000208.1 GCA_005778045.1 Planctomycetia bacterium
CAGCTCGACCGCTTCCTGCTCAAGATCGTGGTGGACTACCCGAGCCTCGAGGAGGAGGCGCGCATCGTCGAACTCGTCACGGCGGGGCGCATCGGCGGGCAGCTCGAGGTTTCCGCCGTGCAGCCGGTCTGTACGGCCGAGGAGGTGCTCGATCTGCAACGCACCGTCGCGCGCCTGACGGTGCTCGAGCGCGTGCGCGAGTATGCGGTGCGCATCGTGCGCGAGACGCGCGCATGGCGTGGCGTCGCGCTCGGTGCCGGTCCGCGCGGCGGGATCTCGCTCGTGCGCGTCGCGCGCGCGAAGGCCCTGCTCGAAGGACGTGGCTTCGTCACTCCGGACGACATCAAGGCCGTCGCGCTGCCGGTCCTGCGCCACCGCCTGACGCTCGCGCCCGAACTCGAGCTCGAGGGACGCACGACGGACGACGTGCTGCGGTCGATCCTCCAGAAGGTGGAAGCGCCGCGCGAATGAGGCCTCGGCGACGAGCTGTCGGCTTGGTGGCGACGTGGGCCCTGCTCGGACTCGCGGGCGCCTTCGCGCCCGCGTGGCTCGCGGCGTGGCAGGTGGCCGGTGCCGTCATCGCAGCCGCGCTGGCACTCGATCTCGTACTCAGCTTTCGTCGCGAGCCGCTGGCCGTAGAGCGCACGGCCCCGCACTCGCTCGCGCTCGGCACCTGGGCAACGGTTCGCTTACGCCTGCGCAACTCCCGGGCCGCCGTCGAGCGCGTCATGGTCTTCGACGGGCATCCTCTGGCCACCGAGGTGGAGGCGCTTCCGCGCGAGGTGGACGTGCCGGGCGAGCGCGGTATCGAGTTCGACTATCGCCTGCGCGGGCTGGTGCGGGGCGAGGGGCTCTTCGGTCCGTGCGAGGTGCTACGACAGTCGCCGCTCGGCCTATGGGACGTTCGGGAGCGGACCGCGCTCGACACGCGCGTGCGGATCTACCCCAACTTCACGGCGGTCGCCGGCTTCGCGCTGCACGCGCTCGAAAATCGCATCCAGCTCATGGGCATCCGGCGTCGCCAGCGTCGAGGCGATGGCCTCGAGTTCCGCCAGATGCGCGACTACCAGTCCGGGGACTCGCTGCGGCAGATCGACTGGAAGGCGACCTCGCGGCGCCAGAAGACGATCTCGCGCGAGTATGAAGAGGAGCGCGACCAGCAGGTTGTGTTCCTGCTCGACTGCGGCCGGCGAATGCGCGCGCTCGATGGCGAGCTTTCGCACTTCGATCACTGCCTGAACGCGGTGCTGCTCGTGGCCTACGTCGCCCTGCGCCAAGGTGATGCGGTGTCCCTCCTGACCTTTGGCGGCGTGGACCGACGCTTGCCGCCGGTGAAGGGGCGGCAGGGTATGACGCCGTTGCTCAACGCGGTCTACGACCTCGAGACCACGCTGGAGCCGCCCGACTACCTCGAGGCCGCGACTCGGCTGCGGTCGTTCCAGCGCCGCCGCGCTCTGGTGGTGGTGGTGACCAATCAGCGCGACGAGGACGAGGACGAGCTCGGTCCCGCCCTCGACTTGCTGCGGACCCGGCACCTCGTGGTGCTCGCGAGCCTGCGGGAGATGTCGGTGGAGCGGCTGCTGGAGTCGCCGGTGGAGGGCTTCGCGGACGCGCTTTCCGCCTGCTCGGCGCAGGACTACGCCGAGGCCCGTCGTCGCGCCCTCGAACGTCACTCGGGGCGGGGCGTCCTGACCCTCGACATCGCGCCTGCGCAGCTGCAGGTGGCGCTGGCCGAGAAGTACCTCGAGATCAAGCGCTCCGGCCGGCTTTAGGGCCCGCTTCCGGGGGACAGGACCGCGCGTCGACGCTGGAACTGCCCTCTCCGGAGCGCTATTCCTAGGCTCTTCGATTCAAGTCCTCGCACTCTTCGCACACACCATGAAGCCCGCGCTCCTCGTCACTCTCGCCGCCGCCTGCCTCCTCGCCACGTCCTGCGGAACCATCAAGCAGACGATCCGCGGCCCCGTAGAGGCCGTGGTCACCCTGCCGTCCGCGACCCCGGGCCAGCTCGAGCAGTGCATCGTGTCCGCCTCGCCGAACTCGCACGCGGAAGCGGGCGTGCGCGCGCTGCGCGCCGGCGAATGGGAACTCGCCAAGACGGGCTTCTCCCAGGCGCTCGTCGACGATTCCTACGACCACGCCTCGCACTACGGCAAGGGCCTCGCCTACGAGCTTTCGGGCGACCTGCCGATGGCGCTCGCCTGCTACGAGACCGCCGTGCGCTTCGCGACCGAAGAACCGAACCCGGACTATGCCGCGTCGATCACGCGCGTGAAGGCCAAGCTCGGTCGCTAGCGAGCGCACGCAAGCCGGCTGAAAACAAGCTGAAAACAAGCTGCGGGGCGGTGCGACTTCCAAGAGTCGCGCCGCCCCGCTTGCTTGCGCTCCGGCTCGAGCCGCCCTAGCGACCAGCCCGTGCGCGTTCCTTGAGCTCGTTCAGGAACTCGTCGGCCTGCTTGCCCGCGAAGTTGCCAACGTTAGCCTTCGAGATCTTGGCGAGGTCGGCCATGGCGGCCTCGAGCTCCTTGCGCTTCGAGAGCTCGCTCGCGCGCAGTTTCGCGACCTGTTTCTGGGCCTTGATCACGGCTGCGGCCTCCTTGTTGGCGTCGAGCTCGGCGAGCAGCGCCTCCACGGCGTCCCTCTCGGGCAGTCCGGCCAGCTCCTTCGCCAGCGCGCCGCCCGCAGTCTCCGTGCCGAGGAAGTCCCCTGAGGCATAGGTCGACTTGAGGCCCGCCACGCGGCTCTCCACGATGCTGCGGATGGCTTGCGTGATGCCCGGACCACCGTCGGCCTCGGTCAGCTTGGCCGCCTCGTCGAGTGCGGCCTTGTACTGGCGCTTGAGCAGCGCCGCCTTGACGGTCTTGGTCGACGCCGGCCACTCCCACTGGGGCTTGGGTAGCGCGCCCGCGACCGCCTTCTCGATCAGCGCGTCGGTGACGCCCGAGGGGTGGCCCTGCCAGACCACGATGCCCTTGGCGTCGACGAGCACGGCGGCGGGGATGCCCGACACCTTGAAGTAACTCGCGAGCTTGCCGCCACGGTCATAGCCGTAGGCGTACTTCGCGCCCTTGTCCTCAACCCACTTGACGGTTTCCGCCTCGCCTTCGTCGGTCACGCCGACGATCGACAGGCCGCGCTCACCCCACTTCTTCTGAAGCTCATTGAGGTGCGAGACCTGCCCTCCGCAAGGGCCTCACCAGTAGGCGAAGAACTCGAGCAGCACCGCGCGGCCCATGAAGTCGTCGTAGGTCTTGGCGCCCGTCTGGGCCAGACCTTCGAGCTTCACTGGCGGCAGCGGCGTGCCCGGCGCCTGCGCCCGGGCGGGCGCGGCGGAGAAGACCATGCTCAGGGCGAGCAGGCCAGCCAGGAACGCGGTTTGGAGTCGCATGGTTGCCTTTCATGGTGCCGCAGTGGCCCACTTGGGCGCGGCACGTAACAGTGCTCCCAGAATAGCGCGATTCCAGCCCTTCCCAAGCCCCCTAGAGAGGGAAGCGGGCCCCCGGACGTTACCCTTTGCGGCCGATGAGCTCCGACGACGACGAATTCCGCGACCCCGAGGACGACGCGCCGGATTCCGGCCGCCTCGTCCGCCTCAACAAGTACCTCGCCGACCACGGCATCGCATCCCGCCGCAAGTGCGACGAGCTGATCTCCAAGGGCAAGGTCACGATCGACGGCGAGATCGCCACCACGCTCGGCGCGAAGGTCGACCCGAGCGTCCAGCAGATCGACGTCGACGGCGTGGTGCTCAAGCCCGACCGCACCGAGCTGAAGTACTACCTGCTGCACAAGCCCCGCGGCGTGGTGTGCACCAACGAGCGTCGCGAGGCGCGCATGCGCGCCATCGACCTCATCACGGACCCCTCGAAGGGCCGCATCTACACCGTCGGTCGCCTCGACGAGGACTCGACCGGCCTGATCCTCCTGACCAACGACGGCGAGTTCTCCAACCGCATCGCGCACCCGCGTTACGGCGTCACCAAGACCTACTCGGTCAAGCTGCGCGGCCGCATCGAGGGCGAGGCGATCGAGAAGGTGCAGAAGGGCATCCGCCTCGCGGAAGGCTGGACCGCTCCGGCCTTCGTGAAGGTGCTCAAGCGCACGAACGAGTGGTCGTTGCTCACCTGCACGCTCAACGAAGGCAAGAACCGTGAGGTGCGCCGCCTGTTCGCGGCCGTGGGCTACAACGTGCTCATGCTGCGCCGAACGCACATCGGCACGCTATCGGACCGCTCGCTGCACGAGGGCAAGTGGCGATCGCTGCTGCGGGCCGAGGTGTCGGAGCTGCTCGGTCAGTCGAAGACCAGTGGTCGCGCCGCGCCGCTCGGTGACAAGCGCAAGGATCCGCGCACACGCTTCTTCGCTGCGCAGGCACCGCAGGGCCCCGGCCCCGAGCGCCGCGGCATTCGCACGGGCGACAAGTACCGACGCGATCGCCGCCGCAGCCTCGAGCGCATCCAGCCGCGCGAGGAACAGGGCCGTCGCGGGCGCGGCGATCGCCGTCGCAAGCTGCGCGAGATCGGGCGCGAGCCCGCGCAGGGCGCGCCGAAGGGACCGCCGAAGGGACCGCCGAAGAAGATGGGCGGCAAGTGGAAGAAGTGGGGGAGCTCTTGAGCGCGCAGCCCGCGCCGCTCGCGCGGCTTCCGAAGGACGGCACGATCGTCTCCGAGCATCGGCTCGCGAACGGCATGTCCGTGCTGCTCGTCGAGCGCCACGCCGACCCGGTCGCCGCGGTGATGCTCTGGTACAAGGTCGGCGCGCGCAACGAGCGCGAGCACGAGGCCGGCGTCTCGCACTTCCTCGAGCACATGATGTTCAAGGGCTCGCCGCGCTTCGCGAAGGGCGAGATCGACAGGCTCACGACAACGCTCGGCGGCAGCAACAACGCCTTCACGAGCTCCGATCACACGGCCTACTGGTTCGAGCTCGCCAGCGATCGCTGGGAGAAGGCGCTCGAGATCGAGGCGGATCGCATGCGCGCCGTGCTGCTCGACGCCAAGGAGTTCGACAGCGAGCGCGCGGTGGTGCTCGAGGAGCTCGCCATGGGCCTCGATGAGCCTTGGCGGCGCCTGACGGACCTCGTGCAGGGCACGCTGTTCCTGCGCCATCCCTACCGTCGACCGGTCATCGGCCACGCCGACGCGCTCAAGCGCATGAGCGTCGCAGACATGCGCGACTACCATCGTCGCTTCTATCACCCGGGCAACGCCACGCTCGTGATCTGCGGCGACATCGACACTGCCGACGCACTCGCCAAGGCGCGCACGCACTTCGAGGCTATTCCGGCGGGCATGCCGTACGTCGAGGCGGATCCGTTCCGCCCCGCGGAGGAACCCGCGAGCGGCGAGCGCCGCGTGCAGGTGAAGTGGGACGACGAGGGCAAGCGCCTGTGCATGGCCTGGCCCACCGCCAAGGTCGGGAGCGACGACGACGCGACGCTCGACGTGATCTCGACCCTGCTCACCGGCGGCCGTCTCTCGCGCCTGCATCGCCGGCTCGTGGTCGAGACCGAGCTCGCGTCCAGCGTCTCGTCGCACAACGACGCGCGCGTCGAGGGCGGCGTGTTCTGGATCTTCGCGGAGTGCTCGCAGGGAGCCGATCCCGCACGCCTCGAGGCGGAGATCGACCGCGAGCTCGCCACGCTGGCCGAGGAGAAGGTTCCGTCGCGCGAACTCGCGCGCGTGCGCTCGCTGCTCGAGGCCGCCGAAGCCTATGACCACGAGACGACCAGCGACGTCGCCGAGCAGGTCGGCGAGGCCGCGGTCGACGCGCACTGGAAGCTCGCCTTCGAGTCGCTCGGCAACGCGCTCGCCGTCGATGCGACGCGCCTGCGCGACTGCGCGCGGCGGCTTCTTGGCTGCGAGCGACGCGTCGTGGGCTGGTGCCTGCCGGCGGCCGCGCCCGCGGCGAGCAAGCCCGCGCGCAAGGGAGCTCGCCGTTGAGCCCCGCGCTCGCCGTCCACCTCCCGATCGAGCGCTTCACGCTGCGCTGCGGCGCGAAGCTGCTCGTGTCTGCGCGCTCGGGTGCGCCCGTCACGGCGATCCAGATGCACCTGCGCGGCGGTCACTCGCTCGACCCGGCTGGTCGCGAGGGCACGGCGCTGCTCGCGGGCGGCCTGCTCGACCAAGGCACGGCGAAACACAGCGAGGAGCAGATCGCCGACGCGCTCGAGACCCACGGCGGCACGCTCTCGGGTGAGTCCAACGGCGTCTCGGGCACCATCGCGGCCTCGCACTGGAAGCTCCTGCTCGAGCTGTTCGGCGAGCTCGTGACGAGCCCGGCCTATCCGAACACCGAGTTCCGGCGCCAGAAGACGCGTCTCCTCGATCGGCTGCTCATCGAGCGCGACGACCCGCGCGCGCAGGGCGACCAACTGTTCCGCAAGCTCGTGTACGGAGACCACTGGCTCGGCAAGTCCGCCAGCGGCTCGATCGAGAGCGTCAAGCGCATCGAGCGCGGTCACGTGCTGCGCTTACACCGCGAGCACTGGCTCGCGCGCCGTGCGGTCATCGCGGTGTGCGGCGATGTCGATCCGCAGGCCGTGCGCAAGGTGCTCGACCGTGCGCTCGCCAAGTGGACGCCGGGCGAGGACCTGCCGTACCCCGAGTTCGAGCTGCCGCTGATCGCGCCGAGAAAGGGCGTGTTTCACGCCAAGCGGGAGCAGGTGCACGTGTTCCTCGGGCACCTCGGCATTCGCCGCTCCGATCCGGATTACCACGCACTGTTGGTGATGGACCACGTGTTGGGCACGGGACCGGGCTTCACGAACCGCGTCGCCATGCGCTTGCGTGACGAGCTCGGTCTCGCGTACACGGTCAGCGCGAGCATCCACGGCTCCGCGGGCAGCTACCCCGGCACGTTCAAGGCCTACATCGGGACGAGTCCCGACAAGGTGCGCACCGCGATCGCGGGCTTCCGCGCCGAGATGAAGCGCCTGCAGGACGAGCGCGTCGGCGAGGCCGAGCTCGGCGTGGCCAAGGACTACGTGGTGGGCTCGTTCGCGCTGTCGTTCCAGCGAGCCTCGCGCCGTGCGGAGTACATGATCGCCGCCGAACGCTTCTCGCTGCCGGCGGACAACCTCGAGAGCGCGCCGCGGCGCTACGCCGCGATCACTTCTGACGACCTGCTGCGCGTTGCGCGCCAGCACCTGCATCCGGAGCGCTGCTGCATCGCGGCCGCGGGTCCGTTGCGCGAGTCCGACCTAACCTGAGTCGCTTAGCTGCCGGCGAGCGTGCGATCGATGGCGACCTTCACGCTCTCGTGCGACGCGCAATGCAACTCGAGCGTCGCGGGTTGGGCCCCGGCGCGCAGCACGAGCAACACCTTGCCGTCGGCGCGCTTCCACGAGAGGTTGCGGCTGCCGACACCGAGCTCGCCCTCGCCGAGCGAGACCCCGGCGGCATCGAGCGCCGTGTAGCTCACCCGCCCCGGACCCTCGTTGTCGAGGCGCACGGAGACGGCCGACGGTGCGGTCCAAGCGAGCGTGACCGTCGCCTGGCCACTTGCGCCGAGCTGCAGGCGCGTGCGCACGCTGCGTGAGGTGGCGACGATGACGCAGGCGGGAACGAGCAGCAGGGAGAGCAGGGCGAGTCGGAGCATTGGGTAAAGCCTAGCAGTTGAGCCGACGGCGCCCCAGCGGGTCATCGCCGGAGGGTGGCCTCGCAGGCACAATGGAACTCAGATCCATGGAACGTCTCCTCCTCGCGCTCCTCGCCCTACTGCCGCTCTTCTCCTGCACTTCGATGAACTCGCTACACGCCCATGCGGAACCGGCCCGTGACTTGCATTCGTTCGGCGAGCCCGCGCGCGTGCGCGTCCGACACGTGGCGCTCGAGCTCGAGCTCGACTTCGCCCGGCGCTGCGCGAGCGGCAGCGTGCGACTCGACCTTGAGCGCAACGATCGCTCGGCGCCGCTGGTGCTCGACAGCGAGGCGCTCGCGATCGAGAGCGTCGTCGGTTCCGGCGGCGGCTCGCGCGTCCATCGGCTTGCCGAGCGCGACCCGGTGCTCGGGTCGCGGTTTGAGATCGAGCTTGCGCCAGCCGATAAGTCCGTGACCATACGCTATCGCACCACCGAAGGCGCACAGGCGATGCAGTGGCTTGAGCCCGAGCAGACAAGTGGCGGTCGTCGTCCGTTCCTCTTCACGCAGGGCCAGTCGATCCTGACGCGCAGCTGGATTCCGCTGCAGGACTCGCCCGGCGTGCGCGTGACGTACGAGGCGACGATCCGCGCTCCGGAGGGGCTCACGCCGGTGATGAGCGCCGAGCAGCTCGGCCGCGACGAGCGCGGCGCATGGCGCTTCCGCATGGCGGAGCCGATTCCGCCGTACCTGATCGCGCTCGCGTGCGGCGAGCTCGAGTTCCGCCCACTGTCCGACCGCACCGGCGTGTGGGCCGAGCCGGGCATCGTCGACGGCGCCCGCGACGAGCTCGTCGACACGGAGAACATGGTGCGACAGGCCGAGGAGCTGTTCGGTTCCTACCGCTGGGGTCGCTACGACCTCGTGATCTTGCCGCCGTCCTTCCCGTTCGGCGGCATGGAG
>SXKQ01000209.1 GCA_005778045.1 Planctomycetia bacterium
GCGTGCGCACCCAGCGGCGCTCGAGCCACTCCAGCGCCGCCGGCCAGCCGCAGCCCGCGAGCGCGCGTGCCGCGCCCGAGCCGCGCGGCCGCTCGGGATAGCGCTCAACGTCGCGACACCAGTCGAGCACGAGCTCGTGTGTCTGCTTGCCGCCGAGGTCCGGCTGCCAGCCGATGCGCACGAAGGGATGCGCGCCGTCGAAACCATGCCCCTCGAAGCTCACGCGCAAGTCGACGAGCGCGCGCGCAAGTACCAGCTCGAACGGTCCGCTGCGCACCGCCCCACGTTCGGCGCGGGATGGCACCTTCCCGGCGAGCATCTCCACGTACAGGGCAGGATCGACCGAGATCCCGAGCTCGACATCGCGCGCGAGATCGGTGTGAAACGTCGGAGCATGGCGTGCGAGTCGCTCGATCAGCGCCTCGGGTGTCGTCGATCCGGGCGCGAGTGACACGACACCGCGCGAACGGCCCGCGATCTCGCGCACCAAGCGCTCGTCCTTCCAGGGCGCGAGTTCGCCGCCGAACCAGCGCAGCGCGAGCGCCGTGAACGCCTCGTTCCCCAGCCGCGCGAGCTCCGGGTCCGAGTCGGCCGCGAACAGCAGTGCGAGCTCGAAGTGACGCTCGTCCGAGCCGAGCGCGCGAGCGAGTCGCGTGCGCTCCTCGACGCCGCCGTTTCGGACGGCCTCCGCCGCGAGGGCGAAGTCCTCGGGTCGCAGGTGGACCGCGAGCCAGCGCTCGGCCGCGAGCCGCTCGGCGGCGGCAGCCGAGGAGAGGCGCGCCAGCGCACCCGAGACGTCCTCGGGCATGCCGAGACAAGCGAGCACGGCGAGGACGAACTGGGGCCACATCGAGGCCGTCACCTTAGCGCATCCGAGGCCAGTCCCGGGCCACTCGGCGCACCGGGCCCGCGCCCATTCCAGTCGCTCGCCCGCCACGACCGAACTGCCCTGTCCTGCCCCTCGGGCGCATTCCATTGCGGGCGCTGCTAACCTCCCCCTCCAACCATGTTCCGACGCCTTCTCATCGCCAACCGCGGCGAGGTGGCCGTGCGCGTTGCGCGCGCGTGCCGCGACCTCGGCATCTCCCCCGTCGGCGTCGCCTCCGAGTCCGATCTCGGCGCGCGCTGGCTCGCCTGCATGGATGACGTGGTGTGCCTCGGGCCCTCGGCCTCGCGCGAGAGCTACCTGCGCATGGACCGCGTCGTGCAAGCGGCGCTGCAGCAGGGCTGTTCGGCACTGCATCCCGGCTGGGGATTCCTGAGCGAGAACCCGCGCTTCGCGGCGCTCTGCGAGCAGCACGGCGTGACCTTCGTCGGTCCGCCGAGCACGGCCATGGACGTGATGGGGCGCAAGGCGCCCGCCAAGGCCGCGATGCGCGCAGCGGGCGTGCCCGTGATCCCGGGCTCGATCGGTCTGCTCGCCTCGGTCGACGATGCCGTCGCGTGCGCGCGCGAGGTGGGCTATCCCGTGATCCTCAAGGCGGATGCCGGCGGCGGAGGTCGCGGCATGCGCAGGTGCTTCGACGAGGCGCAGGTGCGCAGCGCGTTCGTGCAGGCCTCGGCGGAAGCGGAGAGCGCCTTCGGCAGTGGTGCCCTGTACCTCGAGAAGTACCTCGAGGGCGGACGTCACATCGAGGTGCAGGTGATGGCCGATCGCTTCGGCAACTGCATCCACGTCGGCGAGCGCGAGTGCTCCGTGCAGCGCAATCACCAGAAGCTCGTCGAGGAGAGCCCGAGCCCGGCGCTCGACGCGCCGACGCGCGCGCGCATCGGCGAGATCGCGGTGCGCGCGGCGCGCTCCATCGGCTACGTCGGCGCCGGAACGATCGAGTTCCTGCGCGCCGACGACGGCGCCATCCACTTCATGGAGATGATCACGCGCCTGCAGGTCGAGCACGGCGTCAGCGAGCTCGCGAGCGGGCTCGATCTCGTGCACTTGCAGCTGCAGGTCGCCGCCAACGGGCGTCTGCCGGTCGCACAGCCGGCGGTGAGGCTCGCGGGCAGCGCGATCGAGGTGCGCATCAACGCCGAAGATCCCGCGAACGGCTTCCGCCCATCGCCCGGAACGCTCACGGCCTTCGAGTTCCCGCGCGATCTCGGCCCCGGCACGATCCGCGTCGACACGCACATGCAGGCCGGCGACTCGGTCTCGCCTCACTATGACTCGCTGATCGCCAAGGTGATCGCCCATGCGCCCACGCGCGAGGGCGCGATCGAGACGTTGCTCGCCTGCCTGCGCCGCGCGCGCGTCGAGGGCGTCGCGACGACCTTGCCGCTGCACCTCGCGGTGCTCGACTCGCGCGAGTTCCGCGCGGGAACGTACGACACGCGCTCGATTCCCGGCTGGCCCGCTTCCGCACGCTAGGAGCCCCGCATCCCATGGCCAAGGTCCCGCTGGTTCCCATCGGTCGCGCGCGCGAGGCCTTCCTCGACGCGGGCTCTTTCGAGCGCAATCGCGCGGCTCTCGGCGCGCTCGACGCGACACTCGCCGATCGCCGCGCGAAGGTTGCCGCGGGCTGGGGCGAGGAATATGCCGCACGCGTCCACAAGAAGGGCAAGCTCACGGCGCGCGAGCGCATCGAGCTCCTGAAGGACGCGGGCTCGCGCGTGTTCGAGGTGCTCACCTTCGTCAACCACGGCCGCAAGTTCGGCAAGCTCGAGTCCCCCGCCGCGGGTGTCGTCACCGCCTACGTGCGCGTCGGCGGTCGCTGGACGATGGTGATCGCCAACGACAATACGGTCGCATCGGGCTCGTGGTGGCCGCTCTCGCCCGAGAAGATCGAGCGCGCGCAGCAGATGGCACTGCGCCTGCGCCTCCCGGTGATCTATCTCGTCGACTGCAGCGGCCTGTACCTGCCCGAGCAATCGACGACCTTTCCCGGGCGCACGGGCGCCGGCCACATCTTCAAGATGAACAGCCTGCTGTCGGCGGCCGGTGTGCCGCAGATCGCGGGAGTGTTCGGCGATTGCATCGCGGGCGGCGGCTACATGCCGATCATCTCCGACCGCGTCTATATGACCGAGCAGGCCTACATGGTCATCGCGGGCGCGGCGCTCATCAAGGGCGCCAAGAGCCTGCACCTCTCGAGCCTCGACATCGGCGGCCCTGAGGTGCACGTGCACCAGTCGGCCTGTGCGGACGTGCGCGTGCCCGACGACGAGACCGCGCTGGCCATGATCCGCGCGGAGATCGAGCGCCTGCCGTCGAGCGGCGCCGCGTACTACCGCCATGGCGCGGAGCCCGCGAGCCCGCAGCAACCGTCCACGGAGCTCGCCGGCCTGTTCCCGCAGGACCACCGCATGACCTACGACGCGGACGAGGTGCTCGCGCGCCTCGTCGACCGCTCGCTGTTCTGGGAGTTCTGCCCCGAGCGCGGTCGCGAGATGGTGGTCGGCGTCGGGCGCGTCAACGGCCTCTACATGGGCTTCGTCGCCAACCGCCAAGGCGTGATCGACGACCCCGAGCACAAGGGCAAGAAGAAGCCTTGCGGCATTCTCTACAAGGAGGGCATCGCGAAGCTCGCGGCCTTCTCGCGCGCCTGCAACGACGATGGGCTACCGCTCGTGTGGCTGCAGGACATCTCGGGCTTCGACATCGGTGTCGAGGCCGAGCGCCTCGGCCTGCTCGGCTATGGATCGAGCCTGATCTACTCGAACAGCACGAACAGCGTACCGATGTTCACGGTGCTCCTGCGCAAGGCCTCTGGCGCGGGCTACTACGCGCTCGCGGGCCTGCCCTACGAGCCCGTGGTGCAACTCTCGACAGTGCTCGCGCGCCAGAGCGTGATGGAAGGCCGCACGCTCGCGATCGCGGCCTACAACACCAAGCTCGACGACGACTTCGAGATCCTGGCGCAGGATCCCAAGGAGCGCGCCGAGATCGAGGCCGGCATGCGCGACACGGAGGCGCGCATCGAGGGCGACATGTCGCCCTACAAGTCGGCGGCGCAGATGGACACCGACGAGCTCGTTAGCCCGGTGGAGCTGCGCGCATGGCTCGAGCTGTTCGCCGAGGTGAGTTACCAGTCGATCGGCTACCGGCGCGTGAAGAACCCGCGCATCTGGTCGCTGCACGACCACGCCGCGCTGTGGGAGGCCCGCGGATGAGGGCCGAGATCCTGTACCTGCGCGCGAGGTCCGAGGGCGAGCACGTGCTGCTCGAGTGCCCCGGTGTGGGACTGTTCACGAACGCCGCGCGCGATGGAATGGCGTTGGTCGCCGGAGAGTGCGCGGGCACGCTGCTCACGCTTGGCCGCGCGTACGAGCTGCGTGTGCCGGACGACGTCGCCGGCCTCGTCGATGGCGACCTGCACGAGCGCGTGCGAGCTCCGGTCGGCTTCGGCACCGCGCTCTACCGCCTGCGTCCTCTCGCGGGCGCGTCTTCAAGGTCCGGACGCGTCGCGGCCTCCGAATCCGCGAGCGGCGCGCCGCTCTTCCGCTCGCCCTCCGCGGGCCGCTTCTGGCATCGCTCCGCGCCGGGCGAGCCGGCGCTCGTCAGCACCGGAGACCTGATCGAGGCTGGCCGCGCGATCGGCCTCGTCGAGGTGATGAAGACCTTCACGCTCGTCCACTACCAGCCCTCGGGCGGACTGCCGGCGCGTGCGCGCGTCGTGCGCGTGCTCGTTGCAGACGGGGCGGAAGTCGCCGAAAAGGCTCCGCTCCTCGAGCTCGCGCCCGAGTAGCGCGCGCCTCACTGACGGTCGAACACGTAGGCGCCCTTCACGGCGCCCCAGATCTGCTTGCCGGACTTGTCGTAGCCACGATCCCACGACGTGAGCGAAGTGGCGCCCACGACGACCTCGCTGGTCGCATAGGCGGCGCCGTTGAGCGTCGAGATGCAATCACTCGCATGCGTCGAGCCGCGCCATGAGTCGCCTTCGCGCCGCAGATAGACCGTGCAACCCTCGCGCTGCACGAGCACCTCCGGAGAGAGCGCCGCGAAGCGCGCGGGCTCGCTCCACGCGCCCGCGTACTCGAGCGCGACGCCTGGCAACTCGAACACATGGCTCGCGGTCGAGCCATCGGCGCTCGGCTGCACGCAGTAGATGCGCTGGCGGTACGGGCGCTCGAGCGCGCTGGCCATGGCCTGCTCGACGTACAGCCAGCAGCCGTCCTCGCGCTCGGGCCAGATGCGCGTCATGTGCAGCCGAACGTCGCGGAACTCCGGGTCCGCGAGCGACTGGGTCTGGCTCGAGTAGCTCCCCACCATGCGCTCCCCGAGGACGAGAGCCTCCTCGAGTGGCGACGGGGTGCGCGGCGCGGGAGCGGCGCAGGCGAGCAGTGCGACGAGCAGGCAGGAGCCGAGGCGAGCGAGATGGATTCGATTCATGGAGGAGCTCTTGGATCGGTCCGATGAGCCGCCTGAGGGTAACGAAGCTTCCCGCGCGGCACCCCAAATCCGCTCCGATCGTTCAGGGCGCCTTCGATTCGTTCGAGCGGGGTTGAAAGCGAGCCCGCCGCGGAC
Source organism: Planctomycetia bacterium (assembly GCA_005778045.1). The sequence continues at coordinate 5,465 of SXKQ01000209.1, forward strand.
GATCCTCCGGCCCATGACCCAACGCATCCTCATCGTGGGCGGGACCGGCTTCATTGGCACGCGTCTGCGGCAGATGATCATCGACCGCGGCGGCAAGGTCGTGGTCGCGTCACGCAACCCCTCGGGCCGGCCCGTCATGGCGGGCGTCGAGTACGTGATGATGCCAACGGACCTCTCGGGCTTCGACGCGGTCGTGAACCTCGCCGGTGAGCCGGTGTTCGGCAAGCGCTGGAGCGACGCGGTCAAGGCCGAGATCCGCGCCAGTCGCGTCGACGGCACGCGCAAGCTCATCGAGGCGATGAAAAGCGGAGCCACGCGTCCGAAGGTGCTCGTGAACGCCTCGGCTATCGGCATGTACGGCGATCAGGGCGAGCGGCTGCTGCCCGAGAGCGCGAAGGCGGGCGGGGACTACTTGGCCGAAGTCTGCACCGCGTGGGAGCGCGAGGCGGACCGCGCCGGCGAGCTCGGTGTGCGCGTGGTCAAGCTGCGCATCGGCATCGTGCTCGGCCCCGGCGGCGCGCTGAAGCAGATGCTGCCGCCCTTCAGGCTCGGCCTCGGGGGGCCCATCGGTTCCGGCGCCCACTGGATGAGCTGGATCCACATCGACGACTTGTGCGGCTTGATCCTGCACGCCTTGCGCGACGAGACGGTCAGCGGAGCAGTGAACGCCGTCGCACCCGGTGCCTGCACGAACAAGGACTTCACCAAGGCGCTCGGGCGCGCGCTCTCGCGGCCGGCTTTCTTCCCGGTTCCACCCGTCATGCTCAAGCTGATGTTCGGCTCCGGCGCGGCTTCGGTCCTGACCGCGAGCCAGCGCTGCGTGCCGGAGCGAGCGCTCAAGTCCGGTTACGCGTTCAAGTACGCGGACGTCGACGGCGCCCTGCGCGCCATACTCTCCTGAGCGCTCAGGGACGCGGCACGCGGTAGAGATCCGCGCGCTCGCCGTCGACGACACACGGCAGCTGCAACGGCGTGTCCTCTGGGGAGACGACGAGCTCGAAGTCGTACTTCTCCGCGAGCTCGCCCCAGCGCGCCGCGCTGCGCTCGCGCCACACGCCCGACCAGTGCGGATGGGTGAGCTTCAGTCGCTCCCCGCCGGAAATGGCGAGCACAGCACCGGAGTCCGTGTAGTCGATCTCGAAGAAGTCCTTCACCATCTGGCTGATGGCCGCGCCCAGCTCGGGCGTGTAGGTCAGCATCCACAGCGTCTCGGTCTCGATCAGCACCGGATGCGCTGTCTTCTGCTGCATCTCGAGCCGCACCCAGGCGGCCGTGACGAGCGGCTCCTCGGGCGCCACGTTGGTGTCCATCCAAGCGATCATGCGTCGATCGTCGCGCGAGAGTACGTCGCAGCGGAAATGCTTGCCGAAGTCGGCGTGACGAGTCGGGATGTTCGCACCCGCCGCGAGCATGCCGCCCATGAGTGCAAGTCCGGGTGCTGCACGCGTCGCGACAGCGAGCATCGGGTCGCGCAGAGCGCGCGACGCGAGCGCGAACAGAACCGCGAGCACGAAGCCGGCACCCAGTGCAAGGTGGCGCGGCGGCTGCGGATACTCGAGACCAAAGATCAAGCAGGCTGCGGCGAATGCGAGCGTGCAACCGATGGCCGTGCGGCGCGCAACGGGCCACGCACACGCACCGGCACCGAGCACGCAACCCCAGACGAAGGCCAGCACGTGGTCCCGCACGGTCCAGGGCCCGCGGAACCACAGCCACACCGCGAGCGCCACCGCTGCCATGCCGGCCAGCGTCCACAGAGCAGCGCGTGCGGGCGCCGCGAGTCGATCGAGGGCTCGCTGCCACGCGATGACGGTCAGCGGCACGAGCAGGATCGTCGAGACGTTGGTGACGCGCGAGGGCATCGCCATCAGCACGAAGTGCGGCAGAACTTCAAGCCGCTGGAGGGCGGTCCCAGCCAACGTGTAGCCCCATGCGACGAGCGCGAGCACCAGTCCCCAGCGCGCCGCCGCGTCGGCGCCATTGGAGCGCTCGCCGAGCTCGCGGCCGCCGCGCAGGACGGCCAGCGCGAGCCCGACGAGCGCGAGCCCGTGCGCGAAGTAGCCAAAGAGCGTGAAGTCCGGAACCTGGCGGTGGAAGTCGGTGAGCGCCACGAACCCGAAGGCCGCCGCCGGATCGCCTCCCGGCGCCGCGTAGGGGCCAGTGGCGACCGCTGGCTCGATGCCTACGCGCGTCCGCCAATAGAACAACGCGCAGACGGCCATCCCGAGTCCGACCGCCACGAGCGCGCTCCGCAGCTCCCGCCCGCGCGGCCGGCCGCGCGCGAGCCCGAGGTAGAGCCACGTGAAGAGCAGGAGCGGCGGGAAGACTCCCGCGTGCAGCATCGGCATCGCGCCGGTCAGGAGGCCCGCCGTGCGCCAAGCTCCACCGATCCACGCCACGGCGACGAGCACGACGAGCGACTGCCCGATCTGGCCATGGCTGTAGATGTCGGGGAAGACGAGCACCGGATAGAGGCCGTCGTAGACGCAGGGAGCCTCCAGCGCGGCGAGTACAGCGGCGGCGATCGCGAGGGACGTGCGCCGCGTGAAGCACAGGGCGGCTGCGTAGGGAGCGAAGAGCGCGAGGAACAGCGCGAGACCGTTGCGCCCGAGCGAGATCGCGTCGCGATGCACGCCCCATTCGAGTGCCCACGCGGTGACATGGTTCCCGAGGCTGAACGCGCGCTCGTAGAAATGGACATGGGGATGGCCCGCGGGATACGGCGGCAGCTCTGCGAGGACCGCTCCGGAACCGAGCGTCTCGTCAGCCACGATCGGATTGACGAACGCGGAGGCGCACACGAACACGAGCAGCGCGAGAGCCCCGCCCAGCAGGGCCGGTCGCAGCCCGTGCAGGCCGTCGGTGCGGGGCTCGAAGCTCACGATCTCACGCTCACTCGCGGTAGCCGAGCGAGACCAGCAGACACGGACCGCCGGCGATCACGCTCGCTCCGGCCGCGCGCGCGGCCGCGATCGCCGTCGCGCTCTCGGCACCCGGCTGCATCCAGAAGCGCCGGATGCCGCGCACGATCGCTGCCGTGACGAAACGCTGGGTGATCGGAGGAGGGGTGATGATCGAGAGCCCGTGCACTCCTTCGAACAAATCCGCGACGCTGGCGACGCAGGCCACGCCCTCGATCTCGCGCTCGCTCGGGTGCACCACCTGCACCGGCCGTGCGTGCTGCAGGTAGCAGCGCAGCACCTTGTTGCCGTACTTCGAGCGATCGACCGAAGCGCCCACGACCGCGTGCGGTGAGCCGGACAGGAAGTCTTCGATCTGCTGACGAATCTCCATGGCCTTGTTTCTCGTCACCCTGAGCAAAGAGGCTACCATCCCGCGTGCGATGAAGCGCACGGATAAGGCCCAGCGAATCCAGGCGATTCTCGACAGTCGCTACCCCAACCCCCCCGTACCACTCGACCACACGGACCCGTACACGCTGCTCGTGGCCGTGCTGCTCTCGGCGCAGTGCACGGACGTGCGTGTGAACCAAGTCACGCCAGCGCTGTTCGCCCGCGCACGCACGCCGCAGGAGATGGTGAAGCTGTCACCGGCCGAGATCCGCGCGATCATCCGTCCCTGCGGGCTCTCGCCCCAGAAGTCGCAGGCGATCCACGGCCTCTCGCGGCTCCTGCTCGAGCGCCACGGCGGAGCGGTGCCGCGCGACCTCGAGACACTCGAGACCCTGCCCGGCGTCGGCCACAAGACCGCGAGCGTCGTGGCGAGCCACGCCTTTGGCGTTCCGGCCTTTCCCGTCGACACGCACATCCACCGACTCGCGGCGCGCTGGGGCCTGTCGAACGGCTCGAGCGTGGAGCGCACCGAGCGCAACCTGAAGGCGCTCTTCCCGCCCGAGAGCTGGGAGCGCCTGCACCTGCAGATCATCTTCTTCGGACGCGAGCACTGCCCGGCCCTGCGTCACGATCTCGCCCAGTGCCCGATCTGCTCGTGGGCCGCGTCCAAGGCGCGCGCCCGGCTCGAGCAGAAGGCGCGCAGCGGCAAGGACGCCTCGAAGCGCGCCCGTTGAGAGATCGGCGGGACGCTATTCTCTCGCCCATGGAGAAGCCGAACTACACGCAGCGCGTCGACGAGTGCCTCGAGCGTGTCGCCACATGGCTCGAGTCCTTCGATCCTGACGAGGTGGACTACGCGACCACGGATGGCGTCGTGAGCCTGCAGTTTCCCGATGGCGCGCGCTACGTGCTCAATCGCCAGTCGGCGGCGTCGCAGATCTGGTTCGCGGCCGGCGCGCGCGCCTGGCATTACAACTGGGATGAAACCAAAGGCTGCTGGGTCGACGATCGCGACGCCCACGAGCTCTACGCGAACATCGCGCGGGTCGTCTCGGACAAGCTGCGCCGCAAGGTGAGCGCGCCGTGATCGGCCTGCATCGGCTCGAGGGGTTCTACTGGGTCGCACGCACCGGCGGCTACGCGCGGGCGGCGCGAGCGTTCCCCTACCCCATCACCCAGCCGGCGGTGCACCAGCAGGTGAAGAAGCTCGAAAGCGAGCTTGGGCTCGCGCTGTTCGAGCGCGTCGGCAAGGAGCAGATGCAGCTCACGGCCGCGGGCGAGCGGCTCTTCCGCTTCGTCTCGCCGTTCTTCGAGGGCCTGCCCTCGGTCGTGCGCGCCGTGCAGTCCGGCGACAGCAGCGGCACGCTGATCGTGCACGCCGCGCCGATGTTCGTGCGCCACCTGCTGCCCCGCTGGATCCAGCGCGTGCGCCGCAGCCATCCCGAAGGACGGCTCGAGCTCGTCGAAATGCCGCACGCCGACGTCGCGCGCCTGCGCGACGGGTCGGCAGACCTGCTCGTCGACTTCCTGCCCGAATGGCCCGCAGACGTGGCGACTCAGGCCGTCGGAACTCTGCGTGGATTCATCGTCCTACCCGCGAAGCACGCTCTGGCCAAGCGCGCGCGCCTGTCGCTTGCGCAGCTCGCCGAAGAGACGTTCATCAGCTATCCCGCAGGTGGCATCGCGCACGACCTACAGATGCGCGCGCTCGCGGAGCACGGCATTCGACCGCGCAACATGCTCTCCGCGAGTACCGCGGAGTCGATCCTCGGCTTCGTCGAGGCCGAGCTCGGCTTCTCGCTCGTCGCGTGGATCGGCGACGAGGGCCCGCGCTGGCCGGGAATCGCGGCCCTGCCGCTGCAGTCGCCGAAGGTCGAGTTCCCGGTGATGGCGGCCTGGCGCAAGGACATGCCCGAGCATGCACTGCTCGACGCGGCACTCTCCTGCTCGCCAAAGCCCTGACGCTCAGCGCAACTCGAGCACGCGGGGCCGGAACGCAAGCCGGCCTTCCTTCGCCGCGACGCCCCACGCAGCGACGACGACCTCGAGAGCGGCTCGTTCGCAGTCCCAGCGGAGCGTGAGCGCGTCCTCACTCCCGTCGCGCAGCTCGGCGACGACGATGCGCTCGTCGTCAATGAGCGCGAAGGTCACTCCGCCGAGGCC
>SXKQ01000210.1 GCA_005778045.1 Planctomycetia bacterium
AAGGCGCTGCGAGCCATCCAGCCGTACAGCCCCGAGGACGTGCAGCGCAAGGTCGTGCGCGGCCAGTACGCGGCGGGCACGGCCGGCGGTCGCCAGCTGACCGAGTATCGGGCCGAGCACGCGGTCGATCCCGGCTCGAGCACGGAGACCTTCGTCGCGATGAAGCTCGCGATCGACAACTGGCGCTGGTCTGACGTGCCGTTCTACCTTCGCGTCGGCAAGGCGCTGCCGCGGCGCACGACCGAGATCGCGATCCAGTTCCGCCGGCCGCCGATGATGCTGTTCCGCAACACCGAGGTCGATCGCACGAAGTCGAACGTGCTCGTGATCCGCATCCAGCCCGACGAGGGCATCGCGCTCAAGTTCGGCGCGAAGGTGCCGGGCGCGTCGCTGCGGCTGGGCTCGGTCTACATGGACTTCAGCTACGCGGATCACTTCGGCTCGACGCCCGCGACGGGCTACGAGCGGCTGCTCTTCGACGGCATGCTCGGCGACCAGACGCTCTTCCAGCGTGCCGACATGGTCGAGGCCAGCTGGGCCGTCGTAGACCCGATCCTCGCGCTTTGGAAGACGCTGCCGCCGGCGCACTTCCCGAACTACCACGCAGGCACCAGCGGTCCGGTGGAGGCCAACGAGCTGCTCGAGCGCGACGGCCGCCGCTGGCGCAACAACCTCGATTGACCCGCGTCTCCAGCGCGCAACAAGGCATGACGACGCAGAGGACCGAGCTCGTGCAGCGCAGGGACGCCGCTGCCATCGCTGTGCATGCGCGCGAGCTCGTCCTCGAGCGCGCGCGCGTCTCGATCGCGGAACGCGGCGCGTTCCGCATCGCGCTCGCGGGCGGCTCGACTCCGCGCGCGCTCTACGCGCTGCTCGCGCAGTCGCAGGCCGATTTCACGCGCTGGCACGTGTACTTTGGCGACGAGCGCGCGGTGCCGCCCGAGCACTCCGACTCGAACTTCCGCATGGCGCGCGAGGCATGGCTGGCTGCCGGACAGGTCCCGCAAGCGCAGGTTCATCGCATGCAGGGCGAGCTGGGCGCGGGCCGCGCAGCCGCGCAGTACGAGCGCGAGCTCATCTCGAGTTTCGGCTCGCGCGAGGTGCCGCGCTTCGATCTCCTGCTGCTCGGCATGGGGGCGGACGGCCACACGGCGTCGCTCTTCCCGGGCACCACTGCGCTCTCCGAGGCGCGCCTGTTCGTGGCCTCGACTTGGGTCGAGAAGCTCTCGTCGAATCGCGTCACGCTGACGCTGCGCACGCTCAACGCCGCGCGCCACGCGCTGTTCCTCGTCGCCGGCGCGGACAAGGCCCCCGCCCTGCGCGAGGTGCTGCACGCGCGTGCCGACGGCCCGCGGCTGCCCGCGGCGCTCGTGCGCCCGTGGGAGGGCGGACTCACGTGGGTGGTCGACTCCGCCGCGGCCAGCGCGCTCTCGGGCCGCTAGCCTACAATCGGGCGGTGGAGAACATCGGTTACGAGTTTCGACGACCGGAGCTGCTGGCGCAGGCGCTCACGCACGCGTCGGTGGCGAGCGAGCGCGACAACGAGCGGCTCGAGTTCCTCGGCGACGCGGCGCTCAATCTCGCGACGACCGAGCTGCTCTTCGCGCGCGAGCCGGCGCTGTCCGAGGGTGCGATGACCGAAATCAAGGCCGCGGTGGTGTCGCGGCGCGCACTCGCGGAGAGCGCGCGCGCACTCGGCCTCGACGCGGCTGCCCTACTCGGCAAGGGTCTGCAGGGACGAGCGCTGCCGGTCTCTGTGCTCGCGAACCTCTACGAGGCCGTGCTCGGCGCGATCTACGTCGACGGTGGCTTCGAGCCCGCCCGCGCGTTCGTGCGGCGCACCCTGAGCGCGACCCTCGCCGACGCGGAGCGCGAGCTCGCGATCGCGAATCCCAAGCAGCGGCTGCAGCACCTCGCGCAGGCGCGCTGGGCGATGCTCCCCGACTACGAGCTGCTCGAGACCCGCGGCGACGCGCACGCGCGAGCGTTCCTGGTCCGCGCGAAGCTCGGCGAGCGCGCGTTCCCCTCCGCGTGGGGCCGCACGCGCAAGGAAGCCGAGCGTTGGGCGGCCCACGAGGCCCTGCTCGCGCTCGCGGACGGATCGGGCGACGCGACCGGCCGCGAAGCGTGAGCCGCGAGGACGGATCGGGACCGGCGCGAGCTAGGATGCGGCGATGGATTCGTCGCAGGAAGTGACGCGCATCGACGCGTCCGCGCTGCCGCAGGTCGAGCAGCTCGAGCGACTCCTGCGCGAGCAGCCCGAGGTGTCGGCGGGCGGACTGTGGGGTTCCGCCCAGGCGTTGGTCCTCGCGGCGCTCGTGCAACGCACGAAGCAGCCGTGGATCGCGATCGCGTCCGGCGAGGCGGAGGCCGAGGCGCTGCGCGACGACCTCGAGTTCTTCGGTCTCCAGGCGGCGCTGTTCCCTGCACGCGAAGGCGGCAAGGGACGGCTCGACGGCGGCGATCTCGGGGCGATCCGCCAGCGCATCGAGCTCGCGCAGCGCCTCTCGGGCCCGGCCGAGGCGCGACCGCGCGTGATCGTGGGCTCGCTGCTCGCGCTGCTGCAGCCGCTGCCCAAGCCCGGCGACCTCGCGGCGGCGACGCTGCAGCTCGTGCTTGGCCAGAAGCTCTCGACCGAGCAGTTCCTGAAACAGCTCGTCGACGCTGGCTACGAGCGCGTCCCGCTCGTCGAGCGCGCGGGCGAGGTGTCGCTGCGCGGCGACATCCTCGACGTGTTCCCGTTCGCGAGCGAGCTGCCGCTGCGCATCGAGCTCTTCGACGACGCCGTCGAGAGCCTGCGCACGTTCGATCCTGTCGAGCAGAAGAGCGTGCAGAAGCTCGAGAAGGTCGCGGTGTGCATCGCGCGCGATGCCGGCGGCGTCGAGGATGGCAGCGGCATCTCGCCGGCGCTGCTGCTGCCGCCACAGGCCGTGATCGCGGAGCTCGAGCCACTGCGCATCGAGGACCGCGCCAACGGGCTCTCGATCCAATCCGCGTCGCACCAGCGCGAGCTCGGAGTGCTGTGGCAGGCGCGCGATGCGCGGCGACGCCTGCGCCTGCAGAGCCTGCCAGCCAAGGACGCACACTTCGACACGCGCTCCGTGCAGGCGCTCTCGGGCGGTATCCGTCAGGCGCCGGAGCTGCTGCGCGAGGCGACCGCCGATGGCACGCGCACGATCGTGCTGTGCCGCACGGATGCCGAGGAGCACCGTTTCCGCACCGTGCTCGCCGAAGCCGGCGGCGTCGAGCGCGTCGAGACGCGTGTCGGCGCCGTCGCCAAGGGTTTCCGCTTCCCCGCGCTGCAGCTCGTGGTGGTCGACCACCACGAGCTCGTCGGCATCGTGGGCGCGCGCCGCGTCGCGCCCACGAAGGCCGCGCACCGCACGCGCGCGCTGCAATCGTTCTTCGACCTCAAGGTCGGGGACTACGTGGTGCACGCCGTGCACGGGCTGGCGCTCTACAGGGGCCTCGCGCGCATGACGCGCGGTGACGGCGAGGAGGAGCACCTGCACCTCTCGTTCGCCGACGAGGTCAGCCTGTACGTTCCGGCGACGCGCATCGACCTCGTGCAGCGCTACATCGGCGCGGGGGCGGCGCCGGTGCTCGACAAGATCGGCAGCCAGTCGTTCCGCAAGCGCCGCGAGAAGGTCGAGCGTGCGCTGTTCGACCTCGCCAGCGATCTGCTCGAGGTCCAGGCGAAGCGTGAGCTGAAGCAGCGCACGCCGTGGCGCACGGACCCGGCGCTGCTCAACGACATGATCGGCGCCTTCCCCTACGTCGACACGCCCGACCAGGCCCACGCCGACGGCGACATCTCCGAGGACCTTGAGGGCCTGCGACCGATGGACCGCCTGCTGTGCGGCGACGTCGGC
>SXKQ01000211.1 GCA_005778045.1 Planctomycetia bacterium
CCGCGCCGGCCGCGCGCGAGCGCGCGCCACAGGGGGTGTGGGGCAACCTGCTCACTGAGCTCGCCAAGACCCACGCCGAGGCTGCCGAGGTGCTCAAGCGCCGCGGCAGTCTCGCGGAAACCACTGGCTCCCGCGCCACCATCCAGCTCCAGCGCCTGCTCGAGCCCGAGCGCGCGCTGCTCGCGGGCAGTGCAGTGCGAACGACGCTCGAGGCCCTGCTCGCGCGTTCGCTCGCGCGCCCCGTACAGCTCGTGCTCGACGATCCCGCGACTCGCGCCGCGGGCTCGTCCGATCCCTTCACGCGCGAGGTGGCCGAGCTCTTCGGCGGCCTGATCGAGGACAACGCATGACCAGCGCTTTCGGCGACATGGGCAGCCTTCTGAAGCAGGCCCAGCAGATGCAGCGCGAGCTCGACCGCGTCCGCGAGGAACTCAAGAGCCGCACGGTCGAGGGCAGCGCCGGCGGCGGTGCCGTGCGCGTGCTCGCGAGTGGCGACCGCAGCGTCGTCAAGGTCGAGATCGCGGCGGAGTTGCTCGCGCGGCCGGACAAGACGCTGGTCGAGGACCTCGTGCTCGCCGCGACGCGCGACGCGCAGGCGAAGGCCGCGCGACTCGCGGCCGAGGCCATGGCCAAGGTCACCGGCGGCGTGCAGCTGCCTGGGCTCTTCTAGGGCGCGCGTGCCGTGGCCTACCCTGAGCCGCTCGAGAGGCTGATCGAGGCCTTCTCCCGCTATCCGGGCGTCGGACGGCGCACGGCCGAGCGGCTCGCGTTCCACGCCCTGCGCGATCCCTCCGCGCGCGAGCTCGCTCCGGCCCTCGAGCGCGCGGTGCGCGAGACCGAGCTGTGCCGGGCGTGCTGCAACGTGACGCGCACGAATCCCTGCGCGATCTGCGCCGATGCCGAACGCGACGCGCTGGCGCTGTGCGTGGTCGAGCAGCCCAAGGACGTCGAGGCCATCGAGCGCGCCAAGGTCTTTCGCGGCCGGTACCACGTGCTGATGGGGGCGCTCAATCCCGCCGACGGCAGCGAGCCCGCGCAACTCTTCGTGGGGCGGCTCGTCGAACGCGTGAAGCGCGAGGGGACGCGCGAGGTGATCCTCGCCACCGACCCCGACGCCGAGGGAGAGGCGACGGCGCGCCTCGTGCTCGAGTCGCTCGCCGCCGCGGGACTCGCGCCGCGCGTCACGCGCATGGCCCGCGGGCTCCCGGCGGGCAGCGCCATCGAGTACCTGCACAAGGGCGTGCTCGAGGACGCCCTCGAGGGCCGGGTCGAGCTCGTGCTGCCGCGCCCGCGCCGCCCGCTGTCCTAGTCTCGCGGGGCCGGAGCCCCCTTTCTCCTGCGGGAGCGCAAGCTCGCTCAACCTGCCCCGAATTCGCGTCGATAGTCCGTGCGTGGCGCAGCGCATCGAAGTCCGGCAGGCGATGGGGCAGCAGATGCTGCTCGCACCGCGCATGCTGCAGTCGATCGAGCTGCTCGCGCTGCCGGCCCTTGCGCTCGAGTCCTTCCTGCGCGAGCAGGCCGAGCAGAACGAGGCTCTCGTGGTCGAGGAGTCGCCGCGCTCCCTGCCGAGCGAGCCCGCTCGCAGCCGGGCGCGAGGAGACGCGACGGAGCGCCACGACGAGTGGCTGCAGAACCAGCCGGATCGGCACGTCGACGTGGCCGCGCAGCTCGAAGCCGAGCTCGCGCTGCTCGGCCTCGAGCCGTGCACGGAAGTCTGGTCCCGCTGGCTGCTCGCACAGCTCGACGAGCGTGGCTTCCTGCCGTGGCTCGACGACGAGCTGCTCGCGCGCGCGGAACTGGACGGCCTCGAGGGTGGAGCAAGCGAGCTCGCGGGCGCTCGCGCGGCTCTCGCACGTCTCGAGCCGCGCGGGCTCGGCGCGCACGACGCGATCGAGGCCTTGCTCCTGCAGCTCGACCCCGCCGATCCCGACTTTGCGGCCCTGCAGCGCATCCTGCGCGAATTCGTCGGCGAACTGGCCCGCAATCACCTGCCCGCCGTCGCGCGCGAGCTGCGCATCGACGTGTCGCGCCTGCGCGAGTTGCTCGCGCGCCTCGCGCAGCTCGATCCGGCTCCTGGCGCCGCGCTGCGGGACGAGCCCGCTCCGCTCGTGTACCCCGACGTCGTCGTCGAGCGCGACGATCAGGACTCCTTCGAGGTGCGCCTTGATCGCTCTTCGTGGCCTTCCGTCTCGCTCGACGCGCGCATCACGCGGCTCGCGCACGATCCCGCGCAGCCGCGCGAGGTGCAGAGCTACCTGCGCGGCAAGCTCGAGCGTGCGCGCTGGCTCGTCGAGGCCATGGAGCTGCGCGGCGCGACGCTGCTCGCGATCTCGAAGGCGCTCTTCGCGCACCAGCGCGCGTTCCTCGAGCGCGGCCACGGCCAGCTCGTGCCGCTGACCATGACGGCGCTCGCCGAGGAACTCGGGCTGCATGTCAGCACGGTGAGCCGCGCCGTCGCAGGCAAGCATGCTCAGACGCCGCACGGCATCGTCGCCCTGCGCGACCTGTTTCCCCAAGCCGCAGCCGGTGGCGAGCTCGCCCGCGACGACGTGCGCGAGGCCGTGCGCGCCCTGTTTGCCGACGAGGATCCGTCGCGTCCGCTCTCGGACGACGAGGCCGTCGAGCGCCTCGCGCGGTCCGGACACGCGCTCGCCCGGCGCACGGTCGCCAAGTACCGCGCGGAGCTCGGCATCCAGAGCTCATACCTGCGGCGCCGCCACGAGTGACCATGGCGTAGGGCCGCGCCGCGCCGGCTGGTAGCCTTCCACCCGCGTCCATGCGCAACGTCCGCATCCAGATCGCCTACGACGGTTCCCGCTTCCACGGCTGGCAGCGGCAGGAGGGCTTCGACTCCGTGCAGGAGACCGTCGAGCTCGCGCTCGAGAGCCTCGTGTCGAGTCACGTGACTGTGTTCGGCGCGGGGCGCACCGACGCGGGCGTGCACGCGCTCGGGCAAGTGGCGCACTTCCATGTCGACACGGCGCTCGACGACGACCGGCTGCGGCACGCACTCAATGCGCACCTGCCCGAGGGGGTGGTCGTGCGCCGGCTCGAGACCTGCGCCGACGACTTCCACGCGCAGTTCGACGCGTGCGGCAAGCGCTACGCCTACCGCGTGGAGACCGGCCGTTTCCGGCTGCCGTTCCCGCCGCTGTATTCGCACTTCGTGCGCGATCCGCTCGACCTCGAGGCCATGCGCGCCGCCGCGCGCGAGTTCCTCGGCCAGCAGGACTTCGCCTCGCTCGCGACCGCGGGCTCGCCGCGCAGGTCGACCGTGCGCACCATCCGTTCGCTCAAGATCGTCGCGCGGCGCAGCGCCTTCGCGATCGTCGTCGAGGGGGACGGCTTCCTCTACAACATGGTGCGCACCATCGCCGGCACCCTGCTCGACGTCGGCCGGGGCAAGCTCGATGCGGCACGCGTGCGCGCGATTCTTGACGCGCGCGACCGTCGCGAGGCAGCCGCGACGGCGCCGCCCGAGGGCCTGTATCTCGTGTCGGTGCTCTACGAGCCGCGCGCCTTCCGAGGGCGCGACCGCGGACCGCGCGGAGTGCCGGGCCTGTTTCGCTAGCCCCCCAAGTTTCGACGTTTTCGCGTTCGCTGGGCTTTTTTTCGTGGCACCCCTTGACGGTTCTCACATGCGCGTCGAAGGTGAAAGTGCTGGGTGCGACGGGGGACGCGAGAGCGCCCCGCGCCGCTGTGCTGGATTCGCAGGCTGAGATCGCGGCTCCCTGGAGGAGCCGGGAAGGAACAGGCTCGATGAAGACGCAGGTGTCGATCCCGCATCATGACTACCCCTCGCGCGTGCGCGAGGCGGTCGAGCAGCGCCTCTCCGGGCTGCTCGGGCACTTCGACCGCATCGTCTCGCTGCGCGCCCTTTGCGAGCGCCAGAGCGAGCTGCACCGGGTCGAGTTGGTCGCCAACGTCGGTCGCCACGCGACGCTCGTCGTCGATGCGCAGGCCGACGAGTTTCCCGCTGCCTTAGACGCTGCCCTGCACAAGATGGGGCGCGTGCTCGACCGCCATCGCGAGCGCCTGATCGGTCGACGTCGCGACCATCGGCGTCGCTAGCGACGCGCTCCCCGGAGCGCCGCGCCGAGGCTGGGCGTCGGGCAGGGCCGGGAGGGACCTGCGCGGCGTCTTCGTGGCGCAAGCCTTCGGCCGGGCGCTGGTGCCCGCCGGGCTCGGAGCGGGCCCGCCGGCTGGCAGTGGCTGCGGGCCGCCAGCGGGGCCGTCTTCGGATTCCATTCGCGGTGAACCGATAGGTGCCCGCGACAGGAGGTCTGTCGCGACCCTCCCGCCATGAACCACTGGAAGCTCTTCAAGCCTCAAGCCTGCTTGCTGCCCCTGCACGGCACGGACAAGGAAGTCGTGCTCGCCGCGGTCGTCCAAGGGCTCATCGAGGGCCGTGCGCTCGACGCGGGCCTGAGCGAGCGCGCGCTGGCGGCGCTGGTGACGCGCGAGCGCACCTCTTCCACGGGTTTCGGCCACGGCGTCGCGATCCCGCACGTGCGCGTGAGCGGCCTCGCCGAGACGGCCGCCTCGCTCTCGGTAGTCCCCGACGGCTGCGAGTGGGGGGCGATCGACGGTGAGCTGGTGCAGCTCGTGTTCACCGTGCTGCGGCCCGACCGGCCGGGCGACCGTCACGATCCCGCGCGGCACCTCGAATTCATGCGCTGGATCGCGCGCCTCGCGCGCTCGAGCGACTTCCGCGGCTGCGCGCTCCGGGCCCGGACGCGCGCGGAGCTGATCGAGCTCCTTCGTGAGATGAGGGCCGCCTAGTACCATGCACACCGAAGGAACTTCCATGTCGAACGAGGCACGTGCAACGATCCGGGTCGAAAACCCGCGCGGACTTCACGCCCGACCCTGCCACGCGCTCGTGACCACCGCGTTGGCGCATCGAGCGACGGTGCGAGTGCGCTGCGGCGCGCGCGAGGTCGACGGGCGCAGCATCCTGTCGCTGATGACGCTCGGGGCCTCGCAGGGCGAGGAACTCGAGTTCCTCGCTCAGGGCGACGACGCGACCGCGCTGATCGAGGCCTTGCGGAGGCTCGTGCAGGGCGGTTTCAGCGAGCTCGACTAAACCTCGCCGCCCCGGCTGGCCGAAGTTGCCTGCGGCTCCGGTCCTCCCGACCGGGTCCGGGTCCGCTCTCGCGGGACCCGCCCGTCAGGCATCGAACGGCACGAGGCAAGAGTGTTCCGCAGAGGCAAGAGCGTCGTGGGCCTCGATCTGGGCAGCCAAGTCGTCAAGGCTGTCGAGATCACGCTCGAGGGCCCCGAACCGGTGATCACCGGCTTCGCGCGAGTCGAGATCCCCCCGGGCGGCGACAAGGCCGCCGCCGTGGCCGAGGTCTGGAAGCGCGGCAAGTTCCGCGCCCGCTCGGTCGTGACGTCCGTCGCCGGGCAGTCGGTGGTGGTGCGCTACCTCCAGATGCCCAAGATGAGCGACTCGGAGCTGCGCCAGGCGATCCGGCTCGAGGCCGACCGCTACGTGCCCTTCGAGCTCGCCGAGTGCGTGCTCGACTGCCAGCCGCTCGCGCGCCGCGCCATGCGCGCGGGCGAGGCCGCCAAGGACGAGACCATGCCGGTCGTGCTCGTCGCCTGCCGCCAGCAGACGATCGACGAGCAGGTCGCGCTCCTGCAGGGCCGGAACCTGCAGCCGCTCGCCATCGACGTCGACTCGTTCGCCATCGCGAATGCGTGGGAGTTGTGCGGGCTCAGCGACGAGGCCGCGGCCGCGCTCGAGGGCTCGGGAGAGGAGCGCGCGATCGCGCTCGTCGACGTCGGCGCATCGCGCACCCAGATCAACGTGCTCGTCGGCGGCGAGACCTGCTTCAGCCGCGAGATCGCCATCGGAGGTGCGGACATGACGCAGGCCGTGGCGCGCCGGCTCGGGCTCGAGAACTTCGACGCCGAGTCGCACAAGCGCGCGGGGGCTGAGGCCGAGGCGGACATCGTGCGCGCCATCCAGCCGGTGCTCGAGGATCTCTCCAACGAGCTGTCGCTCTCGCTCGACTACGTCGAGAACCACGAGGGCGTGCGGGTCGAGGAAGTGCTGCTCTCCGGCGGCGGCTCGCTCGCGCCGGGGCTCATCGCGCAGGTCGAGCAGGCCACGGGGCGCACCACGCGCGCGTGGAATCCGCTCGAGGGCCTGCGCGTCGCCGCCGAGCGCGTGGATGTCGAGGAACTGGAGAACTGGGCGCCGACCTTGGTCGTCGCGCTCGGTCTCGCAGCGAGGGTCCGCGCCGCATGATCCGCATCAACCTGCTCCCCGAGCAGCACCGCCGCAAGGCGCGCACGCCGCTGAAGGTCCTCGGCCTCGTGGTCGCGCTTGTCGCCGTCACCTCGCTGCTCGCGAGCTGGTACGGCTGGCTCGCCTTCGGCGTGATGAACGAGGTCGAGAGCGAGCGTTCCGTGCTCATGACCGAGGCGGAGGGCCTCAATCGCCAAGTCGACTACCACAAGAAGCTCGACGGCGAGCGCAGGCGCTTCACCGGCCGCGAGGAGGCGCTCGCAGGCGTCATCAAGACGCGCGTGCTGTGGACGCGCAAGATCGACGAGCTGGTCGCCGTCATCAACTCCGGCGGGGACGGCAAGCGCCACTTCGTGTGGCTCGACGACCTCGTCGTCTCGCAGAACTCCGACCCGCGCGCCACGTCGCCGGGCCAGCTCAAGGCCGCGGGCCACTCCGGCTCGCCGCACTTCTCGCAGGTGGCAGACTTCCTCGAGGACCTCGAGCGCTCGAGCTTCCTCGATGACTTCCTGCCGCCCTCGCCGCCCGAGGGCACCCAGACCGATCCGGATCCGGAACTCGTGCCTTCTGTGGTGTGGAACTTCCCGCTCGCGCTGCAACTGCGCCCCCGCGAGTCGGCCAAGGTCGAGCCTCAGAAGAAGCCCGCCAAGAAGGCGCCCGTCGCCATGGAGTCGAAGCCGTGAGCACGGACCGTCGCATGCTGACCGGTCTCGCCGCCGGTGCCGCGCTGGTGCTCGGCGGTCTCGGCTTCCTCGTGTGGTCCGAGTACGGGGCGATCGAGGCCGCCCGCCTTGACGTCGAGACCGTGCGCTCCCAGATCGGCGTCGGGCGCAAGCTCATCGCTGGCACGCCCGCGCTCGAGCGCGATGTAATCGTCCTGCGCGAGACCGAGCAGGCGATCAAGGAGATCCTGCCCGACGACAAGGACCTCAACGAGCTGATCCGCGACCTGCAGGCCTTCGAGCGCTCGAGCGAGGTGCAGATCACGTCGATCAAGAAGAAGGATCCGTCGCATGGCCGTCGCAAGGAGGCCGAGGCCTTCGAGAAGGCGATCTACGAACTCGTGCTCGAGGGCGACGCCTTCCAAGTGCTCACGTTCCTCGACCATGTCGAGGGGCACCGGCGCTTTTTGCGTATCCCGACCATCCAGTGGACTGCGAGCGGCGAGCAGGCGCTCGAGCGCGATGGACGCGCGGCGCACACTGTCAAGCTCGAGATCGAGACCTTCGTCTACAAGCCGCAGGACGGGCCGGAGCTCGTCAAGATCGATGGTTACGCGCGCAAGCGCGAGCTCCTGCTCGGCGAGATCGCCCGTCATCGCGATGCGGTGGCCGTGGAGCACTTCGACTACCGTGGGCAGCGCGGACGTCGTGACCCGTGGGTCGACCCGCGCGTGCCGCAGTCGACCGACGGCCCGACGGGCCTGCCGGTTGCGGAGCAAGTGGAGCGCGTCGACGGGCTCGTCGAGCGCGCCATCGCGACGCGCGCCCTGTGGACGGCGCTCGAGCGTCCCGGAACGCTGTATGTCGAGCAGGTGCGCCTGCGCGCGGAACTCGAGACTGCGCTGACCGCGCTCGAGGACGACCTGAGCAAGCTCGCATCCGAAGGCGCGATCACCTACCCCGTGGCCGAGAGCCGGCTGCGTCGCGAGGTCAGCGAGCCGATCGCGGCCCTGCGCTCGAGCTTCAGCGCGACCGCGGCGCCCTCGGGGCCGCCTGCGGAAACGCTGCGCACCGTGCTCGCGTCGATGCACGCGAGCATCGAGGAAGGCAAGCCCAAGCTGGCGCTCGAGACGCTGGCGGGAGTCGAATCGGAGCTGGCGCTCGTGCGCGAGGATCCGCTGCGGCAAGGACTCGTCGCGTCGATGCGCGAGGCTGCCGAGGACGCGCGCGCCCTGATCGACTTCCAGTCGATCGAGCTGCGCATCAGCGGCATCGCCATCCAAGACGGCACCCCGCCGGTCGCCGTGATCAACGGTCGAGCGTTGGGCGAGGGGGACGTCGTGACCGCCGACCTGGTCGTCGGCGCCATTCGCGCTGGAGAAATCGAGTTCATCTTCCGCGGTCTAGTTCTAGTTCGCCGCTTCTAGCCGCCGATATCCACCACGTTCGGGCCGAGGAGTCGTCCGGGCGCAACACGGAGTCGATACGGTGATCAGCAAGCAAGTGGTGGCTCTCGCGGCTGTGATCGCGCTTGGTGCGAGTGGCATGGCCCAGACGGTTGGCAAGGACGCGCGCGTCAACCTGCGCGCCGAGGGTCGGTCCCTCGCGGAGGTCGTGGACTACCTGCGCGAGCAGACGGGGGTGAACCTCGTGCTCTTGCCCGGCGAGTACGGCCCGGTGTCGGTGCAGCTCACGGACGTCCCGTGGCGTGACGCGCTCGACGTGGTGGCCGAGAGCGTCGGCTGCGTCGTGAGTGAGCGCACCGGCGGCATCCTCGTGGTGGAGAGGCCGCGCCCGTTCTCGCTCGAGACGCGCGGCACGGACATCGCCGAGGTGATCGACCTGATCGCCAAGGTCGGCGGCGCGAACATCATCGTGGCTCCGGAGGTCACGGGCACGCTCTCGCTGCGGCTCAACAACGTCCCGTGGCGCGACGCGCTCGACGTGGCCTGCAAGACGCTGGGCTTCACGGTGATCGAGGAAGGACGCGGCATCCTGCGCGTGGTCGACCCGGTCACGCTGCAGGCGCAGATGACCACCAAGAGCTACCAGCTGCGCTACATCCGGCCCCAGAGTCGCTTCCGCCCGAACATCAAGTCCGAGTTCCTGATGCCGATGGCCAATCAGCAGGGACAGCAGGACGTCTCGAAGTCATTCGCCGTACTCGAGGCCTTGCGCAAGGCGCTCTCGAAAGCCGGCGACCTCGACTACGTGCCGTCGCAGAATGTCATCATCGTGCGCGACACCGCGCAGGTGCACGAGGAGCTCACGCAGATGATCGACCGCCTCGACGTCGAACCCGCGCAGGTCTTCGTCGACGTCAAGTTCGTCTCGACGCTCAAGGGCGACTTCCTCGACCTCGGCGTCGACTACGGCGACGGTGGCCCGCAGATCCGCATCGGCGGCGGCCAGATCCCGACCACCCTGCCCTTCGGCCTCGATGGCGGCGACTGGGAGGACGCGATCTCCGTGAGCCAGCTCGGCCACGTGGGGCCCGTCAGCGACCCGGCCAACGCGCTCGGTTCGCTGACCGTGCCGGATACGGTGTTCGGTGTGCTCTCGTTCACGGGCGTCAATGCGACGCTCAAGATGCTGCAGAGCGACACGGACAGCGAGGTGATCCAGGCGCCGAAGATCATCGCGCTCGACGGCATCGAGGCGACCATCTTCGTCGGCGAGACCATCCGCTACGCGGAAGCCAAGACTGAGCAGGGCCAAGCCGGCGGCCTCTCGCTCTCGCTCACCGAGGCGCAGAGCTCGCCGGTGGACATCGGCTTCCAGCTGATGATCGTGCCGCACGTCGTGCCCGGCACCAACACGCTCACCATGGAGGTGATTCCGAAGGAGACGA
The DNA here is from genome assembly GCA_005778045.1 of Planctomycetia bacterium. The sequence goes on from SXKQ01000211.1 coordinate 9,770, forward strand.
GCCTCTCGGGCACCGGCCAGTCGGCGCTCGCTCCGGCGGGCTTCGACGTGTTCACGATCGGCGCGGCGGGCGAGGAAGGCTCGATCGCGCTGCCGCGCACGCGCTCGTCGACGATCGTGACGACCATGCTGCTCGAGAGCGGCCAGACGGCGATGATCGGCGGCCTGACCACCGACGTCGACACGAAGACCGAGTCGCGCGTGCCGTACCTGTCGGCCATCCCGCTGATCGGCGAGTTTTTCAAGAACGAGAAGGCCGAGCGCAACCGCCGCAGCCTGCTCGTGTTCCTCACGCCCAGCGTGGTGCACAGCTCGGCCGACACGGAGAAGATCGTGCAGGGCGAGCTGCTGCGCCGCCGCAGTCGCCTGAAGGACGAGTACGAGGCCCTGATGACTCCCGAGACCAAGGCCGCCTACGAGGAGGCCCGCAAGCGGGCCGAGGCCGAGGACGACGACGACGAGCAGCGCCGCTAGCGGGCCCGCAGGGCCCCGGGAGGCCCTGCCGGGCCCCCACGCTGGCCGCCGGCCGTCCCCGCAGCGGTGGGGGCGGCCGGCGGCCTTGTTCCGGGACACGACTTTTTCGAGCTTTGGCTTCGATTCCGGACGGTCGATAGGCGACCATGGTTTCGCCCTCGGCCGTATGCCGAGGGACCTGCGGCCCGATCGGTGAACGCTCCCTCAGGGGAAGCTCATCGCCGCCTGCGCCGCCCGCTCTAACTCAACAACGCACAAGAACGTCCGGATCCACCTTCAGGTGCGCCGGCGATTCCCCGCGCTCGCCCGACCGGCGCGCTCGCGCGCATTCCTGCGCCGACCGCCCCATCCCGCGTGCGCTTTCCGGGGATCTCGTCGAGACGCTTCGCGAAGGGAGCCTCCGTTGCCCCCTAGGGCCGCATGTAGGCGCCGTCGCGCGAGCGACGTCGCGCGGCCTCGCACAGGGTGTCGCCCGGACGTTGCAAGGCACTTTGTCATCATGATGGATCAACGCCCCTTCGGGGACGAGCTGCCTCCGACTTTCGGAGCCGGCGCGGAGTCGGATACTCCGCTCGAACACAACAACCCCACCGCTCGCGGGGGCAAAGCCCAGCGCGAGGGCAAAACCAACCGCGCATCGCGCGCCAGCCTGCGCGACGCGGACTCGGCTCCGCGCGCAGCGGACGCTGGTTCCGACGCGTCGGACTCCGGCGAGGAGCCGCCGAAGGACGAGTTCGCCGAAGGTGCATTGCCCGCCGAGGGCGATGCGCGTCCTCGGCGCCGCCGCGGAGGACGCGGTCGTCGAAGGGGGCGCGACAACGCCGCCGCCAAGGGCGAGCTGCCCGCCGGCGAGGGCGAGCTGCCCGCAGGCGGGGGCGAGCTGCCCGCAGGCGGGGGCGAGCTGCCCGCAGGCGGGGGCGAGCTGCCCGCAGGCGAGTCGAGCAACGCACTGGCCGAATCCGGCGCAGAGCCGTCCGTCGAGGCGCTCCCCGAGCAACCGGTCGAGCCCCTGCCGCTCTCCGAGGGCGAGCTGCCCGAGCTCGGCGAATACGAGGAAGTCCGCGAGGACGCGCCTTCCGAGGACGGTGAGCGTCTCGGGCGTCGTCGCCGCCGCGGGCGTCGCGGCGGCCGCGGTCGCCGTCGAGCCGGCGCCGCGCCGGGCGAAGGGGCTCTCGTCGGCGGAGCCGACAGCGCACCTACCGAGGGCGCGGAGGTTGCTGCCCCGAGCCCCGATGGCGAGCGGGCCGACGAGCTCGGGCCCGAGGGACTGCCCCTCGATCCCGCACTTGAGGAAGTTCCGTTTGTGGCCGCTCCGGCCGAGCCCGTTGAGGGCGAGGACGGTCGTCGCCGCGGTCGCCGCGGCCGCGGCCGTCGCGGGCGCGGTGGTCACCGCTCCGAGGGCGAAGGCGTCGCTGCCGTCACGGAAGGCACGGAGGAGTCGGGGTCTCCGTCGGGGCAGGGCTCCGACGCTCCCGCTGCCGAAGGCGGCACCCCGACGCCGGAGGGAGAAGGTGGCGAAGGCGGAGGCCGTCGCCGTCGTCGTCGCCGCGGTCGTGGCCGCAACCACGAGGGCCAGAACGGCCCGGTCGGCGTCGAGTTGATCCCGGGCGAGGAAGACGAGCTTCCCCAGCCGCCGAAGGCCGAATCCGAGGAGGCCGAGCCCGCCGCCCCGAAGGTCGGTCGCCGCGATCGCGCGGAGAAGCCGAAGGAAGCGCGCGAGCCCAAGGAAGAGGCGCGCGCACTGCGTCCGGGCAAGAAGAACATCATCCTCGTCAACGCCGTCGACCGCGAGGAGACGCGCGTGGCCGTGATCGAGGACGGTCGCATCGTCGACTTCCAGATGCACGTGCGGCGCCACGAGACGCTGGTCAACGACATCTACCGCGGCAAGGTCGTGAACCTCGAGCCCGCGATCGGCGCGGCGTTCATCGACTTCGGCGAGGGCCGCAACGGCTTCCTGCACACCTCCGACGTGCTCGCGGCCTACGGGGACAAGGACTGGAGTCTCGACAAGCTCCTGACCCACAAGATCGATCCCGAAGAGTGGGATGAGAAGTCGAACCAGCCGCACGCGGGCGTCGAGCTCTCGGAAGCGCACCCCGCCGCGGCCGCTCACGAGCGCCACGACGATCATCACGGGCACGGCCAAGAGCACGAGCACGACCATGATCACGGCGCCGACTCCGGGGAGCACGCGCACCCCGAGGCGCACGACCACGACCATGATCACGACGAGATGGTCGAGGTCACGTCGCTCGAGGCCGCTGCGCCGTCCGAGCACCTGATCAGCGCGCCTGCGGAGGAGGCCTCGATGGACTTCTCCTTCGCCGTGGACAGCGAGGAGCACGAGGTCGCCGAGGGCGAGGAGCTTGCGGCCGCGCCTGAGTTGGCTTCGCAGTCCGAGCAGCCCTCCGGCCTCGAGGCCGACGCCAGCGCGCTGGTGCGTGCTCCGAGCCAGCCCCAGGCCAAGCAGGGCGGTCGCAACCGCCGCCGCGACGAGCGCGGTGGCAAGCAGTTCGGAAGCAGGCAAGGTGGAGGCAAGCAGGGCGGAGGCAACGGCCGCATGCGCGGTCGCCCGCGCCACCCGATCACCGAGCTGCTTCAGAAGGGCCAGTCGGTGGTGGTGCAGATCACCAAGGACGCGATCGGCGACAAGGGCCCGACGCTGACGACCTACATCTCGATCCCCGGTCGCTACCTCGTGCTCATGCCGTCCATGTCGCGCACGGGCGTGAGCCGCAAGATCGAGGACGAGAAGGAACGTCGGCGCCTCAAGCGCATCCTCGAGAGCCTCGAGATTCCTGCCGGGATGGGCGTGATCGTGCGCACGGCCGGTACGGGCTGCACCAAGGAAGACCTCAAGCGCGACCTCGACTACCTGATGCTCCTGTGGGACAGCTTTGGCAAGCGCCTGCAGCTCGGTCGCGGGCCTTCGCCGCTGTACGAGGAGTCGGACGTCGCGATCCGCACGATCCGCGACCTCTTCAACGACCACACCGAGGCGGTGATCGTCGACGACGAGAAGGTCTACAACCGCGTGCGCGAGTTCATGCAGAAGCTGATCCCCGAGATGGTGGATCGCGTGCAGTTGCACCAGGGCGCCAAGCCCCTGTTCCACGATCACAGCGTGGAGCAGGACTTCGAGCGCATTTTCTCGCGCCGCATCGACCTGCCCTCGGGTGGCTCGATCGTGTTCGATCAGGCCGAGGCGCTGGTCGCGATCGACGTCAACTCGGGCAAGACGCGCAGCGATGGCTTCGACTTCGAGGACGTCGCCCTGCGCACGAATTTGGACGCGGTTCAGGAGATCGCGCGCCAGATTCGCCTGCGCGACTTGGGCGGCATCATCGTGTGCGACTTCATCGACATGATGCGCTCCGGCTCGCGCAAGAAGGTCGAGAACGCGATGCGCGATGCCATGGCTACGGACCGCGCGCGCTCGAAGCTCGGTCGCATCTCGCAGTTCGGCCTGCTCGAGCTCACGCGCCAGCGTCTCGGCCCGGGCCTCTCGAAGATGCTGTTCCACAACTGCCAGCGCTGCCGCGGCTCGGGCCGCCTGCGCACGGTCGAGTCCCGCACCGGCGCGATCCTGCGTCGGCTCGGCTCGGCGCTGGTGCTCAAGGGCTTCACCAAGGTGGAGGTCCGCACGCAGCCCGAGGTGGTCGACTACATGAAGCGCAACTACAACCAGGACCTGCGCGACCTGATGCTCAAGCACGAGAAGGAGATCGAGCTCGTCTCGGTGGGCGATCAGATCGACGACTCGGTGCTGCGCTACCTGCGCGCCGACGGCCGCGAGGTGCGGCCCGGCGGGCGGCGCAAGCGCTAGGGATCCTCGGGGTAGATACCCGCGGAGCCATCCACGCGACGGTCGCCGTTCCCCCGGTGGCCGTCGCGCGCTCTTTCCGGAGGCTTTTCCACCGCCCGAACCCCGCTCGCCACCCCTTGAGAGGGCTGCGCGGGGGGGTGGCCCTTCGCGCGCAAGTCCACTGGGGGCTTTACGGGGCAGGTGGGGGACGCTACTCTCTCCCGCCCTTCAGTCAGCGGAGACCTTTTCTCGTGTACGCCGTCATCAGCGACAGATCGCGCCAATTTACCGTCCGTAGCGGGGACGAGATCCTCTGTGATCTCGGCCTCGACACGACCCCGGGTTTCAAGGTCACCTTCGACTCGGTGGCTCTCCTCGGCAACGAGGGCTCGGTCAAGATCGGCAAGCCCTTTGTCGCGGGCGCCAAGGTCACCGGTGAGGTGGTCGGCGAGGTCAAGGGCGACAAGGTGATCGCCTTCCGCTTCAAGCGCCGCAAGAACGTGCGCAAGAAGCGTGGCCACCGTCAGGCGTACGTCCGGGTCAAGATCCAGAACATCGAGGGCTGATCGACATGGCACACAAAAAGGGTCAAGGTTCCACGCGCAACGGTCGCGACTCCAACCCGCAGTTCCGCGGCGTGAAGGTCTACGGCGGCCAGACGGTCACCGCGGGCTCGATCATCGTCCGCCAGTGCGGCACGAAGTTCCACCCCGGTCGCAACGTCGGCATCGGCAGCGACTACACGCTGTTCGCGCTCGTCGACGGCACGGTCCGTTTCGCCACGCAGCGTCGCGTGGTGGTCGAGCCCGCGGCCAGCTAGCGCTCTCGGGCGTTTCCTTCCGGCGGCGGCGAGTCCCGATGCGGGGCTCGGCCGCCGCGGTCGTCCCCGGAACGCCTGCGTCCCTCCTACCAGCCCACAGCCCACTCCCATGTTCCGCGACGAAGCCGTGATCCACGTGCAGGCTGGCAAGGGCGGCGACGGGCTCGTGTCGTTCTACCGCGAGAAGTTCGTGGCCAAGGGCGGCCCCGACGGCGGCGACGGCGGGCGCGGTGGCAGCGTGGTGCTCGTGACGAGCGAGCATGTCAACTCGCTGCTCGACCTCGGTCGCAAGCAGAAGTACGCGGCGCGCCTCGGCGAGCCGGGCGGCACGAAGAACAAGGCCGGGCGCGACGCCGAGGATCTCGTGCTCGAGGTCCCCGTCGGCACCCAGGTGTTCGAGGTCGAGCACGGCAACCTATTGCGCGATCTGCAGACCTTGGGTGAGCGGCTGGTCGTGGCTCAGGGTGGCGACGGTGGGCTCGGCAATCCTCACTTCGCAAACGCGGTGCGGCAGGCGCCGCGCATCGCGACCAAGGGCAAGGACGGCGAGGCGCGCGAGATTCGTCTCGAGCTCAAGCTGTTCGCCGAGGTCGGTCTCGTCGGGCTGCCCAATGCGGGCAAGTCCACGCTGCTCTCGCGCATCACCGCGGCGACTCCGAAAATCGCCGACTATCCCTTCACGACGCTCTCGCCCAACGTCGGCATCGCGCGCGTCGGCGACTTCGACACGCTCGTCGTCGCGGACCTGCCCGGATTGATCGAAGGCGCCAGCGAGGGCAAGGGGCTCGGGCACCAGTTCCTGAAGCACGTCGAGCGCTGCAAGGTGCTGCTGCACTTGGTCGACGTCTCGCCCGACCTCGGTGGCGATCCGCTGGAGTCGTGGCGCGTGGTCGACACCGAGCTCGCGCGCTCGAGCCCCGAGCTATACGAGAAGCCGCGCCTCGTGGTGGCGACGAAGTGCGAGGACGAGGAAGCGGCCGCGCGCACCGAGGAACTCGCCCGCGGGATTGCGGGCGTTCGAGCCGGTGGCTGCGACACCTCGCGCGTGCTGCGCATCTCCGCGGTGCTCGGCACGGGTCTCGAAGAGGTCCTGCGGGCCGCCCACGGCCTCGCCCGACGCTAGCCGGCGCTGTCCGCGGCTGCGCGCCTCAAGGCGACGGGCTGCGGGGGTCGATCATCGAGGACACGGGGCTCCCTGTGCCGCTCGTGGGCAGGCGCGCACCCGATTGCGCCACCCGTGAGCCACCAACCGCCGAGTTCCCAAGGTCCCGCCCCGCGCCCTGCGCCCCGCCCCGCCAGCCCGGGCTGGGAGGCGCCGCCCTGGGAGACGCGCTCGAGCCAAGCCGCCGCGGAGCCCGCGCCCGCAGCCCGCAGCATCCCGCTGCGCGCCGAAGGTGCACCCGCACCGGCCGCACCGCTCCCGGCACCGATGGGCGCGGTCGAAGCGCCGCGCACTCCCGAGCCGACGCCGGTCGACGGCGCCGAGGCCTCGCGCTTCAACGCGCTCAGCCCGCGCCACAAGGTCGAGGCCTGGCTGGGTGTGATGGTGAAGTCCGGCGCGAGCGACCTGATCCTGCGCGCGGGCGGTCGGCCCTCGACGCGCATCGACGGTCGCATCACGTTCCTTCCCGGCCGCGTGCCGAACGCCGGCGCGTTGCTCGAAGTGCTCGAAGGCGTGATGGGTTCCGATCGCATGGCGCAGTGGCGCGAGCACGGCTCGGCTGACGCCGCGCTGCAGCTCGACGGACTCGGGCGTTTCCGTCTCAACGCCTACAAGCAGATGGGTGAGCCCGCGGTCGTCGTGCGCCGCATCAGCGACAGCGCTCCGGAACTGGCGGCGCTCGAACTCCCGACCGCCGATCTGGCGCGCATCGCGCAGCGCCGCCGCGGACTGGTGCTCGTCACCGGCATCGCTGGCTCGGGCAAGTCGACCACGCTCGCCGCGCTGGTCGAGCTCATGAACCAGACCATGGACCGGCACGTGATCACACTCGAGGATCCGATCGAGGTGCTCTTCAGCGAGAAGCGCTGCGTGATCAGCCAGCGCGAGGTCGGCATCGACTGCGCGAGCTTTCACGATGGCCTGCGCCACGCACTGCGCCAGAGCCCGGACGTGATCCAGATCGGCGAAATGCGCGATCGAGCGACGGTGACGGCGGCGCTCGATGCGGCCGAGACCGGGCACCTCGTGATGTCGACGCTGCACACCGTCAACGCGGCCCAGACCATCGACCGCATCCTGGGCTTCTTCCCGGCTGAGCAGCACGTGCAGATTCGCACGCGGCTCTCCGACAACCTCGCCGGGGTGCTGTCCCAGCGCCTGCTCCCGCGCGCCAGCGGCCGTGGCATGGTGCCCGCCTTCGAGCTCCTCGTGCAGACGCCGCGCGTGCGCGAGCTGGTCGAGAAGGGCGAGACCGGCGAGTTGATGCGCACCATCGAGCAGGGCGCCACGCCCGGCCTGTACTCGTTCAACCAGTCCCTGCGCCGGCTGGTGCAGGCGGGGCTGGTAACCCTCGAGGACGGCCTCGCCGCCAGCGACCGCCCGGACGAGCTCGTGCTCGCCCTGCGCGGCATCACCACCAGTTCCGGCCGCGGTTAGCCCTCTCGGCGGGGAAGATCGCGTCATGCCGGTCGTCTCGCTTGCCGGAGCGCCCCTGCGCGCCTTGGATCCCCGCCGGGACGAGGGGTAGCATCGGTGCCCGAAGGACCCCATGAACACCGCCCAACAGAAGCTCGTCGTCTGGAGCGTCACCGGCCTGCTCGGGACCGGGATGGTCGCGTACCTCGCGCTCTCGCTGACCAAGCGCGAGGAATGGAACAAGCAGGTGCCGGTCGATCGCATGTACGGCGTCCTGTCCAAGGTGCCCGAGGTCGGCGAGCAGAAGGACACCGTGCTGGCGGCCTCGGCTGTCGAACGCGGCCTCAAGCAGCTCGACTGGACGGGCAAGCCGCCGCCGGAGCGTCCGGTCGAGAAGGTCGAGGGTCCCAAGGACGTCGATGCGCCGCGCGAGCTCGTGCGCGACCTGATCCAGATCCGCGCGATTCGCTACGACGGCGCGAACGCCGCCGCGAGCGAGGTCCTGTTCAAGTACAAGTCGACCGCCATGGTCGTGGCGCCGAGCTACTCGGACGGCACGTACCTCAAGCGCCAGGGCGACCGCCTCGAGGGTCGTCTCAACCAGATTGAGATCTCCGCGATCTATCCGGGCAACGTCGAGTTCCGCTTCAGCAACGAGGCGGAGCGCGAGAAAGAGCTTGTCGCGCCGACGCCGTTCTCGCTCACCAAGCATTACGCGTACATCGGCGACGGACAGGCTCCAATCTCGCGCGCGAACTCGGCCGAGGTCTTCGTCGCTCGCCGTCCCGACGCGCCGCCGGAAGCTCAGACGGTGCAGATCAGCCCGACGAAATACCGCGTGGGGCTCGAGGATGCGCAGGAGATCAACGAGAACTTCGCCGAGATCATGACCACCGAGGTCTCGATCGACCGCCACCGCGACCCGAAGACCAAGCGCTTCGACGGCATCGAGATCAAGCAAGTCAAGCCGGGCTCGATCGCCGCGCGCCACGGCGTCACGGAAGGTGACGTAGTCAAGTCGATCAACGGCCAGCCTGTCTCCAGCAAGGAGGAGGCGATCGTGTTTGTGAAGAACAACAAGGACAAGTACGAGGCGTGGGATGTCGAGATCTGGAACAAGGGCCAGACTCGCACCGTGACGTACTACTCGCCGAAGAAGAAGTGACGCGCGAGCTGTGCACGCTCGACCTCGGCAACAGTGCGCTCAAGCTGCGCCGCTGGGAGCTCGAGGGGGCGGGGCGACCGCGACTCGCGGGCGCGACGGCGATCGAGCTGGGGTCCGCGGATTTCGAGCCTGAACTGCTCGCGTGGCTCGCGCGAGGCCGCGCGAGCGAAGTCGCGCTGTCCTCGGTCGCGGCGGTCGAAGTCGAGCAGCGCGTGATCGCGGCCTGCCGCGGCGCCGGACTCGAGGCGCGCGCGACGCTCGCACCCGGAGTCGAGAACTGCACGCGCACGTCGCACACGGTCGGCCGCGACCGGCTGTTCGCGGCGCGCGGCGCGTGGGAGTTCGTGGGCGCGAGCTGCGTGGTGATCGACGCGGGCACGGCGGTGACGGTCGATGCGCTCGAAGCCGCCGCGAAGCCGCGTTTTCTCGGCGGCGCGATCGCACCCGGGCCAGCGCTGATGTCGCGCGCGCTGCACCAGTTCACGGCGCGCCTGCCGCTCGTCGAAGTCGACGCCACGGTGCCCGCGCTCGGTGTCGACACAGTCTCCGCGCTGAAGGCGGGCGTGCTGCACGGCTTCCGTGGCGCGGTGCTCGAGCTCGCAGGGCGGATGTCGAGCGAGCTCGGCGATGCCGTGCCGATCGTGGTCTCCGGCGGCGCGGCTGCGCTGCTGCTCGAGCCGCGCTTGCTCGAGGGCGACGTCCGGCACGAGCCCGAGCTCGTGCACCTCGGCCTGCTCGCGGCCTGGCTCGACGCCGGGGCCACCCCACGTCGCCACGGCTGGCAGCGATGACGCTCTCCGTACGAGAACTCACGCCTCGCGGCGCGGGCGGCGTGAGCGTGATCGAGCTGCGCGGCGCGAGGGCGCGAGAGGCGCTCGAGAGCCTGTGCGCGACGACGGTCGCGATCGGAGCGCTGCGACTGGTGCGGCCGCGCGCCGTGGGCGAGGAACTCGACGAGGCGCTCGCGTGGTGCGAGAGCGAAGAACGCGTCGAGCTGCACCTGCACGGCAGTCGACCCTTGGTGCAACGCGTGCTCGCGGAGCTGGGGGGCCTCGCTGCGCGCGAGGAAGCCCCGAGTCTTGAGCAGCGGCTCGCTGCGGCGCCGTGCGAGCGTGCAGCGCGCATCGTGCTCGACCAGCTCGAAGGCGCGCACGAGCGCGCGTGCGCGCGCTTCGCTTCGCTCGCGACGGACGAACTCGGCGCGGAACTCGCGGCGCTCGCGGAGCGCAGCGCCCGGGCACGCTACGCTCTCGAGCCCGCGCGCGTCGTCATCGCCGGACCTGTCAACGCGGGTAAGTCGACGCTGTTCAACGTGCTGCACGGCGGCGAGCGCGTGATCGTGAGCGCGCGCGAGGGCACGACGCGCGATGCGGTGGTGGAGCGCATCGCACTCGGCCGGTACGCATTCGATCTCATCGACACGGCGGGGGAGCGCGACGGCGGTGCCGACGAAGTCGAGCGCGAGGGCCAGCACCTTGGTGCCCGGTTGCGCGCGGGCGCGGACGCCGTCGTGTGGCTCTCGCCCGCGGATCGGCCGATGCCGCCACCTCTGGAACGCTCCGGCCGCTGGGTCGTGCTGCAGTCGCGCGCCGATCTCGGCACCGCGCATCTGCTCTCCGCGCTCTCGGCGCGCGAGGCGCCAGCGGCGGCGCGAGCGCTGGTGGAGGCGCGCCTGCGCGAGGCGCTCGACCTGCCGGACGATCCGTGGACACCCAGCGAGCTGGTCGCGCTCGACGCCCCCGAGCGAGCGCATGTCGAGCGGGCGCGCGAGGCACTCCGACGGGGCGCGCGCGAGCCGGCGCTCGCGCTGCTGCGCGTCCTGCGCACCCCTGCGCGTTGATCGCCACGCGCCCAAGCCCTAATCTCCGACCCTCGGAGCGCAGGACGACTTCCGCCACGCCCGGCGGAGCGCGCGGCTCGCCCATGGTCGAACCCCGACACCTCGTTTCGATCGACGACCTCTCGCTGGCCGAGATTCGCGCGCTGTTCGAGCATGCGCGCGCGTTCGCCGCCGACCCGCGCGCCTTCGCGCATCTGTGTCCCGGGCTGATCTCGGCGAGCCTCTTCTACGAGCCGTCGACGCGCACGCGCCTCTCGTTCGAGTCCGCGATGCTGCGCCTCGGCGGGGGTGTTCTCACCGCAGCGGACATGAAATCGACCTCGGCTTCCAAGGGCGAGTCGCTCGCGGACACCGTTCGCGTCGTCGGCGGGGCCTACGCCGACGTGATCGTGCTGCGCCACGCCAGCGAGGGGGCTGCCAGGCTCGCGGCGCAATACTCGCCGATTCCCGTGGTGAATGCCGGCGACGGCTCCCACGAGCATCCGACGCAGACCCTGTGCGACCTCTACAACCTGTGGGAGGAGCGCGGGCGCATCGACGGCATCCACGTGGTGCTCGCCGGCGACCTGCGCTACAGCCGCACCATCCACTCATTCGTGTACGCGCTCGCGCGCTTTGGCGCGAATATCGTCTGCACTCCGCAGCCGGGCTTCGAGTTGCCGGCCTACGTCATGCAGCGCCTGCGCGAGGAGTTCGGCGTCGAGCCGATCCGCGCGGATGCCTCGCGACTAGGGGAGCTCGCGGAGTCCTGCGACGCGATGTACCTGACGCCGCAGAAGCCGCACCAGTTGAGCCTGTTCACGGATGCCAGCAAGGTGCTCGCCGTCGAGCGGGTCGACGCGCTCTACATGACGCGGCCCCAGACAGAGCGCTTCACGGACAAGGACCTGCCGATCACCAAGTACCAGCAGCTCGGGCCGCAACAGATGAAGGCGGCCTCGCTCAAGGACGCCGTGGTCATGCACCCGCTGCCGCGCCGCGACGAAATCCAGCCGGAGCTCGACGCCGATCCGCGCAGCATCTACTTCAAGCAGGCTGCGCGCGGGGTGCCGATCCGCATGGCGATCCTCGCGTTCCTGCTCGGACGCATCGACCTGAAGGCGCCCGCGCGCGTCAGTGAAGAGCGCTTCCAGACCCAGCGGGTGGGTGAGAATCCGTGCGTCAATCCGACGTGCATCTCGCGCACCGAGTCGCGCCACGTGAAGCCGCTGTTCCGGCTCGCCTCTCGCTTCCCTGTGCGGGCGTACTGTGGCTTTTGCTCACAGGAGCTGCAGGCCCCGGTGGTGGGGTCGTCGAGCGCTGGCCGATTCTTCGCGCGCGACAGCGTCGACGCGCGCAAGATCCGGCCCGAGCACCTCGTCCTCTTCCACAGCGAAGCCCACGCGCTCGCGCAGGGCTTCCAGCCGGGCGTGGTCGAACCAACGGCCTCCTGAGCCCGAGTGTGCGCTTACGCACACTCCTGAGTCTCGTCCGGTCGCCCGCCGCACGCTCTCCCGCGGCGAGCGCCGCCAAGCCCGTCCGATTCGGACTTGTAAGTCGTTTACGGGTAATGCTTTATGGATAGGCGGCCGCGCCCGAGGCCGATCCCACGCGAACGGCACGGCCTTTGTTCCGTGCCCGAGGCGGAGGCCGTCGGCCTTCCGCGCACCAAATGAGCGTCGAACGAGCGGTCGAGACTTTCGGGCAGCAGCGAGGCGTCCCTGACGGGAGCGCCAAGGTTGCTCCCGACGCCCAGAAAAGCTGGCCTCGGGCGACGGAACCGGTCCCGAACCCAACGGGCGCCCAAAAAAAGGGGCTCGCGGGAGCAACCGACGCCCCACTCTTTATATCATCCGCGCCCCATCGACCCACTCCGCACGCGCTGCGGTTCGGTCGGGTGCGCGACTGCGTCCTCGCCGATCCCTTGCCTGCGCCCCTCCTGCTCGAACCCTCGATGAAGCCGTACCCGCGCCTTGGCACGAGCCCTGCGCCGACTTCGGTCGCGCCGCGCTGCTCCATGCCCACCGTCTTCCGCGTTCCCATCGGCCTTGCGCTCGGCGCCTGCGCTCTGTTCTCCGCTTGCAGTGGTGGCAACGTGGCAGGCCAGAGCGGCTCGGGCAACCTCGAAGGCGCCCTGCTGGACAATCCCGCCAGCGGCCGACCTTTCCTCGTCGAGAGCAACTCCGGTGGCTCCACGGCTTCGTTCCGGCTGGTCGAGTCCTACTGGGGCCGTCTCGTCGACGTCTACGACCTCACGTCGACCACGGAAGTGCTGCGCGACTTCGTGGTCTCGTCCGACTTGGCCTCCGATGGCGTGAACTACTTCCTCGAGCGCGACCCGCTGACCGAGCGCGAGCGCCTGCGCATCCTGCGCGACAGCTCGAGCGACGAGTTCCGCCAACTGCTGCTTACTGCCGAGAGCAACCTGCAGGTCTTGCTCAAGAAGGGCCTCAATACCTCGGAGCTGCCGCCGTTCACGGCCGTGCCGCGCAACGCGGTGCTGGTGCTGCGCTTCAACGACGTGCTCGACGACGGCGGCTCGCCGACGTCCAGCAACGTGGCCTATCCCGGGACCGTCACGCCCCAAAACGTGCGCGTACTCACGGGCTACACACCGAACCTGCCATACGAGGCGCGCATCTTTCCGGATCCCAACCACGGGGATCTCGTCGGCGGCACGTTCCACAGCTCGCGCATCGTGATCGACTTCTCGATCTCCGAAAGCGAGGCGATCAGTTCCGCCCTGCAGGTCAACGCGATCGGCCTGCCCGAGGCGGTCAACGCGAACCAGCCCAACGTCGCCATTCGCATCCCGACCAAGGCGGTCTCGACGGCCCAGCAGTTCGAAGTGCTGAGCAGCCTGGGCGGTCGCCCGCTCGAATTCACGGGCAACGGACCTTCCGACGCCACCACAGCGACGCTCGATGTGCTGCGCGCCTTCCGCTCGGGTGGCAAGACCAGCGTCACCGGCGACGCGGACAACGGATTCCTCGGCGACTCAACTCCACCGCTGATCGTCGGCTCGCAGGTCATCTCGGTGGTGGGCGCGGTCAACCCCAACCTCGCCGATGGCACCTTCGATCTGGTGGCGCGCTTCCAGACCTTCGCCTGCGCCTCCAAGCCGCGCGTCGGCGACGTGTTCGAGGTTCCTGGCCAGCGCCTGCAGGTCGTGACCGCGTACACCGGCTCGATCGCTACCAACGGCACGATCGGTCCGGTGCGCGTGCGCGAGCTGTGCGACGGTTGCCCGATCACCCTGCCGGCCACCAACGCCTCCGGCCAGTTCCTGACCACCTTCCGCGGCCTGCAGATCGGCGATGCGCCCGAGTTCGCGGCCTGCTTCGTGCGCTTCAAGCCGCCGCCGTCGTCGCTGCCGGCGACGGGCATCTCGCCGCTCGCCACGATCACGGTGACCTTCACCGAGCCGGTCGACCCGACCACGGTGCAGGCCTTCGACACGTACACGCTGCAGTACGACAACAACAAGCCGTCGACGAACGCGCTCTACGCCAACGTCGTCGGCGACGTCATCCCTTCGACGAACCTGCGCGAGTTCACCTTCCAGCCGGTGCTCCCGTTGCGCAAGCAGCTGCCCGGCGGTCAGGCCGACCGCTACTTACTTCAAGTTCTCGGCGGTCTCGGCGGCATCAGTGACCTTGCGGGCAACACGCTCACCTTCGGCCTGCCGGCGACGCGCTTCGCACTGTCGACCTCCGCCGCTGCGGTCGACAGCGGCAGCATCAGCCTCAAGTTCAACTCGGGCGACGAGGACGGAGACACGAACCCCGAAGTGCGCGGACAGATCTTGTTCGACATCCAGCGTCGGCTGCTCAAGCCGCGCTCGGTCTCGCGCTTCTCGGCCGTCGCTGACTCGTCGGTGCCGGTCGTCGGCTCGATGATTCCCTTCCCGCAGCCGATCCAGACTCCGCTGTCGAACTACGGCAGCAAATTCATGGGGGTCTGGCGCTACCACGACCTCGGATTCGGCCTGCGCGACGAGGCGAACCACAACATCGACGTCGAGGGTCTGTGGTGGACGCCCTTCACGGGCACGGTGCAGTCGGACAACTTCAGCCAGTTCCAGATGTCGCTGGCCCACAGCAAGTTCCTGCCCGACGAGGAGCTCAGCACGGGCCTGCTCCCGAACTGGACGGCCTCGGGCCTGACCACCAACTTCGACCAGAACCGCATGGGCAACACGGGCGCGACGTGGGAGCAGCAAGAGCTGCTGACCGTGATGCACCCCAAGTCCAAGGGCTACACGGTGCTGAACTCCGACACGCGGCTCAGCAGCACCGGCAACGTGGTTTCGCCGTGGCCGATCAACCGCAACGTCGATCCGAGCCAGTTCACCTACTGGACGTGGCGCGACACATCCAAGACCCAGCGCGCGGCTCCCAACGGCGACGGTGCGGACACCCAGCGCCTGCAGCAGGTGACCAAGACCGCGCAGGTCAAGTTCTACACCGTCAACAACGTGCCGACCATCGGCCTGCCGATGCTGATGGAAGTCCGCACGTACCCCGACTCGAAGGCCAGCGGTCAGAACGGCTTCAAGGTCGCGCTGGCGATCAACTCGTCCGCACTGCCGTACTTCCGCATGTACTCGACCGGCGGTGTGAACGCGAACAACCCGGCGCAGGTCAAGATCGTCAACCCGGACTCGGAGCCGAACGCTACGGGCGGCTTCCCGCAGAACGGCCTGCCGACGCCCGGACGTGACAACGTCTTCTACTACGGGCAGGGTGACTTCCTCGTGCGCCTCTCGCGCATGCACACGATCTGGTTCGACACGCTGGCCACGGGCACGCTGTTCGCGGATCCCGTGGTCGAGCCGAGCGCGGACCTGCTCCCGAGCGGCACGCAGGTCGTGGTAGCGTTCCGCGCGGCGACCGCGATCGGCACCTCCAGTCCTCCGGCGGGTGTGATCCCCTTTGCGAACGCCGGCAATCTGGATCCCTACGGCGACTCGTACACGAGCGCGCAGCAGACGACGATCGGTGGCAACGCCAACCTCGTGTTCACCCCGTCCTTCTTGAACAACCCCCCAGACACCAACAACCGCGGCTGGAAGAGCACGGTCTCCGCACTCACCGGCGCGCGCTTCTTCCAGGCGCGCGTGACCTTCGTGGCCAACCCCAACACGTCCCTCGTCCCGGAGCTCACTTCACTGGGCTTCGCTTTCCGTCGTTGACGCACCCTGCCCCACATGAACCTTTCCATGCGTAACGGCTTGAACAAGCTCCTGCCTTCCTCGGTGGCCCTCGCTGCCGGCCTGCTGATCGTGGGCTGCAGCGGCGGTAGCTCGTCGGAATCCGGCACCCTGACGGTCACCGCGGTGAGCGTCGTCGAGGGCGCGGTCTGGCGCATCAACCGGCCGATCAAGATCAGTTTCAACCAGCCGATCGACTTCGCCAGCGTGACGCTCAACTCGTTCAACATCCGCCGTCCCAACGGGGCGCCGGCGACGGGCGAGTTCTATACGGAGGACGGCGGTCGCACGATCGTGTTCCAGCCGTTGTGCCCCACGCGCGACGACCTGTCGGACGCGGGCCTCAAGGCTGGCACCGATCCGCTGAACAACGACGCAGCCTACAGCTACGAGCTCAACCTGATCGGCGTCGACAAGAGCTCGACCCTGCCGATTCGTAGCCGCAACGGCGTGGCGCTCGCATCGTCCCAGACGCGTCGCTTCACGACGCCGGTCTCGACCAACCCGCTCAACCTGTACCTCGACACGAAGGTCGGCCCGCCGATCGCCAACATCAAGCGCACGGACCTTCCCTCGGACAACGAGCTCAACATGCTCGCGTCCCTCAACCCGACGTACGTCGAGATCGGTGGCCCCTCGGGCACCCGCCACTTCTTCAAGTCGGACGGCGTCAACCTCACGCTCGACCCGCCGATCGACCTGCCGCTGAACCAGCTCTCGAACTCCGCGACGCAGGTCTCGCTGATCGTCGGCATCAACCAGGCGGTCGACCCGCGCTCGCTCAATGTCAGTTCTAACCGTCTGCGCTGGGAGTTCACGGACAACGGCTCGGCAGCCAGCGCGGTCTGGACCCCCCTCACCACGGCCGTGACGCTCGAGTCGAACTGCTCGATCATCGGCACGGACAACGCCGGCGACACGGTGGCGATCTCTGGTGCGCGCCTGCGCCTCACGCCCACGGGTGTGCTGCCGCCGTCGGCGGACCTGCGCGCGGTGATCGCGGCCGAGTTCTCGGACATCGTCGGTGAGACGAACCCCGTCCAGCAGGTCGGCTTCGCGGAGGCCGCCACGCAGGCCTTCCCGATCAGCCCGCCGACGCTCGCCGACCACTACCTCGAAGACTTCAACACCGCTGCGAACAACGACAGCTCGGTCTCGTTCGCCGAGCCCCGCGCCGACTGGGGCGGTGGCGAGCTCGCCGCCAAGTTCTCCTTCACGGGCACCGGCGGTCCGGGCGGGAACTTCGACTGGTTCATCGACAACGGCGAAATCATCATCTTCAACACCGCGAACGGCACGATCAACGGCTACCAGATCACCTACGCGCCGAGCTCGGACAACATCACGCAAGTCATCCCGACCGGTCAACAGACCATCGTCGGTGGCGTGGTGGACGTGAACGACTTCTACGTCGAGAGCGGTGGCCTGCTGAAGGTCGAGGGCCCCAACCCCTTCACGCTGATGGCCTCCGGACGCGTCGTGATCCGCGGAAAGGTCGACGTGAGCGGCACCAGCAATCAGGGCGTCAACACGCTCAACGTCACCAATATTCCCGAGCCGGGAGCGCCCGGTCAGGCCGGCGGAGGCAAGGGTGGCACGGGTAGCCCGCTCACGACGGCATCGTCGCCGCGCGGCACCCCGGGCTTCGGCGCCTTCGGCGTTCCGGACCTCGGCGGCCAAGGCGGCGAGACCGGCTGGAGCAACTTGCCCGGCGAGGTCGCTCGCCGCGGCGGCGGCGGTGGCGGTGGCGTGCTCGGCCGCAACGAGTTTCTCAACTTCAGCCCCACCGGTACGTTGTTCGACCAGCGCCGCATCGGCTACGACGCCGAGCCGGGCTTCAACAATAGCGGTGCGTCGAACAGCGCCATCTCGGGCGCCGGTCCGGCGCGCGGTGGCGTGGTTGCGCCCTCGCCCTTCGGCGATCCCAATCCGGGCAACAACTTTTTCGGCAGCCAGTTCAATTTGGCGACCAACTCGGTCATAGTCGGCGAGCTCGCGAAGCCGTGGGCCGGATCGGGTGGCGGTGCGGGCGGCGATGCGGCACGCGTCGTGTCCGGCAGCTTCCCGGGCCCATGGAACCCGGCTGGTGACGAGAAGGGTTCCGGCGGTGCCGGTGGCGGGGGCTCGGTGCAGATCATGGCGCTCGGGCCGATCGTGTTCGGACTCAACGGCCAGCTGCTCGCCCGCGGTGGCGTCGGAGGCGGTGGAGAGAACACCATCTTCCTCAACCGCGTCGGCGGTGGCTCGGGCGGTGGCTCGGGCGGCCACGTCGTGCTGCAGAGCTCCCAAAAGATCGACTTCAGCGCCAAGGCGGGGGTCAACTTCGCCAACATCAGCGACGTCACCTTCGCCATCGACTGCCGCGGCGGTCAGGGCGGCGCGGGCGACGGTGACCTCGGCGGTGGCATCCAGAGCACCACGGGCCAGCGCGAGACGCTGCCCCTGCAGGACGCCTGTCCGACGGGCTATCCGGCGACGGGCAGCAACTCGTGCCGCGGCCTCGTGAACGGCGCGGGCGGCGATGGCGGCCCGGGCATCATCCAGCTGCACACCTCGGCGGGCATCGTCGGCACGGCCACCGTGCCCCAGGCCGACATCATCCTGCCGACCGCTGCGGGCGTGACGCTGGCCGAAATCTGCGCTCCGCCGCCGCTCTCGCGCGACAACACGGTCTCGACCCCGACCACGAAGATGATCCCGACCTTCGGGAAGATATCTCGCGCGCGGTCGAACTGGATCGCGCTGGGCGAAGGTGGCTTCAACGGAGCGGGCTCGCCCTACAAGGCGATCGCGTTCCAGTTCGAAGGCCTCAACCCGGCGACGGGCATCGTGCAGCGTGACCCGGTCACGGGCATCGTTCCGCTCGCGAGCCGTATCCTCGGTCCCTCGACGGTCGACGTGCTCGGTGTCACTCCGCCGTTCGTGGTCGGGAGTGGTCCGAACGCGGGCTACCAGCTCGTGATGGATGCCGCGAGCCTCGTCGGCGGCCCGAACCAGCCGCTGCTCGACAACCCCGCGTTGCTCGAGCACTCGATCCTCAACTTCGCCAGCCCGGCCGTCGGCGCTCCGACGACGCAGCAGCGTTTCGAGGTCGTGTCCGCGAGCTTTAATGCGCTCACCAACCGCCTGACGCTGACCACCGATGGCGACGGCCCGTCGATGATCGGCTTCAACCTTCCGAATGCGAACGTCTCGCTGCACAGTGCGTACTTCCGCGTCAAGAGTTCGGGCGCTCAGGACTTCATGCCGCTCGACGGCATCCGCGTGACCTTCGAGGCCACCAGCGCGGACCCCGCCACGGGAGCCCCGAGCTCGACCGGCATCGTTGGCCCTACGGCCGACATGCTCGTCCTCAACAACGCCCCGTCGAACCGCAACCTGCGCTTCGTGCGCTTCAACGTAACGTTCGACATCGCGGCGGGCGGTCAGCCGCTAACGGCGACCAACCCGATCCCGGCGCTCGAGTTCCTACGCCTGCCGTTCCAGTACCAGTGATCCCACGGCGAGCGCGCGCCGCGGAGCCTGCGGGCAACCGGCGCGCCCTCGCGAAAGGTATCTCCCGTTGAGGCCTCCGCGAGCGGAGACCTCGGCGGGAGAGCGGTTACCCCGACCGTCTCTCTCCCCGACTGCGACCTCCTCCCATGACCGTTCGACACCAACTCTCGTCGCGCTGGGCGCTCGTGGCCCTCGTCGGCGCCTGCGCCAGCTTCGCCGGTTGCGACCGTACGAGTGCGGATTCGGCCTCTAACAGTCCGACCGGCTCGTTCCAACTCGTCCCCGGCTCGGCGAACGAGCGCTATGAGGTCTCCACCAACTCGGCGGGCAGCGCGGCTAGCTTCCGTGTCGCCTCCGTCAACTGGGGGCGTCTGGTCGACGTCTACGCGCCGCTCACGGCGGGTGGCACGCCCGTACGCATCTTCGAGGACTACCTGATCGCGGCGGACATTGCGACGGACACGAACTACACGCTGTCGCGCGAACTGAGCTCGGGCATCGAGCGGCTGACCCTAAGTGAATCCTATGACGCGGATGCTTCGGGCCAGCCCAGTCTTGCCTTCCGCAGCCTGCTCGCGCCCTTGCAAGGCACCCTGCAGATCCTGATCGACAAGAGCCTTGATCCGAGCGAGCTGCCGCCGTTCACGGCGGTGCCGCGCAACGGCGCGATCGCTATCAGCTTCAACGACCTGATCGACGCTTCGACGATCACCGAGAACACCGTGCAGTTGGAGGTCGGCTATCCCCCGATCACTCTGCAGGGAGCGCGCATCTTCCCCGACCCGAACTTCGGTGACGTGGTGGATGGCGTGTTCTACACCTCGCGCGTCGTGGTGGACTTCACGACCTCTCCGTTCGAGGCTGCTTCGGCTAACCCGCCGTTGAGCGTCAACAACGTCGGCCTGCCGGAGTCGCAGAACACGGCTCAAGCCAACGTCGCACTGCGCATTCCGACGCGCACCGTGGTCGGTGCCCAGTTTCAGGTGCTGCGCAGCAAGGGTGGCTCGACGCTGTCCTTCAACGGCAACGGCAGCACCGATCCTTTCTCGTCCTCGCTCGACGTCGTGCGCGCGTTTCGCTCGGGCGGACGCGCGACGGTCACGCAGGACGCCTTCAACGGCTTCCTTCAGGACACCACGCGGCCGCAGCTGTTCTCGGCCCAGCAGGTCACGGTCACGCCGACTCAGCAGGTGGGAGCCAACGTCACGGCGACCCTCACCTTCGCCACGGCTGCCTGCGCCGTGCAGCCGCGCATCGGCGACGTGGTCGACATCAGTGGGCGTCTCGCCGAGGTGTTCGAGAACGGCGCCGCGCCGTCCGGGGGCGTGGTTTCGAACGTAAAGCTGCGCCTCGTGACGAACGTCGCCAACCCCGCGCTGGTCCAGCCGACCGAGGCCGGCGAGTACCGCACGCCGTGGCAGCGCACCATCGACCAGATCAACCGCCCCGAGTGCTGGATCACGGTCGTACCCCGGCCGCAGTCCGGCGTCGGCACCGGCATCTCGACGAACTCCACGTTCCAGCTGCTGTTCAGCGAGGCGATGGATCCGGAGCGCCTCAACGCCTTCGACACGTTCCAGCTGCTGTACGGCTTCGCCACCCCGTCCCTGCAGGGGCAGGTCGTTGCGCAGGTCCTGACCGGGACCGAAGATGGCCTCACGCGCTTCAAGCTGCAGCCCGCGCAAAGCTTGCGCCACGTCCTCGGCCAGCAGGAGACGTACCGTGTCAGCCTGCCGATCGGCGCCCAAGGTCCCGTCGACCTCGCAGGCAACTCCCTGCAGTTCGCGCTCACCGATTCGAACGGCAACCTGCCGGACTTCACGGTGCTCTCTTCGGACGCGACCATCGAGAGCCGCAGCGTGATGCTCAAGTTCAACGCCGCGGACGAGAACCCGACCGACACGCCGGCGGGCAACGAAGTGCGCGGTCAGTTGATCTACGACCTGCTCAACGGCCGCGTCCGACCGCGCTCCGTGACGCGCATCTCGGCGGCCTGCGACAGCACGACCCCGATGATCGTGGTGGACTCCGGCGCGGCCGGTGCGGCCGCGCAGGCTCGCCTCCCGTTCGTTCCGCAGGGCTGCCGTATGACGACCCTCTGGCGTCACGCGGACCTCGGTCTTGACCTCTCTGGTGATGGCTTCCACAACCTCGACGTGGAGGGCCTGAACTGGGCCCCGTCGAACTCGGGTCTCCAGATCGACACGATGCCGCTGTTCCAGATGGGCATCGCGCACTCCAAGCGCCTTCCCGACGAGCTGATCGACCCGATGACCAACGCTGCGGTGCACCCCAACTCGGGCATCCTCGACGTCTTCGACGACAACCTGCTCGACCCGGTCAACGATCCGCTGTTGATCGTGAGTCCGAAGGAAGACGGTTACTTCATCCAGCCGGCTGACGTGTTTCAGGCGGCCTCGGGCACGGCCATGGCGCCGTGGCCGATGAACCAGGGGCTCGCGGTCGAGGACTTCACCTACTACACGTGGCGTGACACCGCGCTGCTCGCGGTGGGTCAGCCCAACACCGGCCCGGGCACGGGTCAGGGTGTCAAGCTCGGCAACGAGCTTGCCTACGACACGACGCCGCCGAACGCAGCCTACGGCCTCGGCCTCGTGCCGACGATCGGCCTGCCACTCCTGATGGACTTCCGTGTCTACCCGAGCGCGCAGATCCTCGGCGCGAACCTGCTGACGGGCCTGTTCGCCATCGCGACCGTCCCGCCGGGCGGCGAAGTCGCCCCGTTCTGGACGGCCTACACCGCGGGCGGCGTGTCCGCGGCCACGGGCATCCCGATCGTGATCGATCCCGACGCCCAGTCGGTCGCCGGAGGCACGCTCGCGGCGGCCGGCGTGGCGGGCAACCTGCCCCGCAACCAGGTCATCTTCTTCGGTCAGGGCGATTTCGTGGTGCGCGTGAACCGTGCTCACACGCGTTGGTTCGAGTGCGCGCCGAGCGCTCCGGGCTCGCCCTTCACCTTTGCCGAGCCGGTCGTCGAGCCTTCGATCGATCGCCTCCCGCCGGGTACCCAGCTGCTGGTCCAGTACCGCGGCGCCACTGGCATGAACTCGACCGGCACGCGTCCCTGGGAGGACGCCGGTCAGCTCGACGCCTACGGCAACCCGCGCCCGGGTGGGACGGCCTTCACGGTCACCTTCACCGGGGGCAGCAACACGTGGAAGAACACCATGGCCGCCATCAACAACTCGCAGTTCTTCCAAGCGCGCATCACGATGGTGTCGAACCCCGTGAGCGGCGCGACGCCGGAGCTAACTTCGCTCGGCTTCTCGTTCCGGCGCTGACGGCGAGCGACGATCCAACGGACGCGGTCCTCGCCTGTGGGCGGGGGCCGCGTCCTGTCATCTCCGGTGGTCCTCCCTAGGGATCGCGCCCCGCGCTTGCTTCAATGTCGGCCGATGGCCCGCATCCAAGGCGCACTGGTCTCGCTGCTGAGCTTGTGCTTGCTGGGCGCGTGCAGCGAGAGCGAGCCCGCGACGCGCTGGCTCGAGTTGCGGCAGGTACGCCCCCAAGATCGCTTGGGCGTGTACCTGAACGAGCGGCTGGTCCTGCACTTCTCCGAGCCGCTCGACCCCGAGGGCGTGCACGGCGGCAGCGTGCGAGTGCTCGGGCCCGATGGCTCGACTGCGCGCGGTCGCCTCTCGGTCGAGGGCGATCGCGTGGAGTTCCAGCCGGCCCCCGTGCTCGCACCGGACCTCGGCGACGGCGGTTTCCGGCCGGCGACGCGCTACACGGTCGAGCTCACGGGCTTTCCTCGGGCCGACGGGCTGCGCTCGCAGTCCGGCTCTTGGCTCGCGAGCAACCTGCGCTGGAGCTTCGAGACCGTGGCGGTCACCGAGCCGCGCTCGAGCTTCGTGTTCGAGGACTCGAGCCCGACGAGCGGCTCGCCGGTGATCCTGCGCTCGACGGTCCTTCGCCCGCTGGAGCCCATCCGGCTCACATGCGAGGAACCGATCGATCCCTCGACGCTGCGTTCGGAGGACTTCGAGCTGGTGCAGGAGGCCTCGAGCCCCGCGCCGGGGCGCACTCGCGGCGAAGTGATCCCTCTCGTCGCGCGGCTCTTGCGCAATGACGAGCGCCAGCCCTACAAGGACGACGCGGCCGTAATCGAGCTAACGCCGCGTGATCGCTTGCTCGCGCCGGGCTCCTACGGCTTGTCCGTGAAGCGCAACGTGCGCCTGCGCGACTTCGGCGGGCACCCGCTGTGGGTCTTGAACCAGAGCTACCGCGAGGTGCTCAAGTTGAAGGTCGAGCCCGCGGCTGCCGAGGAAGATCGCTCGCTCGCGCGGCATGTGG
This sequence comes from Planctomycetia bacterium, assembly GCA_005778045.1. The sequence continues at coordinate 33,454 of SXKQ01000211.1, forward strand.
AGAGCTTCGTCGAGTCGCGCACCCTGTCGACTCAGGCTGTGGCCGACGCCGCGGGCGCGGCTCGTTGGAGTGGCAATGGACGGGTCGAGGTGCTGTTCCCCGCGGCGGCGGGCCGGGGCTCGGACGGCGACGTCGTGCTCGACGGAGCCTGTGCGCGCGACGAGCTTCACGCCGCGACCTTGACGGTCGCCGCGGGCACGGCCGCGTCCCTTGAGGGCTCGGGGCTGGTGGTGCTGCGCAGCCAAGGGCGGCTGGAGATCGCTGGGGCGCTGCGCGAGCGACGACCGGCGCTGCCGAGCGACGCGGTGCCGCCTCCGACGTTGCAGGATGTGGAGCAGCAGCTTCGCAGCCGACTCGATGGCCGCCGCCCGATGCTCACGGAAGTCCTCGCGGCGCTGCGCGAGGCGTCGGTGCGAGCCACGGTGCTCGTCGCGGGCGCGGACCTCGTGATCAGCGGTCGCATCGAGCTCGCGACGCCGCTGGTGCTGATCGCGGGCGGTCGCGTGCGGCTGTCCGACGAGCGCCAGCTGCAGGTGGGCGGACTCCACTTCCTCGACGCCGGGACGCGCCTGCTCGGCTTTCAGGACACCCGTGAGCCCGGGGCGGCGTCCGTGCTCGCCTCGCCCGCGGACTGGGTGATCGACCCTCCGTCTTCCAATCCGCTGGTGCGACCACTCAAGCTGGCCTTGTACTCCTCGTCGATCCCGCCCGAGGGTGGAGCCGCGCGCTGGCGCAGCACGCCGACGGTCAACTTGCGCGCAGGCGCGGGTGCCGCGCGCGTGCTGTACGTCGGGGAGCACGCGCCGAGCGCCGGGGCGCGCGTGCCGGACGCGGTGGTCGACGATCCGGCCGCGCTGATCGACTGTCCGACCGTGCGGCTGCTCGTGGAACTCGAGGTCTTCCCCGGCCCGGTCTGGGATCCGCCCTTCGTGGACGACGTGACGCTGGAGTACGAGCCGCTCGGGCCGAAGAGGGACCGGTGAACCTCGCGGAACTCTCCCCCGGCGCGCTGGCCGCGGCCTGCGGCGTCTTCGGGCTGTGCGTGGGCTCGTTTCTGAACGTCGCCATCTATCGCTTCCCCAAGGAAGAGCTCACCGTCTGGCGACCCACGCGTTCATTCTGTCCAGGCTGCCGTCGGCAGCTGGAGTGGTCGGAGAACATCCCCGTGCTCTCGTGGCTGGTCCAAGGGGGTCGCTGCCGGGGCTGCAAGGGGCGCATCTCCGTGCGCTACCCGCTGGTCGAGTTGCTCACTGGCTTCGCATGGGCCGCGCTGGGCTGGATCACGCCCTCTGAGGACTGGCCGATGCTGCTCGTGCGGCTGCTCGTGACCACCGCCCTGATCGTGGCCACTTTCGTGGACTTCGACTGCTACGAGATCCCCGACGAGATCTCGATCGGCGGGATGCTGGTGGCTCCGCTCGTGTCCTTGGCCGTGCCCGAGCTGCACCGCGACACGTACCTCGCCCATTGGGTGGCCGAGGGCGGCGAGCCCGGGCGGGGCGCGGCGCTCGTCGCGAGCCTCGGAGGCATCGCTGTCGGCGCTGGCGTCCTGCTCGCCATCGGCTGGCTGGGGGAGAAGCTCATGGGCAAGGAGGCCATGGGCCTCGGCGACGTCAAGCTACTCGGGGCCGCCGGCGGCTTCATCGGTCCCGGCGGAGCGCTGGTCGCGCTGGTCATCGCCTCGATGGTCGGCGCGGTCGTCGGGATCGCCAACATCGGGCGCTTCTACTGCCTGCTGCGCTCGCGGGTGGGCGCCCGCTCCGCCGCAACCTCGCGCGCGCGCTCGCTCGAGATCGCGAAGGCCTGCGGGCAGATGCTGCCATTCGGGCCGTACTTGGCGCTTGGAACGCTGGCCGTGCTTTTGTATTGGAATCTCCTCGTCTTCTGGTTCTGAGGCCTGCGCGAGGGGGTTTCTCGCAGCGAACGCATCGCGCGTCGCGGGCCCAAGCATCAGGAGCAAGCCGGTCGCGCACCACGCGCGCCGCGCCGCATCGAACAACGCTCCGAACTCACTCTCCAGCCGCTCCACGCTCCACTCCATGAAGCACATGAACAAGCTGTTCCTCTCCTTCGTCATCGCCGCTCCGTTCGTCGCGAGCTGTGCCGCTCCTCAGTACAAGGCCGCTCTTGACGAGCAGGCCGAGGAAAACCGTCGCCTGCGCGAAGAGCGCGCCGGCCTGAAGGGCGAGAACCGCGACCTCTCCGCGCAGAAGGACTCGCTCGAGACCGCGCTCGCCGAAGCCAACGCGCGCCTGATCGAAGAGCCGACCCCGTCGAGCACGCAGCTCAGGGATCTCGACGACGCTGGCGTGGGCTACGGCATGCGCGACGGCCGCATGGTGATCTCCATTCCGCAGGAACTCACCTTCGGCGCCGGCAAGGCTGACCTGTCCGACGAAGGCAGGAAGGCGCTCAAGGCAGTCGCGAAGACCCTCAAGCAGAACTACGGCGAGGGCGAGTACTGGATCGAGGGCCACACCGACAACGACCCGATCTCCAAGAGCAAGTTCACCACCAACCGCGACCTCTCGCTGGCGCGCGCGATGGCCGTGCTGCACTACCTCGTGAACGATGGTGGTATCGCCGACGGCCAGTGCGTCGTCACCGGCTGGGGCCCGTACCGTCCGCTCACGGCCAACAGCTCGGCCAAGAACAAGGCCAAGAACCGCCGTGTCGAGATCGTCGTCGAGACGAAGAAGTAAGCGCCTTGAGCGAGCCTCAGCTCGCCCCCAATTCAGGGAGCGCGCGCCGCTGCGGGAGGACCGCGGCGGCGCGCGCTCGCGCATTCTGAACTTGGGTGCGCGAGGACGGCGCTCGCGAGCCACTCCGAGTGCGCATTCGGACGAAGCCTCCGTTCGCAGGGGGGCACCTACGACGCGATGGCGCCGCGCGAACTCGCGCGGCCCACCCGGGCACCCGCGCGCGCAAACCGGCGCCTAGCTGGAGCGATGACGCGATGACTTCTACCCACAACGGACTGCGCAACCTCGCCTTTCTCGGACAGCCTGCAGCCGAAAAGACCACGCTCGTCGACACGCTCGCGCACCTGTGCGACTTCACCGCGCGCAAGGGCTCGGTCGAGCAGCGCACCTCGAGCGGCGATGCCAAGCCGGAGGAGCAGGAGAAGGGCCACACGCTGCAGGCGGCCTTCGTGCAGGGCGAGGCGCATGTCTGTCGCTGGATCCTGATCGATACGCCCGGCTGCGACGACTTCGTGGCCGACGCGAACGGTGCGATCGCGGCCGCGGACGTGGTGGTTGGCGTGCGCGGTACCGTCGATCTGCCGAACGACGACTTTCAGCGCGAACTCGAGCGCGCGCGCGTGCGGCAAGGGGCGCGTGATCGTGGTCACGCACTGCGACGCCGACAACTTGGACTCCGAGCGCGTCGTGGACGATCTCGAGGCCGCGGTGGGGGACCTGTGCAGGCCCTTCGACCATCCCGACGTCAACGGGCCGGGATTCGACGCTGAATCCACCATCTTCGAGGTCGACCACCACGACGAGCGTCGCAACTTGCTTGAGCGCATCATGGACGCTGGCGAGGACGAGGTGCTGCTCGCGCGCTGTCTCGAGACGGGCGCATGGAGCGGCGAGGAGCTGCAAGCGCAGATCCCGCGCGCCATCTCACGCGGCTCGCTGTTGCCGATCCGCGCGTGCAACCGGCTGACTGGAACCGGCGTCGACGCCGTGTGCGCGTTCCTCGCGCAGTTCTGCCCGACGCCGGAGATGTTCGTGCAGCGCGCGGCGAGCTGGTCGAGCTCTGGCGGGAGCCGCGAACGCCTAGAAGTTCTTTCCGCATCCGCGCGGGCGGTTTCAGTCGCCGCAGCGCATGGGCCGAAAAGTCCACCATGAGGACTGCCCCGACTCTCGCGGGAGATTCCACCGTGCCCGCGCCCGAGCGGTCCGGGGAGGGAGTGCGCGCATGATCACCATGGAAGAGCTGCTGTCGCTCTTGGTTCGCCAAGGCGGCTCGGACTTGCACATCTCGATCCACTCCCCGCCGCGCATCCGCGTCGACGGGATGCTCCTGCCGGTCGACTGCCCGGCGCTGACGCCTGAAGACACGCGCCGGCTCGCCACCAGCGTGCTCACGAGCGACCAGATCGCCAAGCTCGATCGCGAGCTGGAGCTCGACTGTTCGTTCGGACTCGCGGACAAGGGACGCTTCCGCGCCAACGTGTTCCACCAGCAGGGCTCGGTGGCGGCGGTGATGCGCCTGATCCCCAATCGGATCGCGAGCTTCGACCAGCTCGGCCTGCCGCGCGCGGTGTGCGAGCGCATCTGCGCGATGCGCGCCGGACTCGTGCTCGTAACGGGCTCCACCGGCTCGGGCAAGTCGACCTCGC
>SXKQ01000212.1 GCA_005778045.1 Planctomycetia bacterium
CGACGGGGCGCGTTCTCACCGCGCTGGAGGCCGCGCGCATGTCGCGTACCTGCCGGCGAACGATCGCGTGTGCGGACTCTCGAAAGTCGCGCGCACGGTCGACGTGTTCGCTCGCCGCCTGCAGATGCAGGAGCGACTGACCTCGCAGATCGCCGATGCGATCGTCGAGCACCTCGATCCGCTCGGAGTGGCCGTGATCCTCGAAGGCGAGCACATGTGCATGCGCATGCGTGGCGCCTCGAAGAGCGGATCGGACATGCTGACCACCTCGTTCCGTGGAGTGTTCGAGAGTGACCGCAGCGCGCGCGCGGAAGTGTCCGCGCTGCTGCTCGGCGGCCATCGCAGGAGTTGAGGCGACGTGCAGACGGCGGCGACGTGGCAGAAAACGACGCTCGTGCTCGCTGGGGCCTACAACCTCGCGTGGGGAACGCTCGTTGTGATCGCGCCGCGCGCGACGCTTGAGTGGCTCGGGCTCGAGGTCGAGACGCCGCTGATCGAGCAACTCTGGGGCTGCATCGGCATGTTCGTGGCCGTGTGGGGCGTCGGCTATCTCGCAGCCGCGCGCGATCCGTTGCGCCATTGGCCGATCGTGATGGTCGGACTGATGGGCAAGGTCTTTGGACCGATCGGCTTCGCGCTGGCGCTCGCACAGGATGCGTTGCCTCTGTCGATGGGCAAGACGCTGCTCACGAACGACCTCGTGTGGTGGATTCCGTTTGGTCTGATCCTGCGCGGCGCGCGACGGGCAGCGCTGGAGCGCGCCCCGTGAAGGCTCTCGCGACGGGGCGCGTTCTCACCGCGCTGGAGGCCGCGCGCACGCAGCAGGGCACGACGCTCGCCCAGCTCTCGTTCGAGCGGCCCGTGCTCGCGGTGTTCCTGCGTCACTTCGGGTGAACGTTCTGCCGCGAGGCAATGAGCGACCTCCGTGCGAGGCGCGCGCAGATCGAGGCGGAAGGCGTGCAGATTGCACTCGTGCATCTCGCGAGCGAGGCCGCGGCGGCGAGGTTCTTTGCGCTCTGGGGTATGGGCGACGTGCCCGGCGTAAGCGACCCGCGCTGCGAGCTCTACGCCGCACTCGAGTTGCCCAAGGGCAATGCGCGAACGCTGTTCGGGCCGCGGGTGTGGTGGCGCGGCTTCCGGGCCGGCGCACCGCGCTGGCTCGGCGGCGCCGGCCTCGGCGTCGGTCGCCCTCAGGGCGATCCGCTGCAGATGCCCGGCACCTTCCTCCTCCACCGCGGCGCGGTGGTGCGCGAGCACCGCCATGTCGACGTCGCGGATCGTCCCGACTATTGCGCGCTTGCGCGCGGCTTAGACCCGTCCTCCGAGGAATCGCAACGATGAAGCTTCTCCGCTGGTCCAGCCTGTTCCTCTCCGCGCTCGCCGCCGCGTGCAGCTCATCTCAAAGCGCCGTCGAGGACGCGAGCAAGGCGCCGCAGATCGTGACGCCGCCCGCCGAGCCCGCTCCGCTGCCGGAGATCCCCGGTGGCGTGCAGCGCGTCGGCGGTGACATGGAGGCCAACGTCGAGAAGCTCGTCGGTCGTGGAGTGGATGGGGCGGACGTGTACGTCTTCGGCGACTGCAACGTCACGACCGCCCTGCCCGAGGGCTATCCTGCGCCGACGCCGCCGGGCGCGATCGAGATCAAGTCCTACCCCCGCGCGCGGCGCGCCGAAGTCACCGGCAACACGAACCCCGACCTCGGCATGTTCTTCGGCTTCTGGCCGCTGTTTCAGCACATCAAGCGCAACGAGATCGCGATGACCTCGCCGGTGGAGCTCGACTACCGCGGCTTCAACGATCGCGGTCGCGTCTCGACGCAGGGCTGGACGATGTCGTTCCTCTACCGCGAGCCCGAGATGGGAGCGGTCGGCAACGACGGCGACGTGGCGATCACCGACCGCTTGCCCGTGGTCGTGATCTCGAAGGGCAGGAAGGGTCCGTACTTTTTCGATCGCGCCGACACCACCGCGCAGGAGCTCGTGAAGTGGGTCGAGGCGAGTGGGGAGTGGGAAGTGGCGGGCGCTCCGCGCGCGCTCTACTACAACGGCCCGGACCAGGACAACTCGGACAAGTGGTCGGAGATCCAGATGCCGATCCGCAAGCGCGCGAAGTGATCGCGCCGGAGGCTGCCACCATGGACTCCGTGCAGGCGCTCCCCTATGCGCACGTCGCCGCGACGGGCGTGATGGTCGGCGTGATCTGGTTCTGCCAGCTCGTGCACTACCCGCTGCTCGCGCTCGTCAGCGATGGCTCGTGGGAAAAGTACGAGGTCGCGCACTGCAATCGCGTCACTGCCATCGTGGGGCCGGCGATGGCCGTCGAGGCCGTGTCGGCGGCAGCGCTGTGCGTGCCGGGCATCTGGTGGGAGGGCACGCCATGGACCGCTTGGGCGAGCCTCGGGCTGCTCGCCATCATCTGGGCCAGCACCGCGTTTTTGCAGGTGCCGTTGCACGCGAAGCTCGGCCACGGCCGCGACGAGGTCGCCCTGCGCAAGCTGGTGGCCACGAACTGGATCCGCACGGTCGCGTGGAGCGCGCGCCTGCCGCTCGCGCTGATGCTGCTGCCGTAGCGAGCATCGCGGGATCGTCCACGGCGCAGTACCCTGCGTCCCATGCTGCTTTCACTCGCGCTGCTGCTGTGCACCTCCGGCGACAAGGTCGGCAAGGCGAATCCCGACGTCACGCGCGCGGACATCGAGCGCACAGTCGCGTATCTCGCGAGCGACGAACTCGAGGGACGCGACACAGGGAGCGCGGGCGCGGAGAAGGCCGCCAAGTTCCTCGCGGACGCTCTCTCCCGTGCCGGCGTCGAGCCCGCGGGCGACAAGGGCACGTGGCTGCAGCAGGTGCCGATCACGCGCACGACGTTTGGCGAGGTGCCGCGCCTCTCGGTGTGGACCGAGGACGGCAAGCAGCGCGAGTGTGTGGCAGGGATCGACTTCGAATGGTCCTCGGGCGCGCCGGGCACGAAGCGGCTGCGTGCGAGCGTCGTCACCAAGGACGACGAGATGCTCGGCTTACAAGATGACGAGGTCGCGCTCTTCCTCGATGGCTCGATGCAGGACCGGCGCCGCTGGTTGTCGGCCTCGCAGGGCATCGGCTTCGGGCTGGTGATCACGCCCGGAAGCGACCAGCCGGGCTCGACCGCGACGACCACGCCGCCGCGCACGCAGACGAGCGCGGGCGCACCCGACGCGCAGCCCGCGGGCCAGCTGCGCGTGCGTGGCGAGGTGCTCGCCCTGTTCCGCGCGGGCAAGGTGAAGGCCGTGCGCGTGCATGGCAGGGTCGAGCGAGCGAAACTGCCCGCATTCAACGTGCTCGGCATCCTCCGCGGCGTCGGCACGCCCGAGAATCCAGCGCTCGCCGAGGAGGCGATCGTCTTCAGCGCGCACTACGACCACGTAGGTCTCGCGAGCGGCGAGGCGAAGCCGGGCGACGACGTGATTCGCAACGGCGCGGATGACGACGCCTCGGGTTGCGCGGCGGTGATCGAGCTGGCGGAGGCGCTCGCTGCGGGCCCCAAGCCTGCGCGTTCGATCGTGTTCCTGCTCGCGACGGCCGAGGAGATCGCGTTGATCGGGACCGAGTGGTACATCGAGCACCCCCTGTTCACGCTCGAAAAGACAGCCTGCAACCTGAATTACGAGATGGTCGGTCGACCCGACGCGCTCGTCGGAGGTGCCGGGAAGCTCTGGCTCACGGGCGACGAGCGCTCCAACCTCGGCGTCCGGCTGCGCGAGCTAGGTGTGCCCGTGGTCGCGGACCCGCGCCCGCGGCAGAACTTCTTCCAGCGCTCCGACAACTACGCCTTCGCCCGGCGCGGCGTGGTCGCCCAGACCCTCTCGACCTTCGATCCCGAGACACACAAGGACTACCACGGCGTCGACGACGAGCTGGAGCGACTCGACCTCGATCACATGGCGCAAGCCGTGCGCGCCTCGCTGCCCGGTGTGCGCGCGCTCGCCGACGGCACGCTCACGCCCGCGTGGAATCCCGGCGGGGACCCGTCCAAGCGCTGAATGGCTTGAGACTGGAGGCGCGCGGCGACGGAATCCGGCCCATGGAGTCCGGGATACTTCGCTCGCCTTCGCAGGAGTCCGCGGACGCGGGAGGGGCCTCGTCGCGACCGAATCTCCCGCCTGATTTCGGCAGCGCGGTTCTAAAGCGCCAGCGCGGCGGCGGCGCCCGGCGCTACGCGGTGCGGCAGGGGATCGGGCGCGGTGGGATGGGGCGCGTGCTGTCGGCGCGCGAAGAGGATCTGCGTCGCGAAGTGGCGATGAAGGTCACGCGCGAGGACGACGGAGACGCCGGTGACTCCTCGTCGCGGCGCTCCATGCGCCTCGCCCGCTTCCTCGAGGAAGCGCAGGCCACCGCGCAACTCGGCGAACTGGCATCGTACCGGTGCATGAGCTCCGTATCGACAAGCACGGGCGCGTCTACTTCACGATGAAGCTCGTGCGCGGCGAGGATCTCTCCCGCGTGATCGAACATGCGCGTGCCGGACGCGATGGTTGGATCGAGACGCGCGTGGTGACGGTGTTGCTGAGGGTGTGCGAGGCGATGGCCTAAGCGCACTCGAAGGGCGTGATCCATCGTGACCTGAAGCCATCCAACATCCGAGTCGGCCGGTTTGGCGCCGTGTATGTGATGGACTGGGGTCTCGCGCGGATCCACGGCCGCAGCGACGAACGCGACTTGCCGGTGCGTGAGTTCGAGCCTTCGGAGGCTTCGGAGCCGGTCGTGCCCGAGCGGACGTTGCAGCCGACCGGTGACTCGCCGCTGCACACCATGGACGGAACTCCGATCGGTACGCCGATGTTCATGTCCCCGGAACAGGCGAGTGGGTGTCTCGACCAGCTCCGCCCGACCATGGATGTCTACGGGCTCGGCGCGATCCTCTACACGCTGCTCGCAGGTCGCATGCCTTATGTCGAGCCCCACGCCACACCGGACGGCCTCGCGATCGTGCGGCAGATCCGCAGCGGTCCGCCTCGCACGTTGCGCGAGCTCGTACCGCGTGCAACGCGGAGCTCGCGGCGATCTGCGAACGAGCGATGGAACGCGACCCATCGCGGCGCTATTGCCACATGGGCGAACTGGCGGAAGAGCTGCGTGCCTATATCGAGCAGCGCGTGGTGCGAGCGCACCGAGCAGGGCCTTGGAGCGAGCTCAAGCTCTGGTGCCGACGCAATCGGACCGTGGCGTTGTCGCTGGGATGCGCTGGACTCGCCGTTCCCTCTGGAGTGGCCGGAGTCGCTTGGTGGGAAGCGCTGCGGGGCGC
>SXKQ01000213.1 GCA_005778045.1 Planctomycetia bacterium
CGACATCGGCGACGTCGATCTCACGGTCCAGCTGGGCACCACGCACTCGATCGCGGCCTTCCTGCAGCGCGTCGGCCGCTCGGGCCACGGCGTCGGTCGGACGCCCAAGGGCGTGCTGTTTCCGATGACGCGCGAGGAACTCGAGGAAGCTGCGGCACTCCTGCGCGCCGTGCGCGGCGGCAAGCTCGATCGCACGCCGGCGCCGCGCGCTCCGCTCGACATCCTCGCGCAGCAGCTCGTAGCCGAGTGCGCCAGCGGCCCCTGGAACGAGACGGCGCTCTTCGAGCGAATCCGGCGTGCGTGGCCCTATCGCGATACCTCGCGCGAGGACTTCGAGGCACTGCTCACGCTCCACTCTCAAGGACGTCACGCGTTGCTCCACCGCGACGGCGTGAACGGCAAGGTGCGCGGCACACGGCGCGCGCGGCTTGTGGCCGTCACCTGCGGCGGCGCGATCCCCGACATCGGCAACTACAAGGTGTACCTCGATCCCGAGGGCACGTTCATCGGCACAGTCGACGAGGACTATGGCATCGACTCGGTGATCGGCGATGTGTTCCAGCTCGGAAATCGCTCGTGGCGCATCCTGCGTATCGAGCGTGGCGCGCTGCGCGTCGCGGATGCCTTCGGCACGCCACCCTCGCTGCCGTTCTGGTTCGGCGAAGCTCCTGCGCGCACGCGCGAGCTGTGCGAGGAGATGTGCGAAATTCGAGAGCTCCTTCCTGCGGAGCGCGAGCGGCAGACGGCCTTGCCCTCGGATGCCGTGCGCTCGCTCAACGAGTACTTGGATGAGTGCCGTCGCTCCCTCGGGACGCTGCCGACGACGCGCCGCATGGTGCTCGAGCGCTTCTTCGACGAGAGCGGCGGCATGCAGCTCGTGCTGCACTCACCCTTCGGTGCACGCATCAACCGCGCGCTCGGTCTCGCTCTGCGCAAGCGTTTCTGCCGACACTTTGGCTTCGAGCTTCAGGCGGCCGCGACTGAGGACGCGGTGCTGCTCTCGCTGGGGCCCATGCACAGCTTCCCGCTGGAAGAGGTGTTCGACTACCTGCACCCGCGCACCGCGCGCGATGTGCTCGCGCAAGCGGTATTGGCCTCCCCGCTGTTCGAGTCGCGCTGGCGCTGGAACGTACAGCGCGCGCTGCTCGTCCCGCGCTTCCACGCGGGCAAGCGCGTACCGGCGCCGCTCTTGCGCATGCGCTCGGATGACCTGCTCGCGACAGCGTTCCCCGAGGTGCTCGCCTGTGGCGAGAACCTTCCCCCCGGCGATCTCGCGATCCCCGAGGATCACGTGCTCGTGCGCCAGACGATCCATGACTGCCTGCACGAGGCCATGGATGTCGAAGGGATGCTCGAAGTGCTGCGTGGCCTGCGAGACGGGACGATCGAGCGCGTCGCGGTCGATGTATCCGAGCCTTCCGCGCTTGCTCGCAACGTCATGAGCGCGCGTGCCTACGCGTTTCTCGACGACGCGCCGCTCGAGGAGCGCCGCACGCAAGCCGTCGCCAACCGGCGTGCGCTGCGCGAGCGTGACGCGTCCGACATCGGGGCTCTCGATCCGATCGCGATCACGCGCGTGCGCGAGGAGGCGTGGCCCGATCCGCGCGATTCGGAAGAGGTGCACGAGGCCCTGCTCTGGATGGGCTGGGTCGAGGAGCGCGAGGCGCCGACGTGGACAGCGTGGCTGGCCGAGCTGGCCGCTGCCGGCCGTGTCGTGCGCGAGGGCCGGCGCTGGCTCGCCGTGGAATCGACGCGCGATCCGGAGGCGATGCTGCGCGGGCGCATGGAAGCCCTCGGCCCCGTGCACAGCGACGATCCGATGTTTCTTGCCCTCGAGAGCAGGGGCGTCGTGCTGCGCACGATCGTCGACGGGCGTCCCGCATGGTGCGAGCGACGCCTGCTCGCGCGTATCCGCTCCTACACGCTCGACACGCTGCGTCGCGAGATTCAGCCCGTACCCACGACGGTGTTCCTGCAGTTCCTGCGCGCGTGGCAGCACGTCTGCGAGCCCCTCGACGGACCGGGTGGCTTGGAGGTCGTGCTCCAGCAACTTGCAGGCTTCGAGGCGACGCCGGGCGAGTGGGAAGAGGAGATCCTCTCGGCTCGCGTGAAGGACTATCGCCCCGAGTGGCTCGACCAGCTCGGCCTCGGCGGCCGTGTCGCGTGGGGTCGGCTCTGGGGCGCGGGCCGCAGTGCCCCGCGCGCGACGCCGATCGCGTTCTTCCCACGCGAGGATGCGAACCTGTGGCTGGGCTTTGAGCGTGGCAGCGAGTCGCCCGAGCTGACGTGGCCCGCGCGTGGCGTCCTCGATGCACTGCGTTCGCGCGGTGCGAGCTTCGCCGACGATCTCCCGCGTGCCTGCGGACTGCTGGGTGCGGATGTCGATCGCGGACTCGCCGAGCTCGTCGGCTGCGGGCTCGCTACCAGCGACGGCTTCGGTGCCCTGCGCCACCTGATGCGCCCTTCCGGCCAGCGTCACTTCCGCGCACTCTCCCCGGGGCGCTGGTCGCTGCTCGAGCGCGAGGGTCGCCCACGCCCCGAGCCCGAGGCGCTCGCCAAGGTCCTTCTGCGCCGCTACGGCGTGCTCTTCCGTGCCCTGCTCGAGCGCGAGCGCTCGCCCGTGCCCTGGCGCGATCTCGTCCGCGCCCTGCGCGCCCTTGAGCTGCGCGGAGACGTGCGCGGCGGTCGCTTCATCGAGCGCTTTTCGGGCGAGCACTATGCTCTCCCCGAGGCGATCCCGCTGTTGCGCAAGCTGCGCCGCGAGCCGCCGCCCGACTCAGCTCCGCCTCCGAGCTGCGACCCGCTGCACCTCCCGCAATTGCTCGGAACGCACCTCGCGCTTCTCGGCCCGACCGGCTGATCGGCAGGAGTGGTGCACCGAGTCGGCGCTGAGCTGCACGTATTTCCGGGGAACCGCGGCAGCCGGAGCGGCGATCAAGCAAGATGCTGGATTGGCTGATCGTCGGCGGTGGCGTGCACGGCACGTACTTCTCGCATGTGCTCACCGGCCCCTGCGGCTTCGGGCGTGACCGCGTCCGCGTGCTCGACCCGCACGACGATCCGCTCCGGGACTGGTTCCAGCGCGCCCGTGGCAGCTGCATGGACTTCCTGCGCAGCCCGGGCGTGCACCACATCGACGTCGAGCCGTTCTCCCTGTTGCACTTCTCCCGCGGACCTGCGGCTCCTGCCTCGTCAGAGACCTATGGCGTCTACAACCTCCCGTCCGCGTGCCTGTTCGAAGCCCACGCGCATGCGACCATGGAGCGTCGACGCTCCCGCGAACTGCGCTTACGCGGCTCGGCGCGAGCGCTGGCGCGTGTTCCGGGCGGCTGGCGAGTGGAGACCGATGCCGGGGCCGTCGAGACACGACGCGTCCTGCTCGCTCTCGGCCCTGCGCGCCCCCTGAACTGGCCTTCTTGGGCCAGCTCGGCCCGTGCAGGCGGAGGACGAGTCGAGCATGTGCTCGCGCGCAGCGAGTATCCGAAGGCGCTCGGCGTGTCGCGCGTCGCGGTCATCGGGAGCGGCTGCACGGCTGCCCACGTGGTGCTGTCGCTGGCGCGCGAGCGCGTGGAGCGGCTCACTTGGATCACGACGGAAGGACTGCGGCATGCGGAGTATGACTCGGACCCGGGCTGGCTCGGCCCCAAGTACCTGAGCGGCTTCGAGCAGGTCCGGGCACCCGAGGAGCGGCGGCGCAGCATCCAACGCGCGCGACAGCCCGGCTCGATTCCCGAGCGCTTGCTGCGTCCGTTGCGCATGGCGATCGCGCGCCAACGCGTCGAGCTCGTCACCGGTCGCGTGCGCGAGGCCGCGATCGAGAGCGAGGGCCGTCTCGCGCTCACGACGCTGACCGGGACCCGACTGGGGTCCTTTGATCTCGCCCTGCTGGCAACGGGCTTCGCTCACGAGCGCCCGGGCGGATTGTGGCTGCGCGAGGCGGAGGCCGACCTCGGCCTCGCCACCGCCCCCTGCGGCTATCCGCTCCTCGCCCCCAGCTTGGAGTGGCGCCACGGCCTGCTCGTCGCCGGCGAGCTCGCGGAACTGGAGCTCGGGCCCACGGCACGCAATATTGGTGGCGCACGCATCGCCGCCGAGCGTCTCGTGCGGCACTGGCGGGCTGCCTGACGCGGCGACTCCCGGCGAGGAGCTCAGCCTTCATGGAGCTCCAACGCTCATCGACCGCCTCCAAGCCGGGAATCAGGAGAGGCAGGAATCCGGCCGGACTACGGAGTCCTCTGCGCCGGCCGGCGGCACGATTCGGGCCGTGAGCTGGGACTCTCGCTCTGCCTCACGCCCAATCCGCACGCGAAAGCACGGATTTCCGGTTGGAGCGGCGTGCGCAGCCTGCCCCCTCGATGCTGCACGCGTCTGCGCCTATCTCATCCCATCAAGGGGCTACCCATGGCCCTCAAGACCCTCGATTCCTACTTCACGAACTCGAGCGAAAAAGAACTGGCCCTGCTGGTCTAGGACATGGGTGCCCAGCGACTGGCTCGCGGCTGGACCGCAACTCCGGCGACGAGCGCGTTCCTCGCGGCCGAGCGGACTCCCAACGTGTGCATCCTCGTCACCGCCAGCGAATGGATCAGCAGGACTCGCGCCGAGGGCCAGGACTGCGCCATCGAGGACGCGAATCGGGAGCTTGGCCGGCCCGAGGACTATTTCAGCGCCACGGCCTGCGCCAGCGTCGAGCATGTCTGACGCGCCGCGTGCCCGTCGGTGGTGCTGACGCCTGACGCCAGCTTCCTCGCGGCGAGCGCCTACGAGCTGATCTTCGATCCGTTCATCAAGGAGCCCATCGTCCGCGCAGCCAAGGCCTGCGAGGTGGATCGGGGCATGCACGCATTCTTCGCGGTCTGGCACCAGCTCTCGATGTTCGGGATCGCCTCCCAACTGCACGACTCCTTCAGGCGCAACGGAAGTCAGTTCATCTACATCGACCTCAAGGGCTGGATGATGGCCGTTGACGACTCGAATGCGATGGCCACGGATCCGGCTGACTACGGCCATGCACAGAAGTTCGACGCGCGCGAGCAGTTCCGCAAGCTCAAGCTCGGCATCGAGTCGGTCAAGTCGAGCTTCGTCGCCCAGAAGGCGAGCGCAAATGCTCCGCGCGAGGAGGCCCCGATGCGGCCGGAGGACTTCCTGCCCGACACGCCCCCGACCAAGGCAGGCGCGATGCTCGCGCAGATCTCCAAGGAGCGCTATGGGACCTTCGAGCTGTGACCTTTGATCTGGAAGTACGACTACAAGGCGATCGGCAACAACCCCAACAAGGTTCCCGTCGGCACCGTGCTCAAGACCCAGAAGAGGGAGCAATACGCCGCGGACGAAGTCAAGTTCGCTCGCGAGAACTGGACCAAGTGGAAGTCGTTCCAGTGAGCCTTGTCCACGACGTCACGGCGAGCGGATGCGTCGGGGCTCGGGCACATCGATGCCCGCCGGGCGCTCAGCGGCGGACGAGCGGGAACGCGCCAGATTCGACGTGCTCGCGCTCGAGGGTCGCTTGCAGCTGCGCGAGGATCTCGGGGCGCGCGAGTGCGAGATCGCGCGTCTCGCCCGGATCCGCAGCGAGATCGTAGAGCTCGAGCGCGTCGTTGCCCTTGCGCATGTCGCGCCGGACCGCCTTCCAGTCGCAGATGCGCGCAGCCTGCTGGCCGCCATATCCCGCGAGCTCCCAGTAGAGCGGGCGCGTGCGGCTCGCCACGCTCGGATCGCGCAGCGATGACGCGAGTGATTCCCCATCGAGGGTGGCGGGCGTCGCAGCCCCGCACTCGGAAGCGAGCGTCGGGAACACGTCGACGAACCCCGAGGGCTGCGTGCACGTGGAGCCCGCCGGAATCCGCCCCGTCCAGCGCGCGACGAGCGGCACACGCAGTCCGCCCTCGTAGACGCTGCCCTTGCGACCGCGAAGTCCCGCCGTGCTCTCGAAGAAGTCGGAGTCCGAGCCGCCGAGACGATCGTAGGTCGGGCCGTTGTCGCTGGTGAAGAGCACGAGCGTGTCCTCGGCAAGTCCGAGCTCGGCGAGCAGGTCGACGATGCGCCCCACGTCGCGGTCCATGCGCGTCACCATCGCCGCGTAGGCTGCGCGCGGCGTCGGATGCGGCTTGTAGCCCTTGCCTCCCGTGTAGGGCGGGTCCTCCCACAGGCCCTCGTACTCGGCGAGCGAGTCGGCGGGTACCTGCAGCGCGAGGTGCGGGATCGTGAACGGCACGTACAGGAAGAACGGCCCCTCGCGATGCGCGCGCACGAACTCCAGCGCCGCGTTCGCGACCAGATCGTGCGAGTACTGCACGCGATCGAGCTCGACCCGCTCGCCATTGCGCCACAGATGGTCGGGATAGAAGTCGTGCGCCTCGCGCTGGCAGATGTAGCCGAAGAACTCGTCGAAGCCCTGCGCGTTGGGGTGTCCCTCGGTGTGCGGCGCCGACAAGCCCCACTTACCGAAACAGCCCGTCGCGTAGCCCTGATCGCGCAGCGCTTCTGCAACCGTGATCTCGCTCGCGGGCAGGTCCATCTGCCCTTCGGGCTGGACTTCGAGGTTGTCGCGCACGGCGCCGTGACCGTTGTGACGCCCCGTGAGAAGTACGCAGCGACTCGGCGCGCACACGGGCGCACCCGAGTAGAACTGCGTGAAGCGCACGCCCTCGCCTGCGAGGGCGTCGATGCGCGGGGTGCGGATCCGGCGCTGGCCATAGCAGCCGAGCTCGCCCCAGCCGAGGTCGTCCGCGACGATCAGCACGACGTTGGGCTGGCGCGGCGGCTGCGGAGCACGGGTGGCGCAGCCTGCGAGCAAGAACACGGGGAGCGCGGCGCGCTGCAGCATGGCTGCAGAATGCGCGTGCGCCCTCGAGTCCGCAATCGCCCTCAGGCGGTCAGCTGGCGCGGAAACTCGGCCAGCTCGAACGAGATCTCCTCGGGGCCCGCGCCGACGCCGTCGGCGATCGCCACGAGGCGCGCATGCCAGCGCGGGTGAGCGAGCCAGAAGGAGCCGTCGAGGCGCAGCACGGTGCCGAGCAGGTCGCCGGGGTAGTCATCGCCGGCGACGAGCGGATGCTTGGCCAGCAGGTCGAGCGCGCGCGGCACGATCAGGTCGAGCGACATGCGCTGTCCGATGAGCGCGCCGAGATCACCCGCCGAGAGAGCGCCGAGCGGGGTCGCGCGCAGGGCGACGCAGCGCTGGCCGATGGGCGTCTTGGGCAGGGGCGACGTGGCGGTGCCTTCGATCTGGTCGAGCGAGCGGGTGAGATTGGGATCGGTCTGGGTGCGTTCCATAGGCAGCGGTGCGTCGCGAGCCGTCCTTCGGGAACGCTTCGACCGTGCGCGGAAGTTAGCCCGCCGCGAGCCGATCCCCTTCCTCCAAGTGCGCTTTTTTCGCCACGAGCCGAAATCAAGGCGATTTCGCGCACCACTTCCAAGCTAAAGCGGGAACGCGCCGTCACCCTTCTGGGCGTGGCCGAGGCGCTCGGCGACCGCGATAAAGCGGTTGTACTGCAGCCGCAGGTGGCGCGGGACGTCGGCGTAGACGTCCTCGACGAGCGTCTTGAGCGCCATCGCCGCCGCCGCCTCCTGCACGTGGATCTCGCGGTCGATCTCCTCGAGGAGTTCGGCCTCGAGGCGCGCTCGTTCGCCTGTCTCGATCACGTGGGTGGCGAGCAGGTGGCGCTCCATGCGATCGAGCGGATCGCGCGCGGCCCATGCGTCGACCTCGGCCGCATCGCGGTACTTGGTCGGATCGTCCGACGAGCTGTGCCCCATCATGCGATAGGTCTTGAGCACCAAGAGGCTCGGCCCCTCTCCGCGGCGCGCGCGCGCGTTCGCCGCGCGCATCTCGCGCACGCACGCGAGCACGTCGTTGCCATCGACCTCGAGGCCCGGCATGCCGTAGGCGACCGCCTTGTCCGCGTAGCTCTCCGCCGCAGTCTGCTCGCGCGAGCACACGCTGATCGCCCAACCGTTGTCGATGCACACGAACACCGCCGGGACCTTCCACACGCTGGCGAAGTTCATCCCGGAGTGGAATCCGTTCGAGCTGGTGGCGCCGTCGCCGAAGTAGATCGCGTGCACCTCGTCGAGGCCGCGCTGCTTGCCAGCGAGCGCCGCGCCAACGCCGTGAGCGATCTGCGTGCCGATCACGCTCGACCACGACGGGTAGTGGCTCGCCTTGTGCTGGAAGTGGTTGCACATCTGACGGCCCTTGGCCGTGTCATTCGAGTTGCAGTACATCTGCGCGAGGTACTCAGACAACGGCAGACCGCGCATCACGGCCGCCGAGCCCTCGCGCAGGCCCGACCACAGGTAGTCGCGCGGCTCGAGCGCGAAGGCCGAGCCGATGATGGCGGCCTCGAGGCCCTTGGCCGTGCCCACGAAGCCGATTCGGCCGGCTCGCTGCAGCTTCAGCATGCGGTCGTCGAGCGCGCGCACGCGCAGCATGTGGCGCAGGAGCGCGCGCAGCTCGTCGCGGGAGAGTTCGGGCGCGGCTCCGACGAGCCGTCCGTCTTGTTCGAGAACCTGAGCGAGGGGCGGCATGGCGCCGCACAGGATACCCGCGCGGGCCCGGGCCTGTTCCACCGCCGCAAGATCCGCGACATCCAGCCCCTGCGCACCTTGCGTACACTTCGTTGGGGGCCGAAGAGCCCGTGGTTCTCGCCCGTGACTCCTTCGCACCTCGCCATGACCCTCCTCGACACCAAGCCCTGGCTCTGGCTCGCCCTGTTGCTCGCCCTCGTCGTCGCGGTCGCCTCCTGCGCCCGCACCCCGCGCCCCGAGGAGAGCGCGCCTGCCGGCAGCTCGAGCCCCGCACCGGTCGCCGCGACGGAAGCGCCCGCGCCCATCGATCGCGATGCGCTGAAGACCCGCCTGAGCCCGATCCAGTGGAAGGTTACGCAGGAGAGTGGCACCGAGCGCGCCTTCACCGGCGAGTATTGGGACAACCACGCGGACGGCCTCTACGTCGACATCGTCGATGGCACGCCGCTGTTTTCCTCGAAGGACAAGTTCGACTCCGGCTGCGGCTGGCCGAGCTTCACGCAGCCGCTCGCAGAATCGCCGCTCGTCGAGAAGAACGATCTGACCCACGGCATGCTGCGCACCGAAGTACGCTCGAAGCGCGCGGACTCGCACCTCGGCCACGTGTTCGACGACGGTCCCAAGCCCACGGGGCTGCGCTACTGCATCAACTCGGCCTCGCTGCGCTTCGTGCCCGTCGCCGACCTCGAGAAAGAAGGGCTCGGACGGTTCCTGCCGCTCTTCGGCCAGCAGCCCGGCGGTGCAGCTTCGAGTGGCGCGAGCGCGGCGAAGGCCAGCGCGACGACCGATACCGTCGTGCTCGCCGGTGGCTGCTTCTGGGGCATGGAGGATTTGCTGCGCAAGATCCCGGGCGTGCTCGAGACGGAGTGCGGCTACTCCGGCGGCCACCTCGAGAACCCCAAGTACGACGACACGCACGACTCCAAGAGCGGCCACGCGGAGGCAGTGCGGATCGTGTTCGATCCCGCCAAGGTCTCCTATGACGAACTGCTCGCGTGGTTCTTCAAGATCCACGACCCGACGACGCTCA
>SXKQ01000214.1 GCA_005778045.1 Planctomycetia bacterium
CCGAGCTGCCGACCGCGATGTAGAGCTGCGGGGCCACGGTCTTGCCGGTCTGGCCGACCTGCTCGCTGTGCGGACGCCAGTGGGAATCGACCACCGCGCGCGAGGCGCCGACGGCCGCGTTGCCGAAGGCCGCTGCGAGGTCCTCGACGACCTTGAAGCCCGCAGCCTCGCGCAGGCCACGCCCGCCGGACACGACCACGGGCGCTTCCTTCACGTCGAGCTTGGCGTCGCCCTTGGCTGCCACGCCGGTGACCTTGACCTTGCCGCCCTTGGTGGCGACGGTCGAGGCCTCGGCCGCACCGGAGCCCGAGGCAACGGCGAAGGTGTTGGGACGCAGCGTCGCGCAGCACACCTTGCTCGTGCTCTGGGCCGTCACGAGCGCCTTGCCCGCGAGGATCGGGCGCTGCACGGTGAACACGCCACCGGCGCAGCCGAAGGCGATACAGTCCGCGAGCGGGGCGCAGTCGAGCAGTCCGGCGACGCGGCCGAGCAGGTCCTTGCCGGCCGAGCTCGCGGCCGCGACGAACGCGAGCGCACCGTGGGCCGTGACCGTGGCGGCGATGTCCGCGGCGGTGCCGTCCGGGCTGTAGTGGTCGGCGCCGGTGACGACGACGAGCTTCTTGGCGCCCGCGGCGGAGAGCGGAGCGGCCGCATTCGCGGCGCCCGGGCCGGTGACGAGGGCAATGGGGGTCAGGCCGGTGGCGACCGCGGCGCCGAGCGCCTCGAGGCTGGCGCGACGCGGGGTGCCGTCCTTGTGCTCGACGAAGACGAGGATCGAGGTCATGGGTGTGCCTTTGCTTTCTTCCTAGAGGACCTTGGCTTCGTTGCGCAGGGCGTTCATGAGCGCCGGCACGGCGGCCGCGCCCTCGCCCACGATGCGACCGGCCTTACGGGCGGCCGGGAGCTCGACCCGGAGCACCTTCACGGAACTCTCGACGTCGACAGGCTTGGTCTCGTCGATGGTCTTCTTCTTGGCGGCCATGATGCCCTTCAAGCCCGCGAGGCGTGGCTCATTCAGGCCCTTGTCGCAGGTGATTACGGCCGGGAGCGAGAACGCGACCGTCTCGATGCCCGACTCGGTCTCGCGCTGGGCGGTGCCGCCGGTGGCCGTGAGCTCGAGCTTGGTGACGTCGGTCACGCAGGCCCAGCCGAGGTACGACGAGAGCATCGTGCCCACCGCGCTCTGATCGCGGTCCGTGGCGACTCGGCCGCAGAACACGAGCTCGGCGCCGAGTTCCTGAATGCGGGCGGCGAGTGCCTTGGCGGTCGAGCGAGCGTCGCGTGCCGCCCAGTTCGGGTCGAGCAGGATGGTCGCGTTGTCCGCGCCCTTCGCGAGGCACTCGCGCAGTTCCTTGCTCGATTCAGCGGAGCCGAGGGTGAGCACCGTCACCTCGCCGCCGAGCTTCTCCTTGGTCTTGATTGCCTCCTCTACAGCGAGATCGTCGTAGAACGACAGGCTGTAGACGAGGCCGGTGGGGTCGATGCCGGCGCCATCGGCGCCGATCTTGACCTGCGCGTCCGTGAGCGGGACGCGCTTGACGCAGGCGATGATCTTCATGTCGGTGTGCCTTGTGCGGGGCGGGTCCGCGGCGAATCGCGCGGGTGCCATCCCAAACCGAGAGGTTAGCGGTCGTAGTTTCGAATGGTCAAGGCGCGCAACTTGTGAGCGCGACCGAGGATTTTCCCGCTGCGCAGGGGCACCGAGCCACGGCGCGCGGGCGGCGCTCCGTGGCCCCGCGGGCCGAGCCGACCACTTCGTCAGGATCGTTGCGTTGCGCGCCTCCGACTGTCTCGAGACTCTGCCGCACCGCACGCGCTCAGAGCGCGCGCAGGAGGTCGGGAGGGAGCTCGTGGCCCCCGGCAAACTCGTGCAGCTGGCACCCGAGTTCTAGCGCGGCGAGTCGCGTGCGGTCACGCTCGGCCCACTCCGCAGTGTGGTAGCCGTCGTCCACGCCACGCACGAAGTCGAGCCCCATGTGGGCGAGCTTCTCGCGCACGGCGGCGAGATCGAGGTCCGGCGGGATGCCTGCGCCGCAGGCGATCAGACGCTGCGGGCGCACGCTTCCAAGGGCGGTCCAGCGCCAGGCCGTGGCGACGCCCTGCGAGAAGCCGAGCACGGTGGGGGCGAGGTCGCACCCGAGCTCGCGCCGGATCCAGCGCCCCACGTCGTCGAGATAGGCCACATAGTCCGCGATCTCGCGCTCGCGCGCCTCGCGCGTCATCCAGCTCGCTCCGATCGGTCCCGACGAGCCGCGGCGATAAAAGCGCGAGAGCGCCTCTGGCGCGACGAGCAGTCGGTCTTCGCGCGCGAGCGGCGCGCACGCCGTGAGCATCTCGCTCGCGGTCTGCGCATAGCCGTGCAGCACGATCCACAGCTCACGCGCGCCACGCGCCTCGCCCGCGACCTCGATGCGCGCCGTGCGCTGCACGCGCAGGTCGTGGCTCGTGCGCGCCTCCAACTGCGCTAGGCCTTGCCGCCCGCGACGACGGGCGCGTCGAAGGTGTTGCCGAGGTAGACCTCGCGCACCTTGGCGTCGGAGATGATCTCCGCGGGCGTGCCGTCCTTGATGCGCTCGCCCTTCGCGATCACGTAGGCGCGGTCGCACAGCTGCAAGGTCTCGCGCACGTTGTGGTCGGTGATCAGGATGCCGAGATTGCGCTGCTTCATCCTGCGGATCAGGCCCTGAATCTCCGCGACGGCGAGCGGGTCGACGCCGGCGAAGGGCGCGTCGAGCAGCAGGATCAGCGGCTTGCTCGCGAGCGCGCGCGCGAGCTCGAGGCGGCGTTGCTCGCCGCCGGAGAGCGTGTTCGCAACGCTCTTTTCGAGGCGCAGGATCTCGAGCTCCTTGAGGAGCTTGGTCGCCTCCTCCTCGCGCTCCGTGCGCGCGTAGGGCATGGTCTCGAGCACCGCGAGTACGTTGTCGCGCACGGTGAGCGTCTGGAAGATGCTGCGATCCTGCGGCAGGTAGCCCATGCCGAGCCGAGCGCGCTCGAACATGGCCAGCTTGGAGCACTCCGTGCCGCGCAGCAGCACCTCGCCGCCATCGGGCCGCGTGAGGCCGACGGTCATGCGGAAGCTCGTCGTCTTGCCCGCGCCGGTGGCGCCGAGCACTCCGACGATCTCGCCGGCGCGCACGAGGAAGGACACGCCATTGACGACGCGCCGCCCCTTGAAGGACTTCACGAGGCCGCGCACCTCGAGCAGGATCTCTCCGGCGACGGGATCGGTGCGCTGGGTCATGGTGGCAGGAGTCTAGAGATCGGCGTCGCGAAGTCCCGCGCGGGCAAATGCGATCTCGTAGGAGGGCCGAACGGCCGCTCCGCCCGAGTGGGGGCGGCTTTGCAGGTTCCAGTGCGGCCCGTGGGGCCGCCTCACGGACGAGCACCCACGGCCTGCAAGTCCCGAGTGGCAATTTTCGTGTGTGGATAACCTGTGGAGCAATTTCTCGCTCAGCCGCCCCTGAAAGGCCTCAACTCCCGCAGCGGCGGCCGCGATCGCCTTCCGGACGTCGTGCGGCGAATCTTGCCCGCCTCTGCGGCTCGCTAGGGTCGTTCCCCGTTGCCGTGTGCGCTTTCTGCCCGTTCTCGTTTGGACGAATTGCATTTCGGCCACCGGGACGAGGTTCGTCGGCGCGGTCGAATCCCGATTACGGCACTGTTGAGAACTCGCGATTCAGTCTTCGGGTGGGCCCCACAGGGCAGCCAGACTTCTGTGCACGAAAGCCAGCCCCGCTCCGGTTGAGGCGACGGTGTCCGCAGTGGCTGGGCCGGCCATGGCTCGGCTCGCAGTCCCGGAGGGAGCCGTCCTGCGCCAACGGATGCACGGGTGGCCCTGTCTCGTGGCTTCCGCGCCCGTGATGCGAGCTCGTCGCGAGGCTGTGGCGGTCCGTTGAAAATCGGACCTGCTGCGGCTTCGCGCGCTCCGCCGTTGCCTTGTTCACGCTCGTCGGACCGTACTCAACGATCACGAAGTCCGACTCCGCCGCCGCTCCGTCGCGCTGCGGGCCTGGATTTGGATCGCGTGGCCTCGCGACGGAGCGCTCTTCAGCGCCCCGCTAGCGAATCCACTTCACGCGGTACGTGTCGAACGCGAGCGACAGCGGCCAGAACACCGCGAGAGCGCGGCCCGTGATCAGCTCGCGCGGAACGAACGAGACCGCGGCGTACTGCCGCTCCGCCGGCAGCGGAAGCTCGTCGACGCGCGGGAAGACGTACAGCTCGCCGTACAAGTCGCGGAAGAAGGTCGTCATGCCCGCTGCCGTCTGCTCGCGGATCGGGTTCGAGTCCGGCCGGTAGCGGCCGTCGGCGAGCCCCTCGCGCGCGTTGCCGAGCACCGGCCCGCCGTCCGGTCCACCCTTCCACTGCAGGGCGATCGCACGCCACTCGCGGCCGTCGCTCGAGTCTTGCGTGTTGTCGCCGAGCATGAAGTAGTGGCCTTCGGGGATCGTCCACTCGGAGGCGAAGCTGCCCTCCGTGTAGAAGATGTCGCGCCAGACCTGCAGGTCCGCGAGGCGCGCGCCACCGTCCTCGAGCACGAGCTTGACGCTCGAGTTCTGGTCCGCGGCGGGAGGAACTTCGAGCGAGGCGATGCGCTCGCCATCGAGCTCGAGCGCGAGCTGGTCGTCGAGGTTGTGCGCCGCGAAGTGATACGTGCGTCCCGCTTCGAGCCGCAGCGCATGCTCCGCGCGCGCTGGCGGGTAGGCCTCGTTGCGCGCCCACTCGACGCGCACGCTGCCCGCTTCCTTGGCGGCCGGTCCCGGCAGCTCGAAGCGGTAGCGCCGCGCGCCTTCGCCGAGCTCGATCGCGAAGGTCGCGAGGCTCGCGTTTGGGGTGATCTCGCCCGTGACGCGCAGGTCGCCGACGGTATTGGCGTTGGAGCGGTGGAACCCTGGATAGCGCCGCATCGCCTCCTGCACGCCCGGCGGGTAGCCGTGCTGGTAGCTGTCGAGGATCGAGCCGCCGCCATGGGCCGCGAAGGTGAGCTGCGTCGGGCCGCTGGCATCGAGCTCGCGTGCGGTGATCGAGCGGTTGCCCTCGGCCATCCAGTGCACACCACGCGCGGGCTCGCCGACGTCGATCGCCTTCCAGATCTCGTCCATCACGCCGGATGGCCTTCGCAGCACTTTCCAGGGCTGCGTGCTGTCGCTGCGCTGCCACAGGTCGCCGTACTGGATGCGGAACTGCTCGCCGGGCATGCCGACGAGGCGCTTGACGAAGTTCTGTGCGCGGTTGAGCGGGTACTTGAAGATCACGACCTCGAAGCGCTCGGGGTCGCGCAGGTGGAACGAGAGCTTGTCGACGAGGATGCGGTCCTTGATCTCGCCCACGAGCGCGCCGCGCTCGCGGAACTCGGTCCCCATGAGCGTGGGCTGCATCGAGCCGGTGGGAATCTGGTACGCCTCGACGGCGAAGTACTTGAGCATCACCGCCATCACGATGGCGACGGTGAAGGCTTCGAGGTTCTCGCGCCAGCGCTGCGTCGGCTTCTTGGTCGGGGAGGAGCTCAAGGCGCAGCATCACCATGGCGCGACGGGAGCGCGTCAAGCCGTCGCTGTGAAATGGCCCGTGGCGAGCGCGCGCGCGGACCGACATGATGCGAACGCCTCGCCATGCACGTCCTGTTCCTTGCCCCCGACACGCACGCTTACAACCACGACTTCCTGCGCGGCTTGCGCTCGCTCGGCGTGCGCATTTCCGCCCTCGGCCCGCAGCCTCCCGAGCGGCTGTCCGAGGGCGTGCGGCCGCTGCTCGACGCATATCGGCAGTGCGAGCGCATTCTCGAAGGGGAGCGCGCGCTCGCGGAACTGCGCCTGCTCCCGGACTCCGGGACCATCGAGCGCGTCGAGACCATCGACGAGCCGTTGGTCGAGACGGCCGCGTGGCTGCGCGGGGAGCTCGGCCTCCCCGGGCTCTCGTTGACCACGGCGCGTCTGTGCCGCGACAAGGTCGCGATGAAGGCCTTCCTGCGCGAGCGCGGTATTCCCTGCGCGCAGTCCGCGGCCGTGACGAGCGAGCGCGAAGTGCGCGACTTCATCGCGCGTGAAGGCTATCCGGTGATCGTCAAGCCGCTCGCGGGCTTCAACTCGCTGGACACCTACAAGCTCTCCTCGGACGCGGAGCTCGCGGCGCTGCTCCCGCGTCTCGCGCTCGCGTTGGATCGTCCGCTCGCGGTCGAGGAATTCGTCGACGGGCACGAGGGCTTTCTCGACACGATCACCGGGCCCGAGGGCGTGCGCCACGACTTCGTCGGCCACTACTTCCCCGGTTGTCTCGAGGCCAACCGCACGCGCTGGATCTCGCCGCAGATTGCGATCACCAACCGGATCGAGCTCGCGAGCTACACCGAGCTGCGTTCGACGGCGCGCGCCGTGGTCGACGCGCTCGGTCTGCGCTCCACCGCGACGCACATGGAGTGGTTCTTTGGTCCCAAGGGCCTGAAGTTCTCCGAGCTCGGCGCCCGCCCCGCCGGCGAGAAGATCTGGGACATGTACCGCGTGGCGGATGACTTCGACGTCTATCGCGAGTGGGCCCTCGCGGCCCTCGGTCGTCCTTCCGAGGCGCACCCAAGCCGTCGCCGCGCCGCGGGCTCGATCCAGATCCGACCCGACCGCGACGGCATGATCGCGGAGCACTCCGGCGTGGACGCCGCCTTCTCGCGCTGCGGCTCGTCCATCTACGAGCACTCCGTGCCCGCCCCCGGCACGCCCACCTCGGCCCTCGACCGCGGCTGGCTCTGCAACACTTGGTTCCGCCTCGCCCACGAGGACTTCGACGAGCTCTGCCGCTCGATGACGTTCCTCGGCGAGACCGTCAAGACTCGAACCCGCTAGGCCGCTCCGCCACCGTCGCGACGCCTTGGCGTCGCCCGCGAGAAGGATCCCCCAAGCCGCGCATCGGCGCGGCGCGGCTGAGCTGGTTTCGTGAACCGCTCGGCCTTGGGCTCACGGAAGGAAGGTCACTTCCAGACCGTCCGAGAGCATCGTCGTCTTGGGCGACGGCGGGTCACGGAACCAGCACTGGAACCAAGCCTGATTACCCGCCGCGAGCGGCGTGCCGAGCGCGGTCGGGTTGACGTTGGTGATGTAATTGAAGAAGTCGAGCGAGATGGCGCCGTCGCAGGCGTTCGCCGTGCCGCCGGTGCCGAGGGTGGCGGTGCGCTGCTGCGGGGACTTCACGCACAGGAAGGCCGAGCTGCTGCCCCACGGGTAGTTGCCCTGGCCGCTGACGCTGTAGAAGATCAGGCCGATCTTGCCGCCCTCGGCGTTGGAGCAGGAGACGGTAAAGCCACCGACGCCCAGCGCGATGCTCGGCAGGCCGGTGTAGCTCATCACGGCGTTGCAGCCGTTGGTCGTCGTGCCCGGGGTGCAGTAGTTGACGACCTGCACCGCGCTCGGGCAGACCGAGTTCTGGGCGCCCGGGGTGCGGGGCTCGAAGGCATTGGCGGGCTCGTTGAAGTCGAGGAAGTCCGCGCACCAGGGAGCCGGAGCACCGATGCCGCGGAACGCGCCGCCGGGCAGGAAGGCCGTCGTGCCGACGCCCTCGGGCCCGATCTGGATCGCGCCGTCGTAGATGCGGTCCGGGAAGTTCGGCGCAACCTGGTTGATGCCGCCGTCGACGACCGCGCAGTAGTCGAGGATCGTCGAGAGCGTCGGAATGTCCGTGATGCCGTTGTTGTCCGAGTCGACGTCGGTGTTGAGCTTGGCGACCAGAGCCGCGACGTTGGCCGACGAGCCGGCGTCGACGACGTAGAACGTGTTCGAGCCGTTCTCGAGGCGGTCCGAGGTCCCGAAGTTGAAGTTGGCCGTGAACGGCGCGGCCACCGAGTTCTGGAGGCCAGACGTGCCGAGCACGAACAGGCCGCTCGCGGGCACGGAGTAGCCAGTGAGGTCCCACACGCGGTCGAGCGTGCCCTCGTTGCCCGAGGCCGACCAGTCGCCTTCCACCACCAGCACGACGATGTTGTCGAGCGAGCGGCCCGGCGTGCTCTTGAGCTCGATGAACTCGTAGAGGTCGGTGCTCGAGTGGGAGATGTACAGCTCGTTCAGGTAGATCTGCTGGGCGAGGGCGCCGGACTGCGTCGCGACGAGCGCGGCGGCCGCAGCGATGGAGGTCCTGAGGATGTGCTTCATGAGGTTGGGGCGAGGGGGTCCGGTGGGCGGGCGGCGAGGATGAGTCGCATCCCGCGGGACGGGGGGAGAGATATTTAAGTGTGACGGCAACCTCCGCCGCCGGGTTCGGCAGAACCCGCGGAGAGGCTGACTCTCGGCTAAGACTACCGGATCGCGGCCGTTTCGGGGGGGCTGCGAGGTGCGTAGCGGTGCGGGACCGCCCATGGCGCCGAAGCCGGAGAGGAGTTCGCAAAGCGTTTCCCCTGCGGCACTAAGGTCCGCGGGGATGGCCAGCTGCGGCGCCGCGGACCGCCTGTTCCTGTCCGGAAATTCTCGCCGATTCCGGCTCGGCTTGACCGTCTGGGGCCGCTCAGGAGCTTGCGAGCACCTTGGCGATGCGCTTGCGGAAGACAGCCATGCGCAGCGCAGCGGCGGGGGAGTTCTCGACCAGCCACTGGGCGTTGGCGAAGGCGTAGGGCGAGGTGTCGGCGCGCAGCTGCGCGAGATAGGGCTCGACCTTGGCGTAGAGGTACAGGCCCTCGCCCGAGTTCTCCGCGAGGAAGTCGGGATGCATCACGCCGTGGCGCGCGAAGCTATAGGCCATCTCGAAGTAGCTCGAGACCTGCCGCCAAGCCGCGTTGTGCGGGTGGTCGGGCTTGGTGAGCGTGAAGAGCTCCTCGTAGCTCTTGGGGAAGAACTTCCCGATCGCGTCGCGCGACGCGCGCATCACACCCTCGCGGCGCAGGTCGTAGAGCTTGAGCACCAGCTCCGCGTCGTGGTGATCGGCCACCTTCTTCGGCTTCGCGCCCGTCGCAAGAACCTTGGCGGCCTTCTTGGCGAGCTTGTCGCCGCTCTTCTGCTTCTTCTTGTCCTGCTTCATGGTGGGCGAAGTCTAGCGTCGCTGGCCGTCACTCGAGCGGCGTGAGCACGATCTCGCGGAACTCGATCGCGCCACCCTCGGACTGCAGGCAGATCGTGCCGGCGACTTCGTCGGCCCACTGCGCGCGATTCTGCAGCTCGCCGTTCACTTCGAGCGTCACTTCGCCCTCGCGCGCCATGATGCGGTAGCGATTCCACTCGCCGACGGGGCGCTCGTTCGTGGGGGCGATGCGCACGCAGTGATCGCCGTTCGTGCGACTCGCCTCCGTCGCGACCGGGAAGTCGCCGATGATCCAGAAGTCTCCGGCATTGCGGTGCATGAGCTGCGCCTCGAGGCTGCGCGGCCAGATCCGGTCGGGTCCGGTCTTGCGCAGGAGCACGCCCGAGTTGCCCGGCGTTCCACCGGCCGCCCAGCGCCACTCGAACTCGAGCACGAAGTCGGTGAAGGTCTCGCGCGTCTGGATGTAGCCATACGGCGTGCCCTCGCAGCGCAGCACGCCGTCGCGCACGCTCCACACCTCCTCGCGGCGCGCCGGCGCGGACAGGTAGTGGTCCCAGCTCTCGAGGTCGACGCCGTTGAAGAGCTTGCGCGGCGCTCCGCTCGCGCGCGGGCGAGCGGGGTCATGCCGCAGGAACGCGAGCAGGTCGGCGGTGTCCTGCGCCGAGAGCCCGAGCAGCACGCCATCGGGCATCACGCTCGTCTCCTGTCGCCGTGCGGACTCGATCTCACGCTCCTCGATGACGATGCGATGCCCGTCAGTGCCCTTGAGCACGACCACTCCCTCGCCCGGCGCGAGGGGATTGCCCGCCTGCAGAAAGCCCGTGTGCACGAGACCCTCGCGCGTCTCGATGGTCCAGGTCTGGTAGCCGAGCGCGATGGCGCGGCTCAGAGCGAGGAGCTCCTCGAGGAGCTGCTCGCGCGCGTACTTCGCGCCGATTCCGGACAGCTCGGGTCCGATGTCCGCCCCGCGCCCGCGCAGCGCGTGGCAGCGCGAGCACGCGGCGCGCTCGCCGAAGAACACCCCCGCCCCGCGGTGGCGGTCGCCCGCGAGTGCGAGTGCCGCGGTGCGGTCGAAAGCGATCGCCTCGACGTTCGCCGGCCACTGCGCCGCGGCGAGCGCGCGGC
>SXKQ01000029.1 GCA_005778045.1 Planctomycetia bacterium
ACGTTTCGCGGCGGGCATGAGGCGCGGCTCGGCGGCGGTTTGGGCGCTGGGGGCGCGGGAGCTCACGGCATGGGAGCTTGAAGATCCCATGCCTGCGGGCACGCCCGCAGCGGCCACGCCCTCTTCCATGAAGCCGAGCTTGGTCTTGTGGCGCTCGACGAAGCGCTCCTGGTGCGCCTTGCGCAGCGCCATGACCTCGCTCATGTCGATCTCGTTGAACGTGGTCAGGATCGCCGCCGTGCTCTGGGCCTGCACGAGGCGCTCGGCGATGCGCTTGCGCATCGGCGTCATCGGCACGACCTCCTCGCTGCGGCTGCCGGCGGGACGCGCCGGCGCGGCAGCTGCGGTTCGAGCGGCGGGCGCCGCGGCCGGAGCGGCGGGCGCGTGGCGCTGGACGTCTTCCTTGAGCAGTCGACCGCCCGGCCCACTGGCGGCGACTTCCGCTGCGGAGAGCCCGCGTTGGGCGAGCTCGCGCGCGGCCGCGGGCATCACGATCTTCTCGCCCTTGGCCGTGACGGGGGCGGGCGCCGGCGCGCTGGCCGGGGCCGCGGGTGCGGCGCCACCCTTGACCGGCGGCGGGGCAGGCTGAGCACCGACCTCGAAGTAGCCGATCACCTCGCCGACGAGGGCCTTGTCGCCCTTGCGCTTGAGTGTCTTCACGACGGCGCCGGCACCGGGCGCCGGGAGTTCGACCGTGACCTTGTCGGTCTCGATCACCACCAGACCTTCATCGGCGCGCGCGAGCTCGCCCGGCTTCTTCAGCCAGTCTCCGAGCTGCACTTCGGTGATCGACTCGCCCACGGAGGGCACCTTGAGTTCGATGGGCATGGAGGGACGGTCCTTCTTGTGGGATCAGTCGGTCACGCTGCGGAATCAGTCGGTGGCAAAGGCGCGCTCGAGGAGCGCGGCCTGTTCGATGCGGTGGCTCGCGGGCGACCCGGTCGCCGGCGACGCGGCTGCGCGGCGGGCGAGACCGCGGAAGGCTCGCCCGCACAGGCGCTCGCCGTAGCGCGCGCGCAGGAAGCGCCATGCGCCCGCGTTTTCCGGCTCCTCCTGCACCCAGACGACCTCGGCGGCCTCGGCGTAGGGGGCGAGCGCTGCGCTCAGCTCGTCGTCGGAGAGCGGGTAGAGCTGCTCGATGCGCAGGATCGCGACGTCGAGCGCCGAGCGCTTCCCGCGCTCTTCCTCGAGCTCGAAGGCGACCTTGCCGCCGCACAGCACGATGCGGCGCACGTGCTCGCGGTCGAGTTCGAGGCCGTCGGCCACGATGCGCTCGAAGCGGCCTTCCGCGAAGTGCTCGAGTGGCGAGACGCACTTGGGGTTGCGCAACAGGCTCTTGGGAGTCATCACCACGAGCGGCTTGCGCCAGGGGCGCAGCACCTGCCGGCGCAGGCAGTGGAACAGCTGCGCAGGCGTGGTCGGCGTGACGACTTGGAGGTTGTCCTCGGCCGCGAGGTCGAGGCAGCGCTCGAGGCGCGCGCTCGAGTGCTCGGGCCCCTGGCCCTCGAAGCCGTGCGACAGGAGCAGCACGAGGCCCGAGAGTCGGTTCCACTTGTCCTCGGCGCTGACGATGAACTGGTCGATGATCGGCTGAGCGACATTGGCGAAGTCGCCGAACTGCGCGTCCCAGGCGACGAGGGCGTCGGGGTAGTCGAGGCTGTAGCCGTACTCGAAACCGAGCACGCCCGACTCCGAGAGCGGCGAGTTGCGGATGTACACGGGGCCAGCGTTCGGGCCGAGCGACGAGAAGCTCTCATGCTGACGGCCGTTCTCGTGGTCGTGCAGCACCGCGTGGCGGTGGCTGAAGGTGCCGCGCTCGGCGTCCTGTCCAGTCAGGCGCACCCGGTAGCCCGCGGCGGAGAGCGAGGCGAGCGCCAGCGCTTCGCCCGCGGCCCAGTCGAGGGACTTCGAGCCGCGCGCCATCTCGCGGCGCTG
Source organism: Planctomycetia bacterium (assembly GCA_005778045.1). The sequence goes on from SXKQ01000029.1 coordinate 1,936, forward strand.
CTCGAGCATGCGCCCGAGCTTGGGATGCACCGTGAAGCCCTCCGGCACGCGCGCGAGCGCCTCGAGCAGCTCGGAGCACTGCGCGCGGTCGAGCGCTGTGTCGACCTGCGGCGTGCTCTCCTCATGGCCGCCGACGTAGTCTTTCCAGCGCGAGCCTTGGCCGTCCTTGGTTGCGACGAAGCCCTCCGAGCGCGCCCTCGACAGGTCTTCCTCGAGCTTGGCGCGACGCTCGAGGGCGATCGCCTCGGCTTCCTCGCGCGTCACCTCGCCGAGGCGCAGCAGGTGGTCGAGGTAGCCCTCGCCGACCGGCTTGCGCTGGCCGATGGCTTGGTACAGCAGCGGGTCGGTGAAGCTGGGCTCGTCGCCTTCGTTGTGGCCGCGGCGACGGTAGCCGTACATGTCGATCACCACGTCGCGCTTGAAGCTGGCGCGGACGTCGAGGGCGAGTTGCACGACCTGCGCCACGGCCCGGATCTTCCCCGTTCACGTGGAAGATCGGGATCGGGAGCATCTTCGCCACGTCGGTGCAGTAGGTGGACGAGCGCGAGTCCTGCGGGCCGGTGGTGAAGCCGATCTGGTTGTTGACGATCACGTGGATCGTTCCGCCCGTGCGGTAGGCCCCGAGCTCGGAGAGGTTGAGCGTCTCCTGCACGATGCCCTCGCCCGCGAAAGCTGCGTCGCCATGGATCAGAAGCGCGAGGCTGCGGTCGCCGTCGCGGTCGCCGGTGCGGTCCTGCTCGGCGCGCACGCGACCCATCGCGACCGGGTTCACGAACTCGAGGTGGCTCGGGTTGAAGCACAGGGACAGCTGGATCCCGTGGCCCGAGGGCGTGGCGTAGGTCGAGGTGAAGCCCTTGTGGTACTTCACGTCGCCGCGGCCCATGTACAGCTGCGGATCGGCGTCGGCGAACTCGCGGAAGATGTCGGCCGCGGGCTTGCCCATGATGTTGGCGAGCACGTTGAGGCGGCCGCGGTGGGCCAT
>SXKQ01000215.1 GCA_005778045.1 Planctomycetia bacterium
ATGCAGCGCGCCAACCCGATCAGGATCAGGCCCAGCATGTAGTCCGGCTCGTCGCGCAGGAACACGACCGCGAGGGCGAACATCACGAGCGGCCCGAGGATCCAGTTCTGCACGAGCGAGAGCGCGAGTACGCGGCGGTCGCGCAGCACGCGGCCGAGTTCCTCGTAGCGCACCTTCGCGAGCGGCGGGTACATCATCGCGATCAGCCCGACCGCGATGGGGATCGAGGTGGTGCCGACGCTGAAGCGGCCGAGGACCAGCGCAAACTGGGGCATGGCCCACCCGAGCAGCACGCCGCAGGCCATGGCGAGGAAGATCCACGCCGTCAGATAGCGATCGAGAAACGAGAGACGACCACCGGTCTTCATCGCGCCAGTCCTCGCAGGATCCGCTCGAAGCGGCGCAGGGCCGCGGGCTCGAGGCAATAGCAGGTGCTCGGGCCTGAGATCGTGCCGCGCACCAGCCCGGCGGCCTTCAGCACCTTGAGGTGCTGGGAGACCGTCGACTGCGCGAGCCCGAGTTCGTCGACGATGCCCCCGCACACGCAGATATCTCGCTCGCGCAGGAAGCGCACGATGCGCACGCGCGCCGGATGTCCGAGTGCCTTGGCGAGGCGCGCGAGCTCGCGCTCGCCCGCTCGTCCTTTGAGGGACGGCAGGTCGCACTCGCGGCGCGGCGCCGGGCAGAAGCTCTTGCCTTTCATCGTCGTTCTACGATAAGAAGCGCAAAGCCCCGGAGGCAACCGATGAGCCACAGCCCGCTGCGCGTCCTGTTCGTGTGCGTCGAGAACTCCTGCCGCAGCCAGATGGCCGAGGGCTTCGCCAGGCTCGACTTCCCCGCCCTGTTCGACGCGCACAGTTCCGGCTCGCGCCCCTCGGGTGTCCTCAACCCCAAGGCCGTCGCCTCGATGCGCCTCGTGGGCTACAACCTCGTCCACCACCGCTCCAAGGGCCTCGCCGAAGTCCCGCTGGTCGAGTGGGACTGGGCCATCACCATGGGCTGCGGCGACGAGTGCCCCAACGTGCGCGCCCGCCACCGCGCCGACTGGCAGATCCCCGACCCCAAGCACCTCGACGGCCCCGCCTTCGACGCCGTGCGCGACTCCATCCGCGCCCGCGTCGCCGAGCTCGCGCGCGTGCCGCGCTAGCCGGCGGTCACTTCGACTCGCCTTGGGTGGCGGGCGGCGGCGGGGTCCAGCCGGTCGGACGCTCGAGGGTCGGGGCGAGCAGCGCGATCAGGCCCATGGCGGTGCCGTAGTTCTCACTGCGCGGAAAGATGCGGTCGTTCCAGCCGCCGGAGTCTTCCTGCACCTGGAACAGGCGCTCGATGAAGCGCTCGCGGTAGCTCGCGCGCTCGGCCTCGGGCAGGAACTCGATCGCCTGCGCCGCGTAGCCGTGGGCGTAGAAGAAGTAGTAGGGCGCGACCCCGTAGGGTGGTACGTGCGTGCCCGTACCCTTGCGGCGCTTCTCGAGCCACTCCCAGTGCTCGAGGAAGTTGTCGAGCGAGCGCCGCACGTTGTCGACGCTGCCGCGGCCGGCGAGCACGAGCACGCACTCGGTGATCGGCGAGCGACCGATCGCGCCGGGCCACTCGTCCTTCTTCGCGCCCGTGTTGTACGGAATCGCGCCGGCCTCGGTCCGGCAGGTCTCGAGCGCGTCGAGCGCGCGCGCGACCATGGCCGCGTCGACGCTCTCGCCTTGCTTGTGCGCCTCGAACAGCGCGATCAAGGTCGGCGCCGTCATGAACGGCGAGGCCGGAGCGCGCTTCGCTCCCCCACCGGGCCGCGAGTAGTTCCAGCCGCCCGTCTCGACGATCTCGGTCCGGTGCAGGACCTCGACGAGGCGCTTCACCCACGCGTCGAGCGCCTCTTCCTTGCCCTTCGGCACGAGCTTCTCCGCGCGCAGGCGCAAGAACAGCTGCAGCGCGTAGGCGTGACCCCAGCCGCGCACGTCGTAGCCGCCGCTGAAGCCCGCGGCCATCGCCGGGTCCTCGAGCGTCTCGAACAGGAAGTCGACCGCGCGCGCCACGGCAGCCTGCGACTCCTTCGACTTCGCGTGCTGCGGCGACTCGACCAGCGCCCAGGCGGAGATCGCGGTGCCGCCGACGCGATAGCCCACAGGAATCTGGCCCTTCTCGCGGTACACGCCCTCGTAGGGCCACTCGCGTTCCGTGCCCTTCGGATCGGCCAGGTTCTCCTGCAGGTCGACTAGCAGCGCGTGCGCCTTCTTCGCCGCCGACTCCACGTTGGGCAGCTTCTTCTTCGGCTGCGCTTCCTGTGGGGCGAGCGCCACGACGGACGGGACGAACGACAGGAGCAGTGCGGGCACGATCATCGGGGGAACCTCCAAAGGGGTCCCCGAAAGCCTAACCGCGGAGCGCCGATTCACCGCCGACGAACACGTCCTCGAGCTCGAGCTCGGGGCCGCGCAGCACGATCAGGTCCGCGCGTGCAGCGGGCACGAGCACGCCGAGCTCGCGTTCGAGGCCCAGCGCGCGCGCCGGCGTCTCGCTCGCCATCTCGAGCGCCTCCTCGAGCCCCACGACGCCGCGCTTCACGAGCCGCCGCACCATGTCGAGCTGTCCCATCGCCGTGCCGGCGAGCTGGCGCTCGGGGCGCCCGTGACCCGGCGGGTAGTAGGCCGTGCCGTCGTCGATCAGGTGGTCGCGCCCATGCGAGTGGAACACGTCGCAACCCGTCCCGGCGCCGCGCAGCGCGTCGCTGACGAGGGCGAGCCCCTTGGGGCCGCGGGCCGCGAGCGCGAGCTCGATCGCCTCGCCGCCGACGTGCACGAGGTCGCCGATGATCTCCGCGTAGAGCGCGCGCTCGATGAGTGCGAAGCCCGCGAGGCCCACCTCGCGATGGTGGATACCGTTCATGGCGTTGAAGAGGTGCGTGGCGCCACTCGCGCCGGCGCGCGCCGCAGAGCGCGCCTCGGCCGCGGTCGACTTGCTGTGGCCGAGCGAGACGCGCACGCCGCAGCGCACGAGCTCCGTCACAAGTTCGGCCGAGCCGCGCAGTTCGGGCGCGAGCGTCACCGTGCGCACGCCGCGTCCGTCGCCCGTGGCGGGACCGAGGATCGCGCGCAGCGCCGCGAGCGAAGGCTCGGCGAGGTCGTGGCGCGGCAGCGCGCCGGCGCGCGCGGGGTTCACGAAGGGTCCTTCGAGGTGCAGGCCGACCGCGCGCGCGACAGGCCCCTTCAGCGCCGCTGCCGCGCGCCACGAGCGTTCGCACACGCCGCCGAGCACCGTCGGCTCGGCCGGGAACAGCGTCGGCTGGAAGGCCGTGGTGCCGGCCCGCGCCAACGCGCGCGCCATGCCGGGCAATTGCTCCACCGGGTCGCAGCCGCCGTAGCCGTGCACGTGCAGGTCGACCAAGCCGGGCGCGATGATCGGCAGCGCGTCGTCCTCCGCGCGCGGCTCGCGCAGCGCGAGACTCTCGATCTTGCCTTGGGCGACCCGCAGCGTCCCCGGAACCAGACGCCCGCCGACCAAGAGTCGGCCGACGAGCTCGCTCACTTGCGCTCCAGATAGAAGATCGCGTTCGTGCCGTACTCGCGCAGCGTGACCTTGATCTTGGGCGCAAACTCGTTTTCCTGCACGCCGTCCTTGGGCGCGTGGAACACGACGAGACCCTTCGCCACGATCTTCTCGGTCACGAGCTTCTCGAGCGCCGCGAAGATCGCCGTGCGCGTCTTGCCGGTCTCGAGCATCGGATAGGGCGAGTCGAAGAACACCAGCTCGAAGCGCGCGTCGGAGCCGCCCCACGAACGAGTGGCGAGCGCGTCGGCCGCGACGATCTCGGCGCGGTCTTCGAGCGCGAGGTCCTCGACGTTGCGGCGCAGGAGGTCGAGCACGCGCGGGTCGCGCTCGACGAGACGCGCCTCGAGAGCGCCGCGGCTCAGGGCCTCGAGGCCGAGGCTGCCCGTGCCCGCGAACAGGTCGAGTACGCGCGCGTCGATGACGCGTTCCCCGATCGAAGAAAAGACCGACTCTCGCACGCGATCGAGCATCGGGCGGGTGCCCATGCCGTCGGGAGTCTTGAGCAGGCGTCCGCGGTGTTCTCCGGCGATGATCCGCATGGCAGTCTGAAGAGTCTACAGAAACGGGGCGCGACGCGTCAGCGTCCGCTGCGCGAAAGCGGGCCGCCCGGTCGCACTTGCGGCCAAAAGACCACCCCTAGTCGCCCTTTTCCGCGGGCTTTTCTCCTTGCTTGCCGCCCTGCTTCTCGCCTTGATTCTCCGGCGCCTTCGGGGCCGGGGCCTTCTCGGCGGGCTTGTCCGCCGGCTTCTCCGCGGCCTTGGGCTTGGCCTCCGGCGCGGGCCTGGGCACGCCCGGGGCCGCGCGCTCGGCGTCCTCGACCGCATGCTCCGCGCGCGCGAGCGCGAGGCGCTGCTCGAGGTCGGTCTTCTTTGTCGCCGTCTTGGCATCCTCGAACGCCAGCTTGGCCTTAGTCTCGCGCTCGCCGAGCTCGCGGTCGCGCTTCTTGTGCTCGAAGCCCTTGAGCTGGTCGAGCTTGCGCTGCTCCAAGTCGAGGTCGCGGCGCGCGAACTCGAGCCGCGCCTTGCCGCGCGCGAGTACGAGCTCCTTGGTGGTCTCGGCGAACTTCTCCGCCGCGTACATGCCCTCGAGCTCCTTGAGCTCCTGCTCGGCCTCGGCCACCGACTGCTTCGCACGGTCGACGCCGAGCCCCGCCGCATCGAGCTCGAGCGCCACGCTCATCTTCTTGACATGCTCGCGCTCGGCCTTGACCGCGCTGAGCTCGCGCTCCGCCGCGCCCTGCGTCGCCTTGGCACCCGCGCGCGCTCTGTCGGCCGCGAGCTTCGCGATGTCGAGTTCGAGCCGCGCGGCCTCGACCGCACGCACCTTCTTGCGCTGCTCGGCCTCGTCCTCGGGCTTGGCCGGAACGGGAGCGGCGGCCTCCGCCGCGGTGCTCGCCGGAGTCGGGGCGGCCTTGGCCTCGTAGCTCGCGGCGCAGCCGGTGGCGAGGAACGTCGCCGCGAGGAGCGACACGAGTCGATGCGGAATGTGCTTCATGGGATCTCGAAGTTGCGGTTTGCCCTAGAGGATGGCCTTGGCACCGGGAATCCCGGCCTGGAAGGCGAGGATCGAGAAGGCGGTGCCGGCGGTCTGCATGCAGCTCAGGTTGGGGAAGTCGAGGCTCGAGCCGTCGTCCCACTGAATCTTGGCGAGGTGTGCGCGCAGGCGACGGTGCCAGCCGGCCCGCTCGGGCTCGGGCAGCTCGTTGATCGCCTGCGCCGCATAGCAGTGCGCGAACATGTAGAAGTACGCTGCGTTGGCGTAATAGGCCTCGTGCGGGATGGGCCGCATGCGCGCGACATCGAGGAACTTGTGGTGCTCGAAGAATGACTCGAGCCCATCGCGCAGGCGCTCGTCGGTGACGGAGTCGACGCCCGCGCGCCGCAGCGCCCAGTTCGCGACCTGGATGCGGCCGAGGCTGCCCTTGACGTTGTCGATCGACTCGCCGGGCCGACGCGGCAGCGGCCGCAGGTCGTACATCACGCCCCCATCGGGCAGGCGGCAGCGGTCGACGTAGCGCGCCGCGCGCGCCGCGACCTCGGGATCGACCTTCCACCCCATGCCCTCCGCGCGCACGAGCGCCGGGATCACGCACGCGGTCGCAAACGAGGTGCTCCACGTCGGCCGGTTGGACACCACCGGACCCTCGTAGTAGCCCCAGCCACCGAGCGGTTCTTGGTTGTTCTCGAGCAGCGCGTACAGGTCCGCGCCGCGCGCGTTGACGCGCTCCCACAGCGCCTCGGTCTGGAAGCGCGAGTCGTCGGAGGCCGCCACCATGGCCTGAAAGCCGTAGAGCGCGGCCCACGTGCAGTCGACGTCCCAGTCGTTGCCCCGCTTGGGCAGGCGCGAGTCGAGCAGCCAGGCGAGCGCCCGGGTGGCGGCGGCGTCGCGCTCCGGGGTGGCGTCCACTGAGAGCAGCGCGAGGAACGCGAGCGAGTTGGCCGCGTACTGAAAGACGTAGTAGGTCTCGACCGAGAAGCTCGTGAACTGCACGGAGTCGATCGCGCCGCTGCCCCAAGCACCGTCCGCGCGCTGCTCGGCGAGCAGCCAGCCCACCGCGCGGCCTACGCGCGTGCGGGCCTCGTCGACGTCGATCGCGAGCTCGGCCGGCTTGGACGCGTCTTGGGCAGGCGCAGGCGTCGCCAAGGGCGAAAACGAGACAGCTAGGGCGTGCAGCAGAGCCAGCATGGGCATACCTCTCTGGGGAACACGTTAGTTCCCCGCGCGGCTCCCGTCCATGCGCGGTCCGGCAGCCCAGAATGTGAGCGCAGGGACGCTGAGGAATGGCGTGGTTCTCCGTACAATCCAGCGTACTGCGATGGTCCGCCTGCACGTCAACGTCGATCACGTCGCGACCGTGCGCCAGGCGCGGCGCGAGTCGTTCCCCGATCCGATGGAGTGGGCGCTGCGCGCAGAGCGCGCGGGCGCGCAGGGCATCACCTGCCACCTGCGCAAGGACCGCCGCCACATGCAGGACGCGGACATCGTCGCGCTGCGGCGCTCGATCCGCACGCTGCTCAATCTCGAATGCTCCCTCGACGACGAGATGGTCGCGATCGCGCGCAAGAGCGGCGCCGAGGCCTTTTGCCTCGTGCCCGAGACGCGCGCAGAGGTCACGACCGAAGGCGGGCTCGACGTGCGCGCGGAAGCGCGGCGCGTCGCGCGCGTGACGCGCGAGCTCGCGGCTGAGGGTGGCGCGGTGAGCCTCTTCATCGACGCCGATCGCGAGCAGATCGCGGCTGCTTCCGACAGCGGCGCACCGTTCATCGAGCTGCACACGGGCTGCTACGCCAATACGCAGGGCGACGCGCGCATGCGCGAGCTCGAGCGTCTCGCCGCCGGCACGGCCTTCGCGCTCGAGCGCGGCCTGCGCGTGAACGCTGGGCACGGGCTCGACTACCGCAACGTCGCGCCGGTCGCGGGCATCGCCGGCGTCGAGGAGCTCAACATCGGCTTCGCGATCGTGGCCCACTCGCTGTTCGTGGGCGTCGACGCGGCGATCGGCGAGATGCTCGCGGCGATCGCGACCGGGAGCCGCGCGCGATGAGCTGGCGCCTTCTGGGAAGCTACGTCGCGCTTCCCACGCCGGTTTCCGCGGGCGAAGTCGACTATGCGGCCCTCGAGCGCCTCGTCGACTGGCACGTGGAGCAGGGCTCCGATGGCTTGGTCGCGGTCGGCACCACGGGTGAGGGCACGACGCTCACCGACTACGAGCGTCGCAGCGTGATCGAGCGCACGATCGAGCGCGCCCGTCGCCGCATCCCCGTGGTCGCGGGTATCGGCACCAACAACACCGCGCAGTCGATCGAGCTCGCGCGCTTCGCGCAGCGGGCGGGCGCCGACGCCGCGCTCGTCGTCACGCCCTACTACAACAAGCCCACGCAGACCGGCCTCCTCGCGCACTTCTGCGCGATCGCCGATGCGTCCGAGCTGCCGCTCGTGCTCTACAACGTGCCGTCGCGCACCGGCTGCGACTTGAAGCCCGCGACCGTGGCCGCGATCCGCACCCGCGCGCCGCGCGCCGTGGCGCTCAAGGAGGCTTCGGGCTCGCTCGAGCGCGCGCGCGAGGTCCGCGCGGCCTGCGACATCGACTTGGTGGCGGGCGAGGACGCCCTGATCGCCGACTTCATGGCGCTCGGCGGCACGGGAGTGATCGGCGTTGTCGCCAACCTCGCGCCCGCCGAGGTCGCAGAGCTCTGCCGCGTCGCGCGCCCCGGCGGCGATGCCCAGCGCACCTCCGAGCTCGTGGCGTGGCTCGCTCCGCTGTGCCGCGACCTGTTCGTCGAGACCAATCCGGTGCCGGTGAAGGCCGCGCTCGCGCGCATGGGCTGGATGCGCGAGGACGTGCGCCTGCCGCTCGTGGGGCTCGCTCCCGAGAGCCGCGCCCGCCTGTTCGCCACGCTCTCCGAGGCCGGTCTGCTCCAACCGGCTGCACGCGCGTAGCGCGAGCACGGCCTCGCGAGCACGGCCTCGCGAGCGTCGGCCACGGCGCTCGGCACGAGTTGCCCGGCGCAAGGCGTTCCGCTCGTGCGCGTGGGCGCGTCGCGCAGCCCCAGCGAGTGCCCAACCTCGCGCCATGGCGTGCGCCGTCCATGTCGTGGCGCGGGCGATGCGCCGCCCGCACCGTGGCTCGAGTTGTGCCGCCTCGCTGCGCGTTCGGGGAAGCCGCCCTTCCGACGCGAGAGCCGCCTCCTGCGCATGTAACGCGGCGAGCCGCGCGCTGTAGGGCTCGCTCGTGCCTCGCCTGTCCCCTCGCGATCGCCACGCCCTGCAGATCGTCCTCATTGCGCTCGCTCCGCTCGCCGCGGCCGCGCTGTGGGCGAGCTTCCACTACAGCGTCGAGGCCATGGCCCAAGGAGCCCCGTGGCAAGCCGTCGGGCTCGAGCCCGTGCCCTGCCCCGGCTGCCTGTTGTGCGGGCTCTCGCGCGCCTTCACGGCCGCGAGCCACGGCGAACTCACCCGCGCGCTGGCCTTCAACCCGCTCGTCGCGCTCGCCTACCCCACGTTCTGGGCCACCGCGCTCGCTGGCCCGCCGCTCGCCTTCCGTCTCGTTCGCCCGCGGGTGCGGGCCTCCTGATGTCTATCGCCTCACTCGTACTCATCGTGCTCTCGGCGCTCTCGACCGCCGCAGGGCTCCCGTGCTTCCTCGGCTGCCTCAACTGGCTGGCGGTGCCGCTCTCCCTCGCCACGGTCGTCGCCGGCCTCGTGGGCCTCGCGACCGATCGTGACCCGACGAGCGGACGCTCGGCGAACGGACAAGTCCACCTGCTGGCGGTGGTGCTCGGCCTGCTGTTTTCGGCGGTGGGCGCTGCGCGCTGCGCTCTCGGCGGAGGCTGCATGTGAGCTCGGGTGAGCCTCTGACCGTGGGCTCCCTGCCGGGCCCCGAGATGCCATTTTGACGCCATTGGAAGCCAGAACGGCAGGACGACCGCCACTGGCGTAGTCAGGAAGGGCGCTTTTGGGGCCCGAGGCTCGAGGCGCGGTCTGGTACGGAGATTGCGATCTCCCGGGCATGCAGGCCCAGTACACGACCAAGGCGGCGGAGGTTCTTCAGGCGGCCCAGAAGCTCGCGACGGACTCGGGGCATCCCGAGCTCACGGCGGCCCACCTCGCGGTGGCGCTGCTGCGCGAGAACGAGGGGGTCCCCGCGGCGGTGCTCAAGAAGCTCGGCGTGGATCCGCGCGTGCTCGCGGGCGAGCTCGTGCTGCAGCTCGACAAGCTGCCCAAGGCCTCGGGCGGCGACCTGCAGCCGGCGCGCACCTTCGCCGAGGCCCTCAACGAGGCCGGAGCGGCGGCGGCGCGTCTCAAGGACGACTACGTGTCGACCGAGCACCTGCTGCTCGGCCTCGCGAGGTCGGGCGGACCCGAGGTGAAGGGACTGCTCGCCGCGCGCAAGCTCTCCTTCGAGCGCGTCGAGGCAGCGCTGGCGGAGGTGCGCGGCAACCGGCGCGTGACGAGCCCAGAGCCCGAGAGCACCTTCGAGGCGCTCAAGAAGTACGCGCGCGACCTGACCGCCGACGCCCGGGCCGGCAAGCTCGACCCCGTGATCGGGCGCGACACCGAGATCCGGCGCGTGATGCAGGTCCTCTCGCGGCGCCGCAAGAACAACCCCGTGCTGATCGGCG
>SXKQ01000216.1 GCA_005778045.1 Planctomycetia bacterium
GCGAGCCCGTCGTGATCGAGCAGCGCCTTGAAGCCGCGCAGGAAGTCGACCGGGTCATCGACGTGGGCGAGCACGTTGTTGCCGATCACGGCCTTCGCCGGACCGTGCGTCGCGCGCAGTTCTGCGCCCTTCGCGGCACCGAAGAACTCGTTCACCGTCGGCACGCCAGCCGCGCTGGCCTTTTCGGCGATGTTCGTGGCGGGCTCGACCCCGAGCACGCGCACCCCGTGCTTCTGGAAGCACTTGAGCAGCGATCCGTCGTTCGACGCGGCCTCGACCACGAGCCCCTGTGCGCCGATGCCGACGAGTTCCACCACCGTCTTCGCGTAGCCGACGTTGTGCTTCGCGATGGTGTCCGACGTGCCCGTCACATAGAGGTAGTTGCGGAACAGCACCTCCGGATCGATCACGTCGAGCAGCTGCACCATCGAGCACGTGCGGCAGAAATAGACGTCGAGCGGAAAGCGCGGCTCGGCCGCGAACTCCTCCGGCGAACGCAGGAAAGAATTCGCGAGCGCCACGTTGCCGAGCGGCAGGAACAGCTCGAGGTCGCGTCCGCCGCAGGCCCGGCAGGTCGCGCGCTGGCTGTGCATCGTGCGGTTCGTGGACATGGTCGTGAGTTCAGCTTTCGTCGTTGCGACGTTCGAAGGCCAGCGTCTCGAGCAGCCCTTGTCGGATCGAGACGCCGGGCTTCCAGCCTACCGCAGCCTCGAGCGCACGGACGCTGACGGGCGCGTGGGACATTTCTTCCATCCGCGTCGGGAGGGCGCCGAACTGGAGCCGCCCGCGGTCGATCGCCAGCGCGTCCGCCGACGTCTCCACGAACTCGCGCACCGTCGACAGGCTGCCCGTCGCGAGGTTGAGGGCGCGCGACGGCAAGGCGTCGTGGAGCGCGCCGAGCCGCAGCAGGCCGTGCACCACGTCGCCGACGTAGGTGAAGTCGCGGAGCTGCAGGCCCGCCGTGAGCGGGATCGGTTCCGCGCTCGAACGCGCACGCAGCAGCGTCGGCAGGAGCCGGCCCGCGTGCTCCCCCGCTCCGTACACGGTGAAGAGCCGCGCGGAGATGGCCCTGACGCCCCGGCGAAGGCTGATGGTGCGCAGGGCCTCGCTGCCCGCGAGCTTCGTGCGCCCGTAGAGCGTCGTCGGCTGGCACAGCCAAGGATCCGAGAAGTCGCCACCCTGCTGGCCGAACTCGAGCGCGGATCCGGTGTGCACGAGCGACTGGCCGCGCCAGCCGGACTTGACCTGCACGCTGTCGGCGAGTTCCGCCACCAGCCCAGCGTTGAGCCGCGCCGCGAGCTCCTCGTCGCGCTCGCTCGGATCCACGCCATAGCCAGCCAGGTTGAACACGAGCGCCGGACGCAAGGCCGCGACGAGGCGCGCCGCCTCGCCTGGATGGGCGAGGTCAAAGGCGCGCACATCGCAGTGCACGCCGTGGCGAGCCAGCGCGGCGAGCGCCGCCTCGCGATGGCGCGCGGACACCGTCACGCGCGCGCCCGCGTGCACCAGCGCCGCCGCGACCCAAGTGCCGATGAAGCCGCCACCGCCGAGCACGAGCACTTCGGCGTCTCGATAGGCGTCGAACGCTCTCATCGCTGTCCTCCGCCGACGGACTGCGCCAAGGCCCGCGCCGCATCCGGCTCGAGCGGCCCGACGAGCTCGCCGTCGCGCAGGCAGTACAGCGCGCGCCCCGGATACGCGGCGATCAGAGCCTCGACCGTCGCGGCGTCGCGCAGCCACGCGAAGGTCGCCGTCGAGGCGGGATCCTCGAAGCGATTGAGCAGCGCAGCCTGTGCGAACTCCGGATGCCGCCGGCCCGCGACCAGCACGAGCGCGTCGCGCAGCGCCCGCAACTGGGGCGCGACGACCTCGGCGGGCTGCACGCCGCGATACTCGTGATACTTGTCGACCGCGCGCCATGGCGTCCAAGTCGCGAGCGACGCGACCAGCGCCGCGCCGACGAACGCTTCCGCGCGCGCGGGCGCCGCGCAGGCCTCGCTCGCGCGCCGCAGCCCCGCGAGCGTGAACCACGCGAGCGGAACGAACGCGAGGTACCAGTAGCGCGCGCCAAAGTCAGGCCCGCCGTTGAACCAGTACAGCCAGCTCGACGCGATCACCGCGAGCGCGAACAGCGCCAGAGCACGGTCCGTGCGCGACCAGCGCGCTCCGAGCAGGGCCAGCCACACGAGGACGAGCGAGCCACAGGCCCACCCGAGCATGTCCGCGTCGAGCGCGAACAGGTTGAACTGGGACGTGACCAGCGCCTCCTGCGGCGAATGCCCCTCCCACGGGTCCAGGCCGCTCCAACCGAGGCCCTTGTCCGGCCCGAAGCCGAGGTTGTTCTTACCCGGACCATAGACCACGTCCACATAGTGCTGGATCGGGAAGTTGCCAGGACGGCCGGTGAGCGCGGCGTTGTAGGGCAACGTGAGCGCACCCACCGCGACCGCGCTCGCCACCAGAGCCACGATCGATGCGACTCGCAGCCGTGCGCCGCCGAAGCCGAGCGCCCACAAGCCCAGCGCGCCCGCGACGATCAACCCGTCGAGCGGACGGATCAGCGCGATCACGCCGAGCGCCGCGCCACCTGCGATGCACCCCACCACGCCGTGCGTTCGGCTCGCGCGCGCCACCGCGAGCGCCGCCAGCAACGCGCAGAGCAGCGTGAGCGAGTGCGTCATGAAGCTCATGTTCAGGAACGTGAACCACGGGCTCGTGGCGAGCAGCACGATGCCGATGCGTGCCGTACGGCGATCGCTGAGCTCGCGGAACAACAGGTAGCCCACCAGCACGCTCGCGGCTCCCAGCAACGGATTGACGAGCCACGGAACTCCGGCCAGCACGCCGAGCGCGAGCACCGCGGGCCAGCCCGGCGGAACGGGGCAGTACCACTTGCCCTGATCGAGCAGCATCAGGTCGAGGTCGAAGGCGGCCGGCACGGGCGGCGGCGCGAGCCACAGCTCTCCCGCCGCGAGGCAGCGCGCATGCAGGAGGTACACGACCTCATCCGGAACGTGCGGCGAGCGCTCGTAAGCGAGCACGTTGGACGCGAGCGCGAGCGCGAGCGCGACAACCGCGCAGCCCCAGGCGAAGCCATCGAGACCGCCGGGTTCCGCCTCCCCGTTTCCGCGCTTGCCGAGCACGCGCGTGAGCCACGCCTCGAGCCTCGCGAGCGCGTCCTTGGGGAGCGACATCGCGACCAGCGCGAGGTTGCCGAGTGCGACGAGGTGCAGCGCACTCGCCGCCGCGAACTCGAGTGCCGAGCGCTCCGCGGGTCGAGAGATCTTCGCCGCAGCGAGCGTGACGAGCGCCACGAACGCACATGCGCGCCAGCCAACGAGCACGCGTCCAACGTACGCTCGGACTTCGTCCCGACGACGAGCGAGCGCCACGCCGACGCACAGAGCCTGCGCGAGCAGCACCGCAAGCGCAGGCAGCGACGTCGCGCGCTCCGCGTCGATTCTCAGGTGCTGGTAGCTGACCGTCGGACCCGCGAGATACAGCGCGAGCGCCGCCGCCTGCGCGGCGATGGCGAGCGCAGTCCACAGTCCAGCCGCACGCCACGAGCGCGACACCGCGACGACGACGAGCGCCGCCACTGCACCGAACCCCAGCCATGCCTGCCCGCCGCCCATGCCGCGGGCTCCACCCTACCGATCCGGCGCTCGCGCTTCGACGAGCGAGCGGCGCAGTGCGCCTCAATCCCTCGGCCGGCGGGCCGGGATCACCGCCCGCACGGCGAGGAAGCTGGCCCAGCTGAGCAGGATCGTGGCGAGCGTTGCGACGGCGAGCTTGGCCAGCGCTCCCGCCTCCCAGGAACGCAGCAGCGCCGCCGCGAACACGGCGATCGGGAGGTGCACGAGGTAGACCCAGTAGGACGCGTCCGACACATGGCGCAGCCACGGCCGCGGTTGCCCCAACCAGCGCTCGAAGCCGCCGATGAGCCCGAACGCCAGCAGCCAGACGGCAGCGGAGCC
>SXKQ01000217.1 GCA_005778045.1 Planctomycetia bacterium
CGAGGCCGCCGGCGAGCTTGCCGACGGCCTCCATCTTCTGGGACTGCAGCAGCGCGGCTTCGCTCGCGCGCAGTGCCTCCTCCGCAGCCTTGCGTGCCGTCAGGTCGCGCAAGTACGCCGTGAAGATGCGCTTCCCGCCGACGAGGTAGGGCGTGATGGCGAGCTCGACGGGGAACTCGCTGTGGTCCGAGCGCATCGCCGTGATCTCGATGCGCTGGTTCAGAACTGGACCGTGCCCGGTCGCGAGGTAGTTCGCGAAGCCGGCCTCGTGAGCGGCGCGCAGGCGTTGCGGCACGATCATCTCGCCGATCGGGCAGCCGAGCGCCTGGTCGGTCGAATAGCCGAATGTCCGCTCGGCAGCCGGATTGAACTCGACGATGCGACCGCCCTCGTCGGCGGTGACGATGCAGTCGAGCGCGCTGTGGAGGATCGCGACACGTTGCGCGTCGCTCTCGCTGGCCGCGAGCTCGCGCTCGCTGCCGCGCGAGGCGCCCTCCAGCCGCGCGACCTGCTCGCGCAAGAAACGCAGCTCACTCACCAACTGGTCGCGAGTTGGAAGGGCAGCGCTCCTGATCGGAGGCTACGCGCGTCAGCACCCATTGGCTATCGCGCGTGGGCGGACCGCCATGCCGCCATCGAGCGCGCGAGGTGCGCGCGCGGCTCGAGGGGTATGCCGAAGGCCTGCAGGCCGACAGGACCGTGGAAGCCCGCGGCATCGAGCGCGTCGAGGAAGTCGCGCAGCGGGTAGTTGCCCTCGTCCAGCGGCCGGATCAGCGTGCTCCAGTCGGAACTCTGCGCATCCGCTCCATTCACGGTCGCGGCGAGCAGGTGTCTCTTCGCTCGCACGACGGCCGGGCGAACGCTCGTCTCGTCCGAGGTGCGCAGGAAGTGACACAGATTGAAGCACACGCCGAGGCGTCGATCGTCGAGGCGCTCGCACAGGCGCAGCGCGTCGTCGACTGTCTCCATCCAGAAAGCGTGGTGTGGGTAGAGAGCGATCTCCACGCCCGTGCGACGCGCGTCTTCCAGCAAGCTGCGCAAGGCCCGGAGCGCATCGGCGTCGCCCACGGTCGAGCGCAGCGGCGCGCTGTCGTGGCGCAGCGCGAGCCACAGCATGCCGGGGCCACCGCGCAGCGCTTCCAGCGCCGCGCGCAGGGGCGCAAGCCTTGCATCGAGCGCCTCGGCGGCCGCCAAGTCGCCTTCCGGCTCCGCGCGCAGGTCGAGCACACCGTAGGCCGAGTGCACGTCGAGCCCGCGGCGCTCGAACGCCTCGCGCGCCTGCGCGAGCCCATCGAGATCCCAGCCGACGCCGTCGAAGCCGAGCTCCGCGAGCAGCGTCGCCTGCTCGTCGAGCGGGCCCCGTGTGCCGGTGTTCATGGCGACGAACCGGCGCTTCGAGCCGTGGGCACGCGGCGCGAGAGGCTCGGGCCCGTTGCGCACGACGAGCCAGCGCCCGACACCATCGCGGTCGAGCTCGAGCTCCTCCACGTCGCCGACCTCGTTTTCGAGTCGTGCCCACAGAGCGCTGCCCGAGCCCGCTCGCAGCTCCGCGCGCGAGTCCTTCGGCACGGCGCTCGCTTTCGCGCCAGTCCCGAGGAACGGCGCGATCTCGCGCTCGTCCTTGTCCGCGACGGCTCGCGCGTAGGCTCCGAGCACCTCGCGCGCCTCGTGGCGCGCGCGCGGGTCGCGCACCTCGAACGCGAGCGCATGCTGCCACGGCAGGCGCGCTTCGCCGCGAGCGCCAAGCTCGTCGACCCAGCCGAAGCCGTGCGCGGCCATCTCGCGCACGACCTGGGCCTTGCTCATGGTGTGCTCGGGCTTGATCGGGACCGACGGATCCTCGGCGCGAAACTCGACCAGCACGACACGGCCCTTCGCGCGCAGGGCCTCGCGCACGTGGCCCATCACGCGCACGGGGTGCGAGAGCTCGTGGTACACGTCGACCATGAGCACGAGATCGCAGCTCGCGCGCTCGAGTCGCGGGTCGTCGACGGCGGCCTCGATGCAACGGACGTTGCGAAGGCGCGCCGCCTCGGCGAGCTGCGCGAGCATGGCGAGCATCTCGGGCTGCAGGTCGACCGCGTACAGCGCGCCTTCGGGGCCGATCGCATCCGCGAGCGGCAGCGCGTGGTAGCCGTTGCCGCAGCCCAAGTCGCACACGGCCTGCCCGGGCCGCACGTCGAGCCAGCTCCGCAGCGCGATGCCGTGCTCTTCCTCCTCGCGCGTCTCGCGCATCAGCCACTCCGCGCCGAGCCAGTGCATCGTCTGGGCGACCTCGCGCCCAAGAAAGTGCGTCCGGCCCTGCGGAGTGGCCTCCGGATCCTGCGGGAGGCCCGCGAACGAGAGCGCCAGCGCGGCGAGGGTCAGCATGGCCGGACTCTATCAGCCCGGCCGCGCTGCCTCAGGGCTGGATCACGAAGTCGATCACCGGCGAGAAGTTGACGTTGTTGGGCAGGGCGAAGCCCGGGTCGCGGCTGTGGAACTGGGCCCACACCTCGGTGCCGGCGCTGAGCATGGGGTCGGAGCCGTTGGCGAGGTACAGGTTGAAGTCGAAGCCGAGCGAGCCCGTGCAGTCCTCGCCGGTGAGGCTGCCGCCGGTGCTGCGCTCGGGCGTACGGCGCAGCGGGGCCTGCACGCACAGGAATCCGCCGTAGAACGGCAGGCTGGCCGCGCCGTTCACGCCGTAGAGAAGAGCATGCCCGTCTTCTGGACGTAGCGGTTGCTCGCGGTGAGCGTGAAGCCGAGTCCCATCGACATGCTCGGCGTGCCGACGTAGCTGAGCTGCGGCTGGCAGCGGAGCGAGTTGGGGCGCGCGACGCAGTAGATCTGGGGTACCGTCGGTGCGCCGCGGTCGCGCACGATGCAACCCGTCCAGTAGGGGAACGGGTCGGGGAGCACGATGTTGGAGGCCTGGGAGATGAACGCCACGCGGCGCGCGTTGCCGGAGATGGCGGCATCCGCGGACAGTCCGCTGGGATCCGCGCCGGTGGGCGAGGCGCTCGCGCGGCTGTAGGTGCCCTGAGCGAGATCGCAGACGAAGTACTCGCCCACGTTGGTCGTCTTGCCCGGCACGAACGCGAAGCCGCTGTTGAACAGGCAGTGCCGGCCGTCCGCGGAGATGCGCGCGTTGTAGCCGCCCACGGCCACGCCGTTCGAGTCGCGGATCACGAGCTGCAGGGCCCCCGTGAGGTTGTCGCGGACGTAGGTGTCGTCCCCGAGGTTGGAGTCCACGATGCCGGGGAACGCTCCGCCGCCGTCGAAGAACGCCATTCAGCGGCCGTCGGTCGAGACGTCGCCGATAGTCCAGTGCCCGAGGGCCTGGGCGCCGTTGAGCCCGCGGGAAACGAGGTCCAGCGTGCCGGTGCCTATCTCGTCGCGGAAGACGTCGATGTACTGGTTCGTGTCGTTGGGCACGAGATTCGTCGCCCAGCTCGAGAAGAATGCGTAGCGGCCGTCGCCACTGAGGCGCGGGCTCCCCTAGCAGTAGAAGTCCCCCGCGACACCCGCGGAGTTGCTCGAGATGCGACGCGTGAGGCCCGTCTGCCGGTCCGTCAGGCAGCAGTGCGTGTACTGGCCGCTCGCGGCCTGGGCCACGAGCTTCTGCGCCGTGCTGAAGTACGCGACCCAGCGGCCGTCGTCGGAGATGTCGGTCGCGCTGCAGGAGCCGTCGAGGTCTCCGGCTGCGTTGTGGGGGCGAGTCACGATCGAGACCGTGCCCGCGACCATGTCGTGGACGTAGACGTTGCCGTACCCGACCGTGCCGGGCGCGAGGTTGGTGGACGAGGACACGAAGCTCACGTAGCGCCCGCTCGAGGAGAGGCCGATGTGGCCGCTCACGAAGCCGTTGGGCGTGAGCGTCGCGGTCTTGCCCACGCGGCGCGTGATGCCGAGCTCGAGGTCGCGGATGTGGCCGTCGTAGTTGTTGTTGGCGTCGCCCGGAGTGAGTGGGGCGGCAAGGGTGAAGCCCACGAAGCGTCCGTTGGCGGACAGCTCGCACTCGTCGCTCCACCACTGGCTGTTCTGGTGCACGCCGTTGGTGTCGATGTTGGCGAAACCGACCCACGGGGCCGTCTGGGCGAGGGCGGTGGGGGTGGGGGTGGCGAGGGCGAGCAGGAGTGCGGTGAGCTTCATGGGCGTTGCGCGTGGCGTGTCCGGAGGTGGGGGGTAAGCGCTCCGCTGGGAGCGCTGGCCCCGCGGTCGCCCATTCCCGCGTTCCGGGGGGGTGCGAATGCAAGCTTGGACCGCAGGCCCTGGGGGCGGGTGGATGGCGAGGCTCGAGCAAGGCTCCTCCGGGGGTTCCGTGGCAAACTCGCGCCCCGCCCGAGCGCTCGCCCCGGGCCGCGGCGCGCCTTAGGATGCGCTGCCTGCGCCCCAGCGAAACCCTCCCAGATGACCCAAGAGACTCCCCTCGAACGCTTGCGCCGCATGCGCGAGCTGACCCTGCAAGGTGGCGGCCCCGAGCGCATCGCGGCTCAGCACAAGAAGGGCAAGCTCACGGCCCGCGAGCGGCTCGACCTCTTGCTCGACGAGGGCTCGCTCGTCGAGCTCGACCGCTTCGTGACCCACCGCTGCACCGATTTCGGGATGCAGGAGCAGCAGATCCTCGGCGACGGCGTGGTCACGGGCCACGGCCTGATCGAGGGGCGCCCGGTGTACGTCTACGCTCAGGACTTCACCGTCTTCGGCCGACCGGGTCCTCGCCCGTCACGGGGATCGGCTCGCCCACGTGCAGCGCGATCGTCTTGCCGCGGCCCCAGATGTCGGAGTCGTGGTCCTTCGTCTTGAGCAGCTGGGTGCC
>SXKQ01000218.1 GCA_005778045.1 Planctomycetia bacterium
CCGATCGCGCCGCCGATCTCCGCGCCGCTCGTGCCGAGGTTGACGTTCGCGATGCCGCAGTCCGAGCCGGTTGCCGCGATCCAGCGCTCGGCCGAGCGCACGTCGCGCGTGAAGATCGCCGACGACAGGCCCTGCGGCACGCCGTTGTTCTTGGCGATCGCGTCGTCGAGGTCCTTGACGCGGATCACGTACAGGATCGGCGCGAAGGTCTCCTCCTGCACGATCGGCCACTCGTTCTGCGCGCGCACGATCGCCGGCCGCACGAAGTTGCCGCCGGCGAGGTTGCCCACGAGCGTGAGCTTCTCGCCGCCGTACAGCACCGTTCCGCCGAGCGCCTTCACCTTCGCGAGAGCGTTGTGCATCTCCGCGACGGCCTCGGGCGTGACCAGCGGGCCGCACAGGGTGCCGTCCGCGCACGGGTCGCCGATGCGGATGCCGCCGTAGGCGCGCACGAGGCGCCGCTCGACCTCGTCCGCGATCTTCTCGTGCACGAGCAGACGCCGTGTCGTGGTGCAGCGCTGGCCGGCGGTACCGACCGCGCCGAACAGCACGGCGGGCAGCGCGAGTTCGAGGTCCGCGTCGTCCATGATGGCGAGCGCGTTGTTGCCGCCGAGCTCAAGGATCGTGCGACCGAAGCGCTGCGCGACCTGCCCCGCCACCTTGCGGCCAACGGCGGTCGAGCCGGTGAAGCTGACGAGCGGCACGCGCGCGTCGTCGAGCATCGGGGCCCCGACATCCGACGACGGCCCGATCACGAGCGCCGCGAGCGCGCCGAAGCCCTCGGCCTCGAGCACCGGCCGGATCACGTTCGTGAGACCGATCGCGCACAGCGGCGTGTGCTGTGACGGCTTCCAGATGCAGGCATCGCCGCAGATGTAGGCGAGCATCGAGTTCCACGACCACACGGCCATGGGGAAGTTGAAGGCCGTGATGATTCCGCACACGCCGAGCGGGTGCCACTGCTCGCGCATCGAGTGCCCCGGGCGCTCGGAGTGCATCGAGAGGCCGTAGAGCATGCGAGACTGGCCCACGGCGAAGTCCGCCATGTCGATCGCTTCCTGCACCTCGCCCCAGCCCTCTTGCAGGATCTTGCCCATCTCGAGCGAGATCAGCCGACCGAGCGGGTCCTTCTTGGCGCGGATCGCCTCGCCCATCTTGCGCACGACTTCGCCGCGCTTGGGCGCCGGCACCGCGCGCCAGCGCAGGAACGCTTCGTGGGCCGCCGCAAGGCAGCGGTCGTACTCGGCGCGCGAGGCCTGCTGGACGCGCGCGATCACCTCGCCCGTGGCGGGGTTGCGGCTCTCGAGCATCGCGCCCGTGCACGGGATCCAGCGGCCGTCGTACGCACCGGAGTTGGTCCCCTCGATGCCCAGTTCCTTGAGGAAGTTCGTCGTCATGGCTTGGTGTGGGTGTGCGCACGATGGCGCGGTGGAGGAGGATAGCAGCGCGGGCTGCGGCCCGCGAAGGCTGTGGGGCCTTGCGCCCCACCATGGCGGCCTCCAAAGTGGTTCCAGTCATGCGCTCCCGTGTCCTCGTGCCTCTCGCGCTCTTCTTGCTCGTGCTCGCCACCGTCGCGACACGCCTCGTCGGCATCGACTTCCTCGAGCCGCAGTGGACCGAGCAAGACACGCAGCTCGTCCAGCACTTGCGCGTGGAGCGCACGGGCAATGCCGACGAGGAATCGGGCTACACCGACGCCTATCCCTACGCGCTCCCGTACTTGCTGCGCGCGATGCCCCGGCTCGTCGAGGTGGAAGCGGAGCCCGCGACGCTCGAGCAGCACCTCGCCGTGTGCAAGTCTCTCTTCACGGAGACGCGCATGTTCGTCGCGCTGCTCTCGTGTCTCTCGATTCCACTGGCCTATCTCCTCGCACGCCGCTTCGCCGCGCCCAAGTGGTCGCTGTTCGCGAGCGCTCTGTGCGCCGGCAGTCTCCTGACGCAGTACTTCGGCCAGCAGGGGCGCCCGCATGCGGCCGCAGCGCCTTTCATGCTGCTCGCGGTCGTCGCCGCGCTGCGCCTGCGCGCCCGACCGACACTCGCGAACTACGCGCTGGCAGGCCTCGCGGCAGCGCTCGGCGTCGGAGTGCTGCACAACGGCGCGGCCGTCGTGCTCGCCGGCCTCGCGGCCCACTTCCTGCGCGACGGAGAGCGCCGCGCCAGCGACCACCTGAAGCTGTTCGTGCCCGTGGCACTCGTGCTGGCAGGGCTGCGCGTCTTCTATCCGTTCTTCTTCGCGGAGTCGGGCAGCGCGGAGGCGGCCACGCTCGAGTCGAGCGAAGTCGGAGTCACCTTCGGCCGCCACGTGATCGACTACGAGCAGTTCACCTTCGGCGGCGCGCGTACGATGCTAGACACGCTCGCCAATTACGAGCCCGGCCTGCTGGCGCTTTCTGCGCTCGCGCTCGTCGCGTTCGTCGGTCGCAGGCGCCTGGCGAGCTCGAGTGCTCCGCTCTCGCGCGACGCACTCGTCGTGCTCGCCCACGTCGTGCCCTATGGACTCGTGCTCGCGAGCTTCAACGACACCTACGACCGCTTCCTGATCTCGCTCGTACCCTACGTCGCCGCGTTCGCCGCCTGGGGTCTCGAGCGCGTGACGAGCAGCGATAGGCTGCCGCGCGTGGCGCGCCGGGCCGCGCTCGCGCTCGCCTTCGCCGCGCTGACCCTGCAAGTGACGGCCTGCGCCAGACTCTCCTGGCTGCGCGCCAACGACGACGCCATGGAGCTCGCGACGGCCCACGTCACATCCACGTTCGATCCCGAGACGACCACCCTGTTCGTCGCGCCCACGCTCGAGCTGCTCGTCGCGCGCACCGAGGAGAGCCTGTTCAACAAGCGCGGCCAGCGCCGCATCGCCTACTCGCGCTGGGCCAAGTACCAGGCGCATCGCCGCGAGAATCCGCCGCCCGGACCCCACTGGGACGTGCGCTACTTCGGTACCTCGACCGAGTTGGGCTTCCGCACGGCCGATTCGATCGCCGAGCGTCCGGACGCTTTCCTCGACGCGCTGGGGCCGGGTATCTACGTCATGAACGCCGGCAAGCTCACCGGCCACCCCTCCGAGCGCGCCTTCTACGACGCCGTGGAAAGCCGTGGAGAGCTCCTGTGGCGCCGCGCGCCCCACGCGGAGGGCCGCTGGCGCTCGGTCGGGCTCGACTTTCAGCCCTTGGACACCGCGCCGGACGTGATCTGGCGCGTGCTGACCGCCGCCACTGTCGGGCCCGCGGTCGAGATCTGGCGCGTGCCCGCGCGCTAGCTCGATCCAGCGTCCGTGCCGAGCGGGTCGGCGTTCGCTATCCTCTTCGCCCCCATGGCCGACAAGATCATCTTCCAGCTTCAGGATCTGAAGAAGTACTACGGGCAGGTCGAGGTGCTGAAGGGCATCACCCTGTCCTTCCTCGCAGGCGCCAAGATCGGACTGATCGGTCCCAACTGCGCCGGCACGTCGACGCTCATGCGCATCATGTCGGGCGAGGACCAGCAGTTCGAAGGCGTGGCCCAGAAAGTCGGCGACTACTCCATCGGCTACCTGAGCCAAGAACCGCCGCTCGACGAGACCACGGACGTGGCCGGCAACCTCAAGGCCGCGGTGAAGGAGCTGCACGACCTCGAGGCGCGCTACAACGAAGTTTGCGCCGACATGGACGGCAAGGAAGATCTGTTCGCGAAGCTGCAGGAGGAGATGGACCACAAGGACGTGTGGAGCCTCGAAAATAGGCTCGAGCAGGCCGCCACCGCCCTCGACCTGCC
The DNA here is from genome assembly GCA_005778045.1 of Planctomycetia bacterium. The sequence goes on from SXKQ01000218.1 coordinate 3,748, forward strand.
GCCGATGGACGCGGACGTGAAGAAGCTCTCCGGTGGCGAGCGCCGCCG
>SXKQ01000219.1 GCA_005778045.1 Planctomycetia bacterium
GCCCATGCCGAGCTTGGCCATGGCCTTCTCGTCGAGCACCTTGCAGCGGATGCGAGGGCTGCGCTTGGCGAGCTTCGTCGCGGCGGCCGCGAGGTCGCGCGGGCGCATGCAGTTGCCCGGCTGGTTCTGCAGGTCGCGCGTGAACGCATTCGCTTCGGCGATCGCGCCGCCGCGCTCGGCGCCATCGGCAAAGTCACGGCCGTCGCCGGAGAGGATGGCGCTCTTCGTCTTGGGCGCCTTGGCCTTGGTCTTGTGCTGCAGGAAGCGGTACAGGCCGAGCCCCGCGCCCTCCGCAGCCGCCTGTCCCACGGCGCGTGGCCCGCCGGCGGCGGAGCACATCTCGGGGGCGAACCAGATGTTCACGCTCTCGCAGCCCGACGCGTCGGCGCGCTGCACGGCGAGTGCCGCGACGCGCCGCACGCGCTCGCTGTCGAGCTCGCCACGCTTGCCAAGACCGATGACCGCCACGCGCTGAAACGGCCCTTCGGCGGCGTCCGTGAGCTTCTGCTCACGGAAGTCGCCCTGCACGCTGGCGCGCAGGTGCTGGGGCAGCTTGATGGTCTTCGGGGTCAGCGGCGCCTCGCCGTGAAAGGCGAAGCACACGAGGAGGTCGGCGCGCGCAGGCGCAGCCGAGGTCGAGTGGAACGAGAGCTTCATGGTTTGATTCGAGTCCTTCCTTGCAGTCGCAGGCGAGCGCGCGCGGCGCCGCCGATCACATGTCGATGTACTTCGGACCGCCGCCGGCTTCCGGAACGATCCACTCGATCACCTGATAGGGATCGGCGATGTCGCACGTTTTGCAGTGGACGCAGTTCGAGGCGTTGATCAGCGGGCCCGCGGCGCGATCGGTGCCGTGGCCCGCGGGCCACTCGTACACCGCGGCCGGGCAGAAGTGCTGGCAGGGGTTGCCGTATTCCTTCGTGCATCGATCGACGCAGATCGTGGGATCGGTGACGACGAGGTGCGTAGGCTGGTCTTCCTCGTGGATCGCGCCCGACCAGTACACGTCGGTCAGCTTGTCCATCGAGTTCGAGTCGTTGTACGCGGGCTTTTGCAGCCGCGACTCGCTCACCGGACGCATCGTGTCGCAGTCGCGGTGGCTGTGGCGGTGCGCCACGAGCCCGCGACCACCCGTGATCATCTGCACGCCGGCGTCGACCATGCCGGCGAACATCCCGCCGTCGAAGGCTTGGTGGAAGTTGCGCACGGCCCACAGCTCATCCTTGGCCCAAGAGGCCTCGAAGAGCTCGGTGTAGCGCGCGAGCGTCGCCGCGCTCGTGTCGCCCTTCGCCAGCGCACCGCAGATCGCCTCGGCCGCGAGCAGGCCGGACTTCATCGCGAGGTGGATACCCTTCAGGCACGCGGAGTTGAGGAAGCCCGCGCTGTCGCCGACGACGCAGAATCCGTCGCCCTGCAGCTTCGGCATGGCGAAGTAGCCGCCGTACGGAATGGTCTTCGCGCCGTAGCGCACGACCTTGCCGCCCGCGAGCAGCTCCGCGATCGCGGGGTGCTGCTTCCACTGCACGAACAGCGCGTGCGGGTCGAGCTTGGCGTCGTGGTGCGAGAGCCCGATCACGTAGCCGATCGAGAGCTTGTTGTCCTTCTGCCCGTAGATCCAGCCGCCGCCGTAACCGTCGAATCCGATCGGCGCGCCCGCGGTGTGGATCACGTGGCCGAGCAGCTTCTCACCGCGCTCGGCCGGGATCTCCCAGATCTCCTTGATGCCCGTGCCCCACGTCTGCGGGTTCTCCGGGCGAGCGAGCTTGAGGCGCTCGATCAGGTGCTTGGCGAGCGAGCCGCGCGTGCCTTCCGCGAACACCGTCACCCCGGCGCGGATGTTCGCGCCGGGCGTGAACGTGCCCTTGGGCTCGCGCTTCTTGTCGATGCCCGCGTCGCGCGTCTGCACGCCGACGACGCGCTCGCCTTCGAACAGGATCTCCGCACCCGCGAACTGCGGGAACACTTCGCAGCCCTCGGCCTCGGCCTGTTCCTTCAGCCAGCGCACCACGTGGTACAGGCTGACGATGTAGTTGCCGTGGTTGTGCAGGGTCGGCGGGACGAGCTTGCCGGTGAGGCGCGTCTTCTGTCCGTTCTTGCGCAGAAAGTCGAGGCAGTCGAACTTGACCTCGCTCTCGACTGGGCAGCCGCGCTCCTTCCAGTCGGGGAACAGCTCGGCCATGCCGCGCGGGTCCATCACGGCACCGGAGAGCGTGTGGTAGCCGATGTCCTCGGCCTTCTCGAGCACGAGCACGCTCTTGTCCCCCAGCCCGGCGGCCTTGAGGGCGCGCTTGAGCGCGGTGGCACAGGCGAGGCCGGCCGGGCCGGCACCGAGGACCAGCACATCGACGTCCATCGAGTCGCGCTCGGGAACGTCGGCCTGCCAGGACACCTGACGGAGGGCTTTGTCTTGGGAGCTCATGGGCCACGCAGATTACCCCTGCGGACGGGGGCCCTTCCACGGCGGAACGGACCTGAGAGTCCAGAAACCCCGTGCAATCCCGTCAGGAGCGATCTCCGACCCAGTGCTCGCCGTCGGGGTAGTGCTCCTTCTTCCAGATCGGGAGCGAGGCCTTGAGCTCGTCGATCAGGAAGCGCGCCGCTCGGAAGGCGAGGTCGCGATGCGGACTCGCCACGGCGATCACCACGCTCGGCTCGCCCACTCCGACCGTGCCAGTCCGGTGCTGGACGAGCATGCGCAGCGCCCGCGCTCCCTCGTCCGCCGCGAGCTCCGCCCGGCAGCGCTCGAAGATGCACCCCATCTCGGGGCCCGTCATCGCCTCGAAGGCCTCGTACTCGAGTTTCACGACCGTGCGTCCCCGGTTGTGGCCGCGCGTCGTGCCCGTGAACGTGCACACCGCCCCGCAGTTCGCGTCCTCCACGCGCCGCTGCGCGAGCGCGGGATCGAGCAGCGACGGGCACAGCTCGAACACGCCGTGCGCCAAAGCCTGCGCGGAGTCGGGCGCGCCGCCGGACACCGGCGGGAGCAGCGCGACGCTCATGCCATCGCGCAGCGGAGTGGCATCGCCGGCGTAGCTCGTGCCAACGACCCCGCGCACGTGCCCGAGTTCGCCGAGCTCGGGGTGCCGCCGCGCCAGCTCGCGCTTGAGCCCCGCGATGTCGAGCGGCTCGGGAAGTGCGTCGAGCGCGAGGACCGAACGGCCCGCGCGCTCGCGCAGCGATGCGAATAGCTGGACTTCCAGCTTCAACGGACGACTTAGAAGGGCGTGTCGTCGACGTCGATCGGGCCGGCGTCGTTGCCGCCGCCCCCCCCACCGCCGCCGCCACTGCCGCCGCCACTCTGGGCGCCGCTGTAGCCGCCGTAGCCGCCCGAACCTTCGTCCGAGCCGCCCATGTCGCGGCCGCCGCCGCCGCCCATGGCGCCACGCTCACCGGCGCCGACAAACTGCCAATCGTCACCGACCACGTAGAGCTTCGAGCGCTTCTCGCCCGACTGCTTGTCGTCCCACTGATCGAGGCGCAGTGAGCCCTCGATGAAGGCCGTCTTGCCCTTGTCGTGATACTTGGCGAAAGCCTCGCCGCGCTTACCGAAGAAGGTCACGTCCACGAAGGTCGCCTCCTCCTTCCACTCGCCCTGGGCGTCCTTGAAGCGACGGTTGACCGCGAGGCCCAACTTGCAGACCGCGTTGCCGTTGGGCAGATAGCGCACCTCGGGCTTGCGCGTCAGATTGCCCATCAGGATGACCTTGTTGTAGCTCGCCATGGCTCGTTCGTGCTCCGTTCCAGACTGACCGGGCGGAAGGGATTTTCGGAGCGCGCAGTATAGCCACCGGCGACGCGTGGACAGCCTCGCAGGACCTCACTTACAATCAGGTCATGGCAGACAGCAACACTCAAGCAGGCGCCAAGCAGGGTGCCGAGCGTCGCCGCTATCCGCGCGCCGACTCAGACCTCCCGATCACGATCCTGCTCGACGGCAAGCACTACGAGGCCAAAGTGCGCGACGTCAGCCGCGCGGGGGTGTGCTTTTACCTCGAGCGCTCGATCCCGCTCATGACGGTGCTCGCGCTCGACTTCCCGCTCAGGGTCGGTGGCAAGTCTCACCGCGTGCACGGCAGCGGCGCCGTGGTGCGCTGCGAAAAGATCAGCCCGACCCTGCAGCACTACGAGTGCGCCGTGTTCCTGCACGACGCCAGCGAGACCGACCGCGAGGTCATCGACGCCTACGTCGCGTCGCGCCCTGCGGTCTGAACCGCTCGCCTTCAGCTCGTGCGCGCCTCGAGCACCCGCTCGATGCCGCCAAAGTCCTTGTGCGTGCGGGCCTCGAGCCCGTGCTCGCTCGCGATCGCGAGCGCGCGTTCCGACTGGCGGTGCCCGAGCTCGACGAGCAGCGTGCCGTTGGGAGCGAGGCAGATGCGCGCCGCGGTGCAGAGCCGCCGCAGCCAGTGATCGGGATCCCCCGGCGGAGTGAAGAGCGCCAGCGCGGGCTCGTGCTCGCGCACGTCGGGCGCGAGCGACGCCCGCTCCTCCGGCGCGATGTAGGGCGGATTCGAGAGCAGGAGGTCGAAGGGCGCGCGGGCGACAATCGACTCCGGACCGTTGCCCTCGACGAACTCTACGCTCGCCCCGAGCGCCGCCGCATTCGCGCGCGCGAGCTCGAGCGCCTGCGCGGAGATGTCGACCGCCGTCACGCTCGAGCCCGCGACTTCGAGCGCCATCGTGATCGCGATGCAGCCCGAGCCCGTGCCGATGTCGACGATGCGCGCGGGGCTTGCAAGCACTTTGGCGCGCTCGCGCGCGAGATCGACGAGCAGCTCGGTTTCCGGTCGCGGCACCAGCACGCCCGCTCCGACGCGGAAGGAACGACCGTAGAACTCGCGCGTTCCCGTGATGTAAGCCACGGGCTCGTGCTTGCCGCGCCGGACCAGCAGGTCGCGCGCGCGCGCGACCTCTGCCTCGACCACGGGCTGGTCCAGCCTCAGGAACAGCTTCAGCCGGTTGAGGCCGAGCGCGTGGGCGATGAGCAGCTCGGCCTCGAGCCGCGGCTCCGCAGTCCCCTTGCGCAGCAGGAACTCCCGTGCGCGCGCGAGCATCTCGCCCGCGGTGCGCGGAGCCTCCTGGGTCACGATCCTAGAGCCTACTGGCCGCGCTTGGCGCGACGCTCGGACATGCGCGCCTCGGACGCCGCGCGCTTCTTCGCCTCGCCGTGGGCCTTGGCTTCCTTGATCGACACGAACATGGTCTTGCCCGCGAAGCCGCCGGCGCCGGCGACGCCCAGCGAACCGAGGACCGCGAAGACCTTGGCAAGGCCCGGCACGGGGAGGCTGATCACGACGAAGATGTTGACCAGCGCCGCGAGGCCGAACATCGGAATGATCAGTGCCCACGTCGGGTTGAACTTGCCGCCCAGCGAGTAGCCGTGGACCTGCGTCCACGCGAGCGCCGCCACGGCGAGGGCCGAGGCCTCGATCAGGCCCTGCCACTCATCCGAGATCTGGGTCAGGCCGATGCCGGCGAGGATCAGCACGTAGGACAGGATCGGCAGCGCCAGCTTGTGGGCCTTGCCGATGCCGTCGAGCGGGCTCCTCTTGCCGTGGGCGTGCTCCGCACCGCAGTAGGCCACCCAGGCTCCGATCAGGATCACGACCTTGGCCACGAGGCGCCACAGGTCGAAGCCCTGCGGGACGAGCCACGGCAGGAGCGCCGAGATGCCGAGCACCATGGCCGCCTGCTGCAGCATCAGGGGCGCCGTCTCGATCTCGCCCGGTCCACGACCCTTGCCGGCCGGAAGATCCGCGGCGTCCATCGGCAGTTCGGGGAGCGGCTCGAGTTCCTGGAAGTCGGGCTCGTTGGCGTTGGACATCGGGACGTGTGGAGGGTGGGTGGGGACTCGGGGAAGCTCGCAACACTCCGAAGAACGTACCGCGACCGGCGAGGTTCGCGGCGCGGCAGGGCCGCCCTGCGGGCTAGTCCCCCACCACGACGCGGTTGCACTCTGCTAGAGGCTGCGGATGCGCTCCTCGCGATCGAGGGCGATCATGGCGTCGACGAGGGGCTGGAGCTTACCCGCGAGCACCTGCTCGAGGGAGTAGTTCTCGTTGGCCCGGTGGTCGGTGACGCGGTTCTGCGGGAAGTTGTAAGTCCGGATGCGGGCGTTGCGGTCTCCGCTGCCGACTTGGTTCTTGCGCAGGGCCGCGCGCTCGGCGTCCTTGCGGGCGCGCTCGGCCTCGAACAGGCGCGAGCGCAGCACGCGCATGGCGCGCGCGCGGTTCTTGTGCTGGCTCTTCTCGTCCATGCACACCACCACGGTGCCCGTCGGGAGGTGGGTGATGCGCACGGCCGACTCCGTCTTGTTGACGTGTTGGCCGCC
>SXKQ01000220.1 GCA_005778045.1 Planctomycetia bacterium
ATCGGCCGTCCGCGCCAGATCTACACCGGCGCCACCAAGCGCTAGCGCGACCTCGCGACCTACGCTCGCCCTCGCTTCCGGTTCGCCGGGAGCGAGGGCGAGTTGCTTTTCGCAGGGCTTTGCAACGGCTTGTGCGGAGTGCCATCCTCACTCTCGCCATGCGGCTCGCTCCCCAACGCCGACTTCCGCTCTCCACGCAGCTCGTCGGCGTCGATGGTGGCGCGACCCACGTGCGCGCGGTGCACGTCGAGGTCGAGCCGGCGCCGGGCGGTGGCGTGCGCGTGCGCGCGAGCGGAGCCGAGCGCATGCGGGTGCACCGACAGGTGCCGGGCTTCGAGACGCCCGCGGAGCTCGGCCTCGCGGGGCCCGAGAAGCTCGGTCCGATCGGCGCCGCGGAGCGCGAGCAGGGCTGGGCGTGGGTCGAGTCGACCGCGCGCTGCGTGCTCGAGCTCGCACGCGAGCGCGGGGCGGCGCGCGTGCTGCTCGGCATCGCGTTCCCCGGGCGCAAGACGGCCGACGCGCGCGGTATCGAGTTCGCGCTGAACGGGCCGCGCGTGCCGGAGTTTCTCGACCAGCTCGAGCAGCTGCTGCGCTCGGAGGGGCTCGAGTTCGACGGCGAGCGGCTCGGTCTGCAAAGCGACGGCTGGTGCGCGGGCGTGGGCGAGGTCCATGCCGATGAAGGCGGGCTGCGGGGCGTGCGCGATGCGTACTACGTCGGCGGCGGCACGGGGCTCGCGGAGGCGCTGTGCCTGCGCGGCGAGCTGGTCGAACTCGCCCAGATCGAGGACTGGTTCCCGCGCGGCTGGCGCATGCAGTGGGACGGTGCGCCGCTGGAGAGCTGGGTGTCGGCCTCGGGGATCAACCGTCGCTGGGCGGACATCACCGGTCTTGGCCTGCCGCTCGAGCCGGGCAGGTTCCCCGAGGATCGCGTGCAGCGCGATCCGCGCGCGCGCGAGCTGCTCGAGCAGGCGGGCGAGGCGCTCGGCCAGCTCTTGTCGCACCGGCTGGTGGCGCTGCAGGCCGGTGGAAGGCCTGAGAGCGGCCACGCCGGCCCGATTCGTCTCGAGCGCGTGCTCATCGGCGCCCAGCTCGGCCGCATGCTCGCCAACCCGGGTACGCAGGGCTCGCTGCGGCGCGCGTTCGAGGCGCGGCTCGACGAGGGCCTGCGCCGCACCGGGCTCGACGCGCTCTACCCGCCCGATGGCGGGCGCGGGATGGAGCGGCGCGAGTTCGTGAAGCTGTCCCGGCTCGCACAACCCGCGGCGATCGGCGCCGCGGTCGAGGCGCTTTCCAAGTGGGGTGGCCGTGGCTGACGCGCAGGGCACGCTCGCGGGCGGATTCAACTGGGTCGACTGGGCCGTCGTGATCGGCCTGTTCGCGCTGACGCACTGGATCGGGACGATCACCGCGGGCAAGCCCGCGACGATCCGCGAGTTCTTCCTCGGCGGTCGCAAGCTGCCTTGGTACGCGGTCTCGGCCTCGATCATCGCCACCGAGATCAGCGCGGTGACTCTGATCAGCCTGCCGGCGACGGTGTTCAACGCAGGGGGCAACATCACCTACCTGCAGCTCGGCCTGATCGGACTGCTGCTCGCGCGCTGCATCGTCGCGCTGTGGCTGATTCCGAAGTACTACGAGCGGGAGATCTATAGTCCCTACGACTACATGGGCAGCGCGCTCGGCAAGCCCGCGCGCACGCTGACGACGATCCTGTTCTCCATCGGCGGCGTGCTCGGGCAGGCTGCGCGCGTGTACCTCACCGGCATCGTGCTGCAGGTCGTGCTGAACGACGAGCTTGCGGCGTTCGAGAGGGCCACGGGCATACCGGGTCTGTGGATCGCGATCGCCGTCATCGGCGTGGTGGCGATCGCGTGGACCTGGCTCGGCGGCATGGCGACGGTGATCTGGACGGACGCGGTGCTGTTCCTGATTTTCTTGGTGGCGATCGTGTTCGCGTTTTTCGCGGCCGTTTCCCACGTGGACGGCGGCGTGGCCGAGGTGGTGCGGCTCGGCGAGGAAGCCGGCAAGTTTCGCTTCTTCGACCTCGAAGCGACCTTCGCGCGTCCCTACACGATCTGGGCGGCGCTGATCGCCAACACGCTCGTCGGCGTGGGTGCGTTCGGCACCGACCAGCTCATGGCCCAGCGCGTGTTCTGCTGCCGCAACGCGAGCGATGCGAAGAAGGCCATGCTCGCGAGCTACGGCTCGATGCTGGTCGCCGTCGCGGTGGCGATGGTCGGCATCGCGCTCTACGCCTACTACCAGCAGCATCCGCTGCAGGGTGCGGCTGCGGAGCTCTACGCGCGGAAGAACGACCGCATCTTCCCGATCTTCATTGTCGAGGTGATGCCGGCCGGTATGCGCGGCCTGATCATCGCGGGTGCGTTCGCGGCGGCGATCTCGAGCCTCGACTCGATTCTCGCGGCGCTGTCGCAGACCGTGATGAGCGCGTTCGTGCTCAAGGACGTCGAGCAGCGCACGGAAGAGGAAGAGCGCCGCGCGGTGCGCACCTCCAAGCTGCTCGTGCTCGGCTTCGGCGTGCTGCTGTGCGTGATCGCGGCCTTCTGCGAGGTGATCCAGCGCGACGAGCGCTTCAAGGACGTGCTCAACCTCGCGCTGTCGATGCCGACCTACACGCAGGGGGCGGTGCTCGCGACCTTCGCGCTCGCGTTCTTCCTCGGGCGGAGGATCGACGCGAGCGGCCTGCTGTTCGCAGCCCCGCTCAGCGTGCTCGCCGTGGTGTCGATCGCGTGGCACGGCGCGTGGACGCTGCCGACCTTGCGCTTCGGTTGCGCGGCGCTGCTCGTCGCTTGGGCGCTCGCGCGCCTGAAGGATACGGAGTCGCTCGCGCAACGAGCGCTGCGCTTCGCGGGACTCGCCGGGGGCTGCGCGGCCGTGCTCTGGATGAACTCGCAGGGTTGGGATGTCGCGTGGCCGTGGTTCGCGCCGCTGGGGCTCGTGTTCGCGTTCTCCTTCGGCTGGGCGCTGGCCCGCGAGCGAAGGGAGACGGCATGAGACGCGCGCTGGCGTCGCTCGGCCTCGTTGCGTTGACCGCGTGCGGCGGGGGCGATGGCGCGGGGCAGGACATGGAACTCGGGGTGGCGAGCCCGTCCGATGTGGCGGAGCCCGTGCGCCTCGCCCGCGGCGCCTCGAGCGCATCGACGGCGAAGCCGTCCGGCGCACCCGCGCCCGCCGCGGCGGCGCGCGAACTCGCGTTCACGTTGCCGGAGGGCTGGATCGCGGAAACTCCGGCCGTCCCGCTGCGCAAGTTGCAGGCACGCGTGCCGCGCGTGGGGGGCGACGCTCACGACGTGGAACTGACGGTGCTGTGGCGCGGCGCGGTCGGCATGGGCCCGCTCGAAGCGCAGCTCACGCGCTGGTCGCAGCAGTTCACTCAGGTCGACGGAGCTAGCTCGCGCGAGCGGCTCAAGCTCACGAGCAGCACGATCGGCGGCCGTGCGGTGACGGAGGCGGAACTGGAAGGCACGTGCGTCGCCGAGCGCACGCCGGGCTCCACGGAGCGCTGGAACGAGCCGGAGTGGAAGCTGCTCGGCGCCGTGATCGAGAGCGAATTCGGGCCGTACTACGTGCGACTGATCGGGCCGCGTGCAACGGTCGACTCTGCGTCGAGCGGGTTTCGCGCGTTGCTCGAGAGCACGGCGCGCTAGTTGCCGGTGGGAGCCCGCAGGCGTGGGTTCCAGGTGAAGGCGGTTTCGCGCGGGACTTCGACCACCTGCGTGGCCGAGCCGACCGTGATGCGCGCCGTGCCCGCCGGAACTCCGCGCAGGACGTAGGCGCCGCTCGAGTCCGAGCGCGTCTCGCATGCCAGCCACGGGTGCGATGCGGCGAGGCGCAGCGGGATGTCGGCTGCGGGCTTACCGTCGCTTCCGTACACGGTGCCCGCCACGAGCGTTCCGCGCGCGAGGCGCACGATGTGCTCGTTGCGCTGCCCCGGCAAGGCCGTGATCTGCTGGTCGAAGGGCACGTTGTCCTCGTGCGAGACGAGCAGGCGCGAGGCGCCGGATTCGCAACCTGAGAGGTGGAAGCGGCCCTCGGCATCCGTGATGGCGAGCGCGCGCGGAGGCAACTCGCCGCCGACGAGTCCCTGCGGCTCGAGCGCCACCGCGGCGCCTTCGAGCGCCTGCTGGTCTGCGTCGAGCACTTGCCCGATCACGGTCGCTCCCGCCATCCCCAGCGCGATGCGCAGCTCCACGCGCGCCGTCTCCGGGCCGCCGAGGGTCACGGGTACCGAGGGCGAGCGCTCGAGCGAGCGGGCGAAGAGGCGCAGCCCGGACGCGGCGCCGCGCAGCTCGAAACGGCCACTTGAATCGGACTCGCCGACACGCAGGGCTTCGCGACTTCCGGAACGAAGGATCCAGAGCGAGGCGTTGGACACGGAGCGACCGGACGCATCGATGGTGCGACCCTGCAGTCGATATCCGGCGTCGAGCACGAGACGCACGCTGCATGTCTCGTCCGAGACGATGCGCGCCTCGACCTCACCGCCGAGTCCGCTCGCGACGCGCACGCGGCCGGGCGGCAGGGATGCGAAGCGCGCGCGTCCTTCCCCGTCGCTCGTGGTTTCGCTCCACACCATGTCTGGCATGTTGCCGTCGAGTCGGAACGCGCTGAGCGGAAGGCCTGCGGTGGGACGAGGGCCGTCGGACCAGCTGACCTCGACTTCGAGCGCGCCGCCCGCAGCCGCGACGGGGCGCGGACGAAGGCCGCGGGGCAGCTCGGCGCTGCGGCGGGGCTCATCGCTCGCGGTGGAGACCGAAGTTTCGGACTGCTGCCGCTCGAGCGGAGCTGGCTTCGCTGCGGGCTCCGGGGCAGCGGCCGGCGCGGCGACGTCCCCGCCCGGGGGCTCGTCCGTTCCCAAAACTATCCACAGAGAGGCCCCCCCCGCGAGGAGCAGCACGAGTCCTGCGAGCGCCTGTACCGGCTTCACGCGCTCACTTCGCCGCGAGGAACTCGCGCGCGCAGAGCTCGCCCAAGTCCGCCATCCACGGGAAGGCCAGCGAGTCGTAGTCGTACGTGTCGTCGTCGAGCACCCCGTCCGAGTTGGCGTAGAGAGTCGCGGCGAGGAAGAAGCCCTTCTGCGTGCGCGTGTCGACGATGTACGCGGTGTCGATCACGAAGCCATAGGCGAGCCCGACCTTGTTGTAGATCTTCACGTGCTCCTTCGGGATGACTCGCATCACGCCGGGCAGGAAGAACTTGACGTAGTCGTCGGGGTACTTAGCACGCTCCCAGCGCGGGTTCTGCGAGTCCCCGGGATACTGCGACAGCGACTCGAGCAACAGCGCGCGCTCCTCGTCGCCGAGGTCGAAGGGCTCGCCCTCGAACGGGAGCTCGGGACGCACGACGCGCGCGAGTCCGACCTGCAGGTCGCGCAGCGTGACGCGGTTCTTGGCGATGAACGACATCGGCCCCGGCACGAGGTCCGCGCCTTCCATGCGGCCCTTGCCGATCAGCACGCCCTCGCGGTCGTCGACGTTGGCGAGCTCGAGCTTGCCCGTCTCCTCGGCGAGGCGCACGACGCCCTCGGGCATGCGCAGCTCGATCGTCGGCGTGCGGCGGTTCTCAAGGATGCTAACCTTGACCGAGAGGCGGTGCGAGATGCGCGTCGACGTCAAGCCCGCGCGCCACATGCGCTCGTTGAGGCGGTCGTGGCCGGCGAACTCGAATAGACGATTGAAGGACTCGTTGTCGGAGACAATCAGTGACTCGCGCACGAGGTGACGCAGCGTGAGCTTGCCGTCGGCGAGGTTGTCCGCATCGTTCGTCAGCATCGCGCTGCCACGGCGCGAGCCGTAGAAGGCGAGCGGCGTATCGAGCCTGAGGCCCGGCGCGGCCTTGCGCTGCAACTCTCGCATGCGCTCGAGCGCCGCCACAGCGCCGAGCAGCTTGACCGTGCTGGCTGGGTAGAAGTAGGCGGCGCCAGCGCGCCAGCCGTGAGCTACGAGTTCGGGCTTGCCCTCGCGCTCGGTGACCTCGCCCACGAGCACCTGCGCGCGCAGGCCGACGGATTCCGAGAGCACCTTGTCCATGCGGCTCGCACGGCCCTCGAGGTCCGACTTGGCGTCGGCGGGCGCCGTCGCAGCCTCCGCACGCCAGCGATCACGGCCCTGTTCGAGCAGGGACCGCACTCGCTCGGGAGACTGGGTCGAGCCTTGGACCGCCGCCGGCGAATTTTGGGCAGTGGCCGGCAGGCAGCACGCAAGGATCGCGAGGACGGACGTTCGCATGCTCATTCGAGGAGGTCCAGTTCGGGGCGCAGCAGAGCCTCATGGGTCTGGCGCGGACGCACCAGCCGGGCGGTTCCATTGTGGACCAGCACTTCGGCCGCGAGCAACTGGGAGTTGTAGCCGCTCGCCATCGCGGCCGCGTAGGCGCCCGCATCGTGGAAATAAACGACGTCTCCGGGTTGCGCGCGGGGCAGGGCGCGGGGCTCCAGGGCGCCACCCTTAACTTGCGTAAATACGTCGGCGCTCTCGCACAGCGGCCCGGCGACAGCTTGCGGGACCAGGGGCTCCGCTTCCCGGCCGAGCACCGAGATCTCGTGGTGCGCGCCGTACATCGCAGGGCGCACGAGGTTGTGGAAGCCAGCGTCGACGAACAGGTACTCGACCGTTCCGGCGCGCTTGCTCCCGCGCGCTTCCGCGAGCAGCACACCGGACTCCGCGACGAGGAAGCGTCCCGGCTCGAGCTCGAGGCGCAGCGAGCGGCCGAGCTCGCGCTCGACGCGCGTGCGTGCGCGATCCCAGACCTCGGCGAGCGGGCGGCAGTCGAAGTGTGGCTCGCCAGCATGGTAGGGGATGGGCAGGCCCCCGCCCGCGGAGAGCGAGCGCAGCGTCGAGGCGAACAGCGGGGCCGCGGCGACGAGCGCGTCCGCGGCGCGCGCGAGATGCTCGAGATCCGAGCCCGAGCCGATGTGCACGTGCAGACCGACCACGTCGAGGCCGAGCTCGCGCGCCTCGCGCGCCACGGTCGGCAGGTCCGCGTGCCAGATTCCGTGCTTGGAGTGCTCTCCTCCGGTGGTGACCTTGCGGTCGTGACCATGGCCGAAGCCCGGGTTCACGCGCAGCACGATGTCGCGTCGCGGCGGATTTTGCTGCGCGTACTGCGCGAGCATGAATGGCGAGCCTGCGTTGAGCTGGAACGGATGCTCGGCGAGCAGCGCGAGCGCGTCGTGGTCGAACAGGTCCGCGCAGAACAGCACGTCGCGCGCCTCGAAACCGGCCGCGAGCGCCCGGCGCAACTCGCCTCCGGACACCGCGTCTACATGACAGCCCTCGCAGCGCAACAGGCGCAGAATCGCGAGGCTCGGGTTCGCCTTCTGCGCATAGCGCACGGCGTCGAATCCGCGACCTGAGCTCGCGCGCAGGTCGAGCAGTTCGCGCGCGCGAGCCACGATCGTCGCGCCGTCGTAGACGTACAGGGGCGTACCGTGCTCGCGCACGAGTCGCCTCAGCAGCTCGTCCGGAAGCGTGCGGTGCTTCATCTCGACTGCGCCACGCGTCGCCCGAGGGCGTCGAGCAGTCGTTCGATCTGAGCCAGCGAGTGCGCCGCGGTCACGACGATGCGGAAATTTCCGGCGGCTGGTCCGCCCGGATAGCGGATGTAGGGGGCGAGAATCCCGTCTTCGCGCAGGTCCGCTTCGAGTTTGAGCATCTTCTCGGTGCTATCGAGCGCGAATGAGAATACCGGCAGGTTCTCACGCGATCGACCGAAGCCGAGTCGCTCCACTCCGGCGCGTAAGACCGCGATGTTCGCGTGCAGTCGCGCAAGGCGCTCCCCGTCCCCGAACGCCACCTCGAGGGCCGCGCGCGCCGCCTCGGCGATCGCGGGCGGGATCGGCGTTGTACCGACATACACGCTCGAGTGACGCTGCACGCGCTCGATCTGGGCGCGCGTTCCGGCGATGAACCCGCCGTAGCAGCCGAGCGCTTTGGAGAGCGTCGAGGTCAGCAGCACGTGCTCTCCTCCGATCGCCGCCTGCTCCAGCGCCCCGCGACCGCGCGGACCGAGGACGCCTGTTCCGTGGCAGTCGTCGACGAGCAGGGTGCCGCCGTGGGAACGCGCAAGCTCCGCCCATTCCGCGAGCGGCGCGACCACGCCGCGCGATGGAAACACGCTGTCGGTCATCACGACGGCGCGCCGCGAGCCGCAGTAGGCCAGCGCGCGCCGCAGCGCCACGCCGTCGCCGTGCGGAATGCTGTGCAGTTCGAGCTGCGCGTTGCGCGCGGCGTCGAACAGGCTCGGGTGCGAGCGCTCGTCGACGAGCGCCACGGAGTGCTCGTGCGAGAGGGACTGTGCCGCGGCGAAATTGGCCGTGTAGCCATCCGGCAGCAGCAGCGCCGACTCGCAGCCGAGATGGCGCGCGAGGTCGCTCTCGAGCGCCTCGTGCACGAGCGTGTTGCCGGTCGTCTCGCGCGATGCTCCAGCGCTCACGCCGTGATGCCGCAGCCCCTCTGCGAGCGCCTCGACGACGCGCGGGTGGTGCGCGAGGCCGAGATAGCCGCAACCGCCGAAGTAGTCGAGCTCGCGGCCGTCCAGCACGACGGTCGAGCCGCGGCTCGACTGGATTCCAAGGCGTGCCATCGTCGCCTACCGGCGGCGCGAGCCGGCGTCGGAGCAGGCCAGCATGGGGACGGTCGCCATCGTGTGCAGGCCGGGCGCGGCCTCGACGATCGCGCGCAGTGCGTTGAGCGCGATCGCGGAGGTCGCGACGTCGCCGTGGACTCCGCCGCGCAGCACGAGGTCGATCGACGGGTCGCTCTCGAGCAGCACACGGTCGTGCGGATCGGCCTGCCCGATCGCGGCCTGGAACTCGTAGCGCAGAAGCGGCTTGCCGCCGACGATCCCGACCGCGACCTGCCGCACGCCGGCACACTGGCCGACGGCGATCGTGCCGAGCTTGCAGTCGAGCTCGCGCGTGGCGATCACCGGCTCGATCGTCTCGCTCCAGCTGTCGACGGTGAAGCCGAGGTACTGGGCACAGAAGTGCAGCGACTCGCCGAGCCCCACGTGCCGCAGCCAGCCCTCGTCGATACCCTTCTGGAAACCGGCGCGATCAAGGCCGGCGCCGATCTTCTTCTGGAACGGGACGCGGCGCGGTGTCGCGTCTTGGATGCGCGCGACCGAGAGCGAGCGCACGTCGTTGCAGACGGCGGTGGCGAACACCGCAAGCGCGTCCATCAGGAAGCCCGGGTTCACGCCAGTGCCAAGCAGCTGCGCGCCGCCCTGTTTCGCGCACGCATCGAGTCGCTCGGCGAGCTCGCGGTGGCGCAGCCACGGGTAGATCAGCTCCTCGCAGGTCGAGACGGCGGGCACGCCGCGCGCGAGGAGGGCCTCGAACGTCGGCGCGCACTTGCGCAGGTCGGAGCTCGTGGTGACGAGGGCCACGTCGTAGCCCTCCCAGTCGCGCAGCTCTTCGAGGCTCGCCGCGACGCGCACGGCGGGCGCGCCGGGGACGAGCTCGGAGAGCAGCTTTCCGGCCAACCCTTGGGCGGGATCGACCACGGCCACGGTGGCCCCGAGGTTGCGGCGTAGCAGGTCGGACTGGATGCGAAGGCCGAGGGGGCCGAGGCCGACATGGAGGATGCGCAGGTTCACGCGGGGTCCTGTGGTGGATGGGGAGGACCGTCGGGGCTCCTCCAAGAGGGCCGAGAGTATAGAAACCGGCGCTTGGCCCGGCACGCGCGAGCCCGACGGTGTGCAAATCGCCCACCAAGGTCCCCGTGGGGGCCGCTGCGTGCTTGCATTTCGCGCCGTGGCAGCTTGGATAGCGCCCACGCATGGGTCTCCAGCTCGTCTCCGTCACGCGGCGCTTCGGCGAGCAGCTCGCGCTCGACTCGGTGTCGATCCACGTCCGTCCCGGCGATTGCTACGGATTCATCGGACACAACGGCGCCGGGAAGACGAGCGCGATGCGCATCGCGCTCGGGTTGCAGCGCCCGGATGCGGGGCGCGTGATCGTCGACGGCTTCGACGCGCACGAGCATCCGCGCGAGGCGCGCGCGCGCATGGGGGGCCTGATCGAGATGCCGGGCTTCCAGCCGGGACTCGATGCGACGGAAAATCTGGCGCTGCTCGCGCGCCTGCAAGGGCTCTCGAGCGCTGACACGCGCTCGGAGGTCGCGCGGCTGCTCGAGCTCGTCGGACTCACCCACACGGGACGCAAGCCCGTGCAGGCCTTCTCGCAGGGCATGCGCCAGCGCCTCGGCATCGC
>SXKQ01000221.1 GCA_005778045.1 Planctomycetia bacterium
CGATCGCGCGCGCGCTCGTGCACGAGCCGCGCCTGCTCGTTTGCGACGAGCCCACGAGCGCCCTCGACCACGAGACCGGACACAAGGTGATGGAGCTCTTGCGCGAGGTCGCGGCGGGCGAGCACCGCGCGCTGATCGTCGTGACACACGACTCCCGCATCTTCTCCTTTGCCGACCGCATTGCCCACATGGACGACGGGCGCGTCGAGCGCATCGATACGCCCACGAGAAACTGAAGGACCGCGATGAACTTCCGCACCTACGCCCTGCCTGTAGTTGCCGTGCTCGGCATGGTGGCCGCCGTCTACACGGTCCAAACATCCGACCGCGATCTCGCAGCCGCTCCGCCGATCGCTCCGCCTTCGCCCTCGCCCTTCCAGCGGCAGATCGCGGGCGCCGGCATCGTCGAGGCTCGCAGCGAGAACGTCGCCGTCAGCGTGCCCGTGTCGGGGTTGATCGTCGGAGTGGGCGTGAGCGAGGGTCAGAAAGTCCAGCGGGGTGACCTGCTCGTGAACCTCGACACGCGCTCGCTGGAGGCGGAGCTCGGGCAGCGGCGCGCCGAGCTCGCGTCCGCCGAGGCTGAGATCGCGCGACTGCGCGCCCTGCCGCGGGCAGAGGACCTTCCGCCCCTCGAGGCGCGCGTGGCGACGGCGCGCGTCGCTCTCGAGGATGCGCGAACCAAGCTGGCGTTGGCGGAGGCCATCGCGGACAAGCGTGCCATCAGCGCCGAGGAGCTCGTGCGGCGCCAGTACGCCGTGCGGGCCGCCGAGGCCGACCTCGCTGCGACCGAGGCGGACCTCGTCCAGCTGCGCTCGGGTGCGTGGAGCGCGGACATCGCCGTCGCGGAGGCGCGCGTCGCGGCCGCAAGGGCGAGCAGCGAGCGCATCGCCATCGAGATCGACCGGCTGTCGGTGCGCGCGCCCATCGACGGGACCTGCCTGCAGGTGAACGCCCGCGGCGGCGAGTTCGCTGTCGCCGGCTCAACCACGCCGCTCGTGCTCCTCGGCGATCTCTCGCTGCTGCACGTTCGCATCGACATCGACGAGAGCGATGCTTGGCGCTTTCGCCCGGGCAGCGCCGCCCAAGGCTTCGTGCGCGGCAACTCGCAGCTCGCCACGCCGCTCGCTTTCGTGCGCGTGGATCCCTACGTGATGCCCAAGCGCTCGCTCACGGGCGACACGCTCGAACGCATCGACACGCGCGTGCTGCAGGTTATCTACAGCTTCCCCGCAGATGCGTTGCCGGTGTACGCAGGCCAGCAGATGGACGTGTTCATCGATTCCCCCAACGATCGAGGCAAGCAATGAAGCGGATCCTGCTCGCCGCGGCGCTGCTCACCGCCTGCCGCGTTGGACCTGAGTACGAGCGACCGGAGCTCTCCGTGCCGGACAGCTTCGTCGCGTCGGTGGCCACGGAGCTGGGAGTCGAAGACGAGCGCTGGTGGCGCATGTTCGGCGATCCGGTGCTCGACGAGCTGGTGGAGACCGCGCTCGCGGGCAATCGCGACCTGCGCTCCGCGGCGCAGCGTGTGCGCGAAGCGCGCGCCGTGATCGACATCGAGGGCGACGCGAACTACCCGACCGTGGATGGTCGCGCGGGCGTGGTGCGACGCAAGCCGAGCACGGCGGTCGCCGGGGGCCAGTTCCTGCCCTCCGATCCCGCCAACCTGCACTCGCTGGGCTTCGATGCGCGCTGGGAGATCGACCTGTTCGGCTACAACGCGCGCGCGATCGAGGCCGCGGAGGCGAGCTACGGCTCGGCCCTCGAAGACGCGCGCGGGGTGCTGCAACGCCTCGTGGCGGAGGTTGCGCGAACCTATGTCGAGTTGCGGGGCGTCGAGCGGGAGCTCGTGGTGCTGCGGGAAAGCCTCGAGTCTCAGGAAGACGCGGCGCGCCTCGTCGCGAGTCGTGTGGAAGCCGGACTTTCCAGTGAGCTGGACGCGACGCGCATCGCGGGACTCGTCGCGAGCACGCGTGCCCAGCTCGCTGCGCTCGAACGCTCCCGGGCTGCGCGCGTGCACGCGCTCGCATTGCTTCTCGCCGAGGCGCCGGTGCGCTGCTCCGAACGGCTCACCTTCGTGGGTCGCCTGCCCGAGCCTCCGGCCGCGATTCCCGCGGGGATGCCGGCGGACCTGCTCCGCCGCCGCCCCGACGTACGGCGCACGGAGCGTGAGCTCGCGCGCGCATCCGCGATGACCGCGCAGGCCATGACAGAGCTGTACCCGCGCCTCTCGATCAGCGCGATGTTCGGCTGGGAGAGCCAGTACATCGAGAACATGTTCTCGAGTGACAGCCGCGCGTTTGGTGCCGGCCCGAGCCTGACGGGGCCGATCTTCCGCCGTCGCATCATCGAGGCCGGGATCGAGGTGCGGACCGCGCAGCAGGAACAGGCCCTGTTGGCCCATGAGCAGGCCTTTGCCGTGGCCCTGCGCGACGTGGAGGACGCCCTTGTGGCGATCGCGTTCACGATGGAGCGGCAGCGCGCGCTGCAGGACTCCGTGACCGCCGAGCGTCGATCCGAAGAGCTCGCGACGGGACTGTACGAGGCGGGACTCGCGGACTTCCTTGCGGTGCTCGACGTGCAGCGCTCGGTGCTCGCAGCGGAGAGTGAGCTGGCGCGAGCTCGCACGGACCGTGCGGTGGCGGCGGTTGCTCTCTACAAGGCCCTCGGTGGCGGCTGGGATGTCGAGCAGAGCGTGCCCGCGCTCTCGTCCGCAGGAGAGACTGCGCCGGGCGATTAGAGGGCGTTGCGCAGCTCTGCCCACGGCAGGTGGGAAGCTGGAAGGTCCACGATGCCGCGGGCGCCGATCGGTGCCGAGGAGGTCCAGCGTCAACGTGCAGCTCGCTTCTTTCGCGCTGCTTTCCTTGGCCTTCGTGCAGGAGCCGGAGCTCGATCTCTCTGGCCAGTTGCAGAGCATCGCTCGTGGCGCCGTCGCCGACGCTGGCTTGCGAGGTGTCTCGGTGCACATCGCCATGCGCGACGGCGTACGGCTCTCGCGTGGCCCTGGCTACATCGACGGGGTGGGCAAGCGCATCCAGAGCCCGCTCGCGGCGCGCGATGGCGAGGCGCTGGTCGAGCCACTCGCGTTCACGGGTCTGCTCGCGCAAGTCGAGGCCGGGAAGCTGTCGCTGGAGGCACCGCCCACGAACGTCCTCGCCAAGCTCGTCTTTGGCGGCCAGCGCGTGCTCGTCCTCCACCTCGTCGAGCAGGCCTCCGGTATTGCCGACTGGAGTGTTTGGCTCGCGGTTCGTGGGGAGCCAGCGACGGCCGCGGATGTCCTCGCGTGGCTCGCGCAGCGCACGCCCGATGCCGACCCTGGCACCTACATGGCCGACAGCGCCAGCAACGTCGTGGTCGCGGGCGCGCTCCCGGAGCGCGCAGTCGGCGATCCGCTCGCCGACTAGCTCGACGAGCACGTACAGGCGCCGCTCGGCATGGAGGATACGCGGCTTGCCGCACGCGTCGAGCTGCGGGAGGCCTCCGCGGACCGACCTGCAGTCGTCGAGACCCCGCGCGAGCTCCTCGCGCTCACGGCGCTGTCGACCCAGCTCGTCGATCTCGAGCGCTTCCTGCGGGGCACTGGCTCGGGCAAGGTGATCGACACGCTGAAGTTACGGAAGCTGCGCCTCGGCTTTCTTTCGCTGTTCGGCAATGGATCTCGCTGCGCCGGCTCCGAGCGCGCGATCATCGGCCGCGACGAGGCGCTCTCCTCCGGCTCGAACGCAGGGCAGGGTTCGCTGCGCGTGGCCCGACATCCGGGCCTCGAGCTCTCGGTAGTGCTGGCCACGAGCGCGGACACGGACCGGCTCCCGGTCCTCGAGCATCGGCTGCTGCGCGCGATCCTCGACCTGCCGGAGCCCGGGGTCATCGAGGTTTCGATCACGCGCGACCAGCGTGCGGTCTATCTCGGCGGCTACTGCACCGGCTGCACGCGCGCGACCATCGAGGAACGCGGCGAGTCTCCCGAGTGCCTGACGCCCTACGGCGATCGGGACCAACCTCGCCAGCAGGGCCACGACCTGTTCGTGTCGGCCGAAGACCCCAAGGCATCGCGCGAAATCGCGGTCGAGCACGGCCGCGCCGTGGCCTTCGTGCTCACGCAGCGCGGGATGCAGACGACGGCGCGCCGCCTCGAGGGAGCGAAGGGACTGTCAGGGTGTGACGAACGAGCGCGCGGAGAGGCTCCGGCGCTCGGCCTCGATCAGGCGCGTGTGCGCAACGGAATCCGCCATGGTCGCTCCGAGCGTGCGCGAGCCCGCGGCGATCGCGGCGAGCAGATGGCGCACCTCGCCGTCGTAGCCGTTGAGCGCTCCCACGTCGAGCGGTGTGCGCCGGCCGTCCGTCACGAGCACGAGCTCGGGCGAGCGCGCGAACTCGTAGTCCAGCGTCGCGCGCTCGAACACGATCGTGAACGACATGCGGAAGGCCCAGCCCTCACCGTGGTCCCAGCCACCTTCCGCGACGACGTGTGAAGGCCCCGACGGGTAGTGGAACAGCGTCGTGACGTGGTCGAGCGATCCGGTGCTCGCGAGCGTCGCAGGGTCGCCGAAGCAGGCGCGCACGAAGTCGACATCGTGCACGTGCAGGTCGAACAGCGCTCCGCCGCTCTTCTCGTAGTCGGAATAGAAGCCGTTCCACCCCGGGCGATTGCCGAGGCGGCGGAAGACGGCGCTGCGAGCCGCTCCGAACTCGCCGCTGCGGACGGCCGCGAGCGCCCGCGCCCATGCGGGCCAGAAGCGAATGCACATCGCGGGCATGCACAGGCCCTTCGAGCGTGCGGCGGCGTCGGCGAGTCGCTGGGCGGACGCGCTGTCGAGCGCCACGGGCTTCTCGAGCAGCACGTGCTTTCCGGCTGCGAGGGCCGCGAGCGCGAAGTCGACGTGCGTAGTCGTGTGGGTGCAGATGCTGACGAGCTCGACCCGCGGATCTGCGCAGAGCTGGGCCGGATCGGCGTAGCCACTGACCTTCGCCGGATCGAACATGCGCTCGCTGGTCGCGCCCGTGTCGAGGTTGCCGCCGCTGCCGGCAAGTCCCTGGCGCCGCGCGGGATCCGAGTCGCACACCGCGACGAGCTCGTTGCCGAAGCCCGCCTCATCCGCCGCCGCGAAGGCCGCGAGGTGGGTGCGGCCCATGAAGCCAAGGCCGACGACTCCGACACCGATCTTGCGCGCGCTCATGCGTTCCTCCCGAGCTTCACCTGAGCCTCGACTAGCTTGCGAGCGGTCGCGATGTCGCCGGGGCGATCGCTTCCAGCTTCGCGCTCGATCATCAGGTCGACGGAGAGCTTGCGCTCCGCGATCACCCCAAAGAAAGCCTTCCAGTCGACTTCGCCCGTGCCGACGGGCACTTCCTCGCCCCAAGTTCCGGCGAGCTTGGTACGGCACGCGTCCTTGATGTGCACTTGGCGCACGTGCGGCGCGAGCTTGCGTAGCGCCTCGACAGGCTCGCCCATGCCGTAGAGCAGCATGTTCGCGGGGTCGAAGTTCACTCCGGCCGCGGGTCGCTGCAGGTCCGCGAGCGCGTGGAGCAGCGTGTCCGCCGTCTCTTGGCCCGTCTCGAAGGCGAGTCGCACGCCTTGGTCGGCGAACACATCCACGATCTGGCGCAGACGGTCGAGCAGCACGGCGCGCTCGGGGTCGTGCGAGGCGTGGGGCAGAAAGCCCGCATGGAAGGTCACCAGCCCCAGCCCGAGCGAGCGCGCGACGCGCGCGTCGCCCTTGGCGATCTCGAGGTTGGTCTTCCAGTGAGCGCTCGGTCGCAGGCCGCCGCTCGTGCGGATCGTGTCGAGCGTCGAATAGTCCTCGCCGTGCGGGGTCATCATGCCGGAGAGCACCGAGATGCCCGCACCCCACATTGCCGCGAGCGTCGCGCCCGCATCCCAGCTGCCTTCGCGCAGGGGGTCGAGGTGCAGCTGGCAGGCGCGCACGCCGACCCTGGACAGCTTGTGGGCAAGGTCCGCGGGGGAGGACGGCTGAAGCGACCACGAGCAGACGCCGAGGCGATGGAGCGGATACATGGCGCGTCATACCAACGCCCGACGTGCCCTGCTGCAAGCGCCGAAGGCCTGGATGTGAGGTAGCGCTCAAGCGCGCAAGCCCGGTCTGACACAAACTTGCGCGCTTCGGAGAGCGCGTGCTTCGCGCTCCGCGAAGCTTCGACAGACCTTGACTTCGCCTTCACGGGTCCGTCCGCGGAACCATCTAGCTTCCGTCCTCGAAGACCATGGCGCAGGCCCACGAGCTCGGCGCCTCGGAACCAGAACCCCATCACCTTCAGGACAACACCCATGAGAATCTCAGCCATCTTTGCCGCGTCCGTCGTGCTGACGGGCGCCGCCAGCGCCGCCGAAGTGCTGGTCACCACCAACATCTCGACCTCCACCACGTGGACGGCGAACAACGTCTACAACCTCCAGTCGCAGGTCTACGTGCTCCCCGGCGCCACCCTGACGATCGAGGCCGGCACCGTCATCGCCAGCGCCACCAACCTCGGCGGCAGCCTCGCCGTCTGCAAGGGCGCCCAGATCTTCGTCAACGGCACCGCCGCGAACCCGGTCATCATGACCTCGAAGGCGGACACCGCGACGTGGGTCGCCGGCAACCCGCACACCGGCACCTACCGGGAAGGCGCCAACGAGTGGGGCAACCTCACGATCATGGGCGCGGGCTACATCTCCGAGAACGTGAACGGCACGACCACGCTGAACACCGCCACGCCGAACGCCTCGAACTTCGCCCCGATGGAAGGCCTCGTCGCGCAGTTCCCTGGCGATACGAAGGTGCTCTACGGTGGCGGCGACGACAACGATGACTCGGGCTCGATCAGCTACGTGTCGATCCGCTACGCCGGCAAGGTCGTCGGCCTCAACAACGAGCTCAACGGCCTCTCCCTCGGCGGCATTGGCCGCAACACCGAGATCCACCACGTCGAGATCCTCAACAACGTCGACGACGGCATCGAGATCTGGGGCGGCACGGTCAACCTCAAGTACTTCTCGATCTGGAACGTCGGTGACGACAGCCTCGACATCGACCAGGGCTGGCGCGGCAAGGCCCAGTTCGGCCTGATCGTGCAAGGACACAGCGCGAACGCCGCGCAGGGTTCGGGCGTCGGCGACAACGCCATCGAGATGGACGGCGCCGAGAACTCCGACTGGCAGCCGGTCACGACCTCGACGCTCTACAACATGACGGTCATCGGCCAGCCGATCGACGGCGACCACGGCACCGCGTGGCGCGACGGTGCGCGCGTGCAGATCCGCAACAGCGTGTTCATGGACCTCGGCGAGCGCCTCGTCCAGAACGACAACGTCGATGGTGACGGTGGCAGCGGCTACGGCTTCAACGGCACAACCACGTGGGCCAACCTGTGGACCACGCCGTACACCACGACCTCGACCGTCAACACGCCCGCCAACCCGGCCGCCTTCTACACGGTCCAGACCTCGGGCAACCTGTGCGAGATCTCGAACAGTGTGGTCTTCCGCAACCTGTTTGCCTCGGCCTACAACGAAGCGACGGCGCGCGGCGTGTTCAACACGGCGAACAACAACGTCACCGCGACTCAGCAGCCTATCGTGTCGATCACGCGCGGTCCCGCCGTGGCCAAGGGCGGCAAGACGATGCTCCCCGTCCTGAACCTCGATCCGCGCCCCGCCGCTGACGCGCTGAACAGCGCGGCCTCGGCCCCGAACGACGGCTTCTTCACCTCGGCCAACTACCGCGGCGCCTTCGCTCCCGGCCAGAACTGGCTCGATGGCTGGACCGCCACCTCGGCTTTCGGCCTGACTCCGGTCACCAACACGGTCGCCTACTGCACCGCGGGCACGACCAGCAACGGCTGCAACGCGACGATGACCGCCGTCGGCACGCCGAGCGCCTCGGCCAGCTCGGGCTACACGCTGCTCGTCAGCAACGTCGAAGGCCAGAAGCAGGGCCTGCTCTTCTACAGCAGGAGCGGCCGCACCGCTCTCGCCTGGGGCACGGGCTCGAGCTTCCTGTGCGTGAAGGCCCCGACCCAGCGCATCCCGGCGCAGAACACGGGTGGCACCGTGGGCTCCTGCAATGGCGAGCTCTCGGTGGACTGGTGCGCGTTCATGGCGAGCGCTCCCTCGGCGCTGGGCAGCCCGCGCAGCGCCGGTCAGGTCTACCAGGCCCAGGGCTGGTTCCGTGACCCGCCGGCCCCGAAGACGACGCACCTCTCGAACGCGATCGAGTTCACGCTCCTGCCGTGATCGACGGTCTCCTGATTTCCTGACGTGACGAGCGCTCCGCATTCGCCGCAAGGCGGGTGCGGAGCGCGACTGCTTGGCATCCACATCATGAAGCTCCTTGCTCCGTTTCTCTCGCTGCTGCCGCTGCTCGCGTTTCCCTCGTTCGCCCGGTCGCAGGACCTCGCGCCGGTCGGCGCCGAGCTTGCGCCCACGCGCGACGGACTCCTCGGGATCGCCTTCGAAGCCGTGAGCGCGATGCCAGAGGTGCCGCACGCTCGCAATCGCTGCCGCGCGCAGGAGTCGATTGTTCAGGCAGGGATCGAGCTGGACTCGTGCACGCAAGCCGAGCGCATGGCGCTGGCGATCACGGACTGGCGCAAGGCGCAGGCGCTGGCCGACGTCGCTCTCGCACACGCCCGCAAGGGTCGGGTAGACGAAGCGAAGCGCGTGCTCGCGCTGGCCGAAACCTCCGTCATTCCTGGCTCGCAGGAGTGGCACGACGAGCGCGTGCGTTCGCACCTCGCGGCCGCTCACCACTGGCTCGGCGACGACGCGGCTGTCGCGCGGCTGACGCAGGGCGTGGGCGAAGCCGAGCTCGGCGCCGTGCAGGTGGTCGTAGCGTCGCGCTCTTCTCTCGAGCAGTTCGACGGCCGATTCGAGCTGCTGCGCGCGACGGCGAAGAACGGAGGTTTCGACGCGCTCAAGTGCTCGCTGGAGATGGCCGTCGAGCTGCACCGGGTCGCCGGGGCGGACGCTGCGCGGCGCGAGAAGGTCGAGATGCTGGTCAAGTCGAGCTGGGAGAAGCTGCCGCTCGACGTGCGCACCGGACTGCTGCGTCGGCTGGCGGAGAACCTGCTGGCGATCAACGACCGCGTCGGCGCACTGCGCCAGCTCGACGAGGCCCAGGCTCTCGTCGACAACAACCGCTGGCTCGTCCAGGATCACATCGCGCAGATCTCCGCCATCGCACGCTGGCGGCACGTCGCCGGCCAGACGGACCGAGCGCGACGCGACCTCGGAGGAGTGCTCGGCCTGTTCGAGCGCGAGCGCGAGCGGATCGTCGACATCTACCGCGCGGGCGCACTGCGCGCCGTTGCGGAGGCGCAGCAGGCGATGGGGGATGGCGCTGCGGCACGAGCCACGTTCGCTCGTGCGTTCGAGGAAGGGCTCGTGAATCCCAACTCGCGTCCACGTGCGGACGATCTCGCCTCCACTGCGTGCGCGATGGCGCGCTGCGGCGCCCTGCCGGACGCCGCGCTATTCCTGCGCATGCAGCAGGCTCGCGCAGCCCTCTCCGACCCATGGTAGGCGCGCCGCGGACGGCCAGCGCCCATCGTGAGCGTTGGCACGGGGCGGATGCGCGGCATTTATCGACTCTTGATTCACCCTCGGTGACGCGGCTGCGGAGTCTCGAGAGTCAGACGGAGAGACGGTCACGCCTGTGCTGCTTCATGCCGTCGTCACGGGGCGTTCACCGCCGCTTCATAAAGACGCCTAAACCTCCTGCCTCGCGTGAGAAACCTCTTCCCCAAGCTTTTGTGCACTGCCGCGGCAGTCATGATCGCGTCGAGCGCGGCGCACGCGCAAGAACGCGTTGGTTCCGTGCGCGGCGTCGTGTTCGACAAGGACTTCGACGCCCCGCTCGGTGGCGCGCAGGTCTTGATCGTCGAGAGCGGGCAGAAGCTCGTCGCGTCCGAGCAGGGCAACTACGTGTTTCCGGAGGTCATTCCGGGCAAGTACACGCTGGTGTTCTCGAAGGACGGCTACGTGCGGCAGGTCAAGACCGATGTGCTTGTGTTGCCGGGCCAGCTCGCTGATGTCGACGCCCATCTCTCGGGCGAATTCACCGAGATGGAGGAGTTTGTCGTCGAGGACGCGCTGGAGATGGACACCGGCACGGAAGCAGGCCTGCTCGAGCTGCGTTTCGAGACGCCGGCGCTGATGGACTCGATCAGCGCCGGCCTCATGAGCCGCGCAGGCGCGAGCGACGCGGCCAGCGCGCTGCGGCTCGTGTCGGGCGCCACCGTGCAAGACGGCAAGTTCGCGGTCATCCGCGGCCTGCCCGACCGCTATGTCAGCTCGCAGATGAACGGCGTGCGCCTGCCGTCTGCCGACGAAGACAAGCGCGCGGTCGAGCTCGACCAGTTCCCGACCTCGGTCATCGAGAGCATCCAAGTCAGCAAGACCTTTACGCCCGACCAGCAGGGCGACGCGTCCGGTGGCGCTGTCGACGTGCGCTTGCGCGGTATCCCCGAAGAGACCACGCTCCAGTTGAGCGGGCAGCTCGGCTACAACTCGAACGTCACCGGTCGCGGCGATTTTCTGTCCTACGACGGAGGCGGAGTCGAGTTCTTCGGCTTCGACGACGGTGGGCGCGATCCTCAGGACGATCTGCTCGGCCAGAGCTGGGAGGGCGCGGTCGGCGTGCGCGAGGAAGACGCGCCGATCGACTCGAAGTGGTCCATTTCCGGCGGAGGCATGCGCGAGCTCGCCGACGGCTGGCGCATGGGCAGCTTCGGCAGCTTCTTCTACGAGCGCGACAGCCAGTACATCGACGACGGCGTCGACGACTCGTACTGGGTGACCCAGCCCGGCACGGGGATGACGCCGCAGACCTATCAGGGCACGTCCACCGACGGTGACTTCAAGACGGGCCTGTTCGACATCGACCAGAGCTCGCTCTCCGTGCGCTGGGGCGCGCTCGGCGTGTTCGGTGTCGAGAACGAGAAGAACAAGCTCAGCCTCACGTACCTGTACACGCACGTCGCCGAGGACACGGCCACGCTCGCAATCGACACGCGCGGCAAGGAGTCCTTCTTCCCCGGCCACGACCCGAATGACCAGACGAGCCCCGGCGCGGATTCCGGCAGCCTCGCGGCCGCGCCGTTCCTGCGCACGGAGACGCTGGAGTACACGGAGCGCGACACGAGCACGCTGCAGCTGCGCGGAGAGCACACGCTCTCGCCGCTCGGTGAATCAGTCTCGTGGGCCAAGGAGCCCGAGCTCGACTGGACGGTGTCGTCGAGCGCGGCGTCCATGGACCAGCCTGACAAGCGCCAGTTCGGCGCCCTGTGGCAGCCCGCGTCGCTCAACCCCGGCTTCCCGCCGTTCATTCCGCCCTTCACGACGCCGGCGACGTGGCTGCCCTACAAGCCCGCCGCGAACTTCAACCTCGGTAACGTCCAGCGCATCTGGAAGACGATCGAGGAGGACAGCTCGCAGCTCGCGTTGAACCTCAGGCTCCCCTTCGAGCAGTGGAGTGGCGAAGAGGGCTTCGCCAAGGTCGGCGTGTTCAGCGATCGCGTGACGCGCGAGTTCAATCAGGACACGTACACCAACAGCGGCGACTTCTCCACCTACCAAGGTGAGTTCGACGACCCGTGGAGCGCGCAGTTCCCGGACGAGAACCATCCGATGTTCGAGTCACTCGAGGACGTCGACTATGACGGGGAGCAAAACGTCGACGCGTGGTACGGCATGGTCGACCTCCCGTTCTCGCCGGTGTTCAAGACCACCGCGGGAGCGCGCGTCGAAAGCACGGAGATCGGCATCGTGAACGATCCCGATGCGCTGGCCCTGTGGTATCCGCCGGGCGCCGCCGCGCCGACGCAGCTCAATCCGGGCGATGCGGACGTGGACTTCTCGCAGACCAACCTGCTGCCCGCGCTCGGCGTGGAATACAAGGCGGCCGAGAAGTGGACCGTCCGCGCAGCATGGAGCCAGACCATCGCGCGCCAGACCTTCAAGGAGCTCACTCCGATCATTCAACAAGAGTTCCTCGGTGGTCCGATCTTCATCGGCAACCCCGACCTGCAGATGAGCGAGCTCGCGAACTACGACGTGCGCGTGGACTACGTGCCGTACGAGGGCGGTCTCGTGTCGCTGTCAGGCTTCTACAAGGACCTCGACGATCCGATCGAGTACGTGCAGCGCATCGCGGGCTTCAACTACACCACCGCGGTCAACTACCCCGAAGGTCGCCTCGGTGGCGCGGAGCTCGAACTCCGACAGGACCTTGCCAAGTGGAGCGATGGTCTCACCGGCTTCTCGCTTGGCGCGAACGCGACCACGATCGACTCGCAGGTCTCGCTCACGCAGGCCGAGATCGACCAGTTCAACCAGCCCAACATCGCCGCGCCGATGACGATGCGCGACATGACCAACGCGCCCGCGCGGCTCTTCAATCTGTTCCTCACTTGGGACAACGAGGAGTCGGGCACTCAGATCGGGCTCTTCTACACGATCCAAGGTGACACGCTCGTCGCCGGCGCCGGCGAGTCGAACGGCAACTACGTCCCGAACGTGTACGCGCGGGAATATGCCACGCTCAACCTGAGCGCGTTCCAGCGCATCGGCGAGTACATGCGCCTGCAGCTGCAGGCCAAGAACCTGACCGATCCACAGATCGAGACGGTCTACCGCTCAGAGTACATCGGTGACGACGTCCGCCGCACCTCGTTCACGCGCGGGATCGACGTCACCTTGACCCTCAATCTCTCCTACAGCTTCTGAGACGAGACAGCAGATGAAGGCACTTCAGGCAAGCAAGACTCGGATCGCCATCGCGTGCGCCGCGCTGGCGGTGCTCGGCACGGGCGTGGCCATCGGCGCGCAGGGACCGGACGGGCTCGAGGACGCGCGCGGCGCGCTCGAGCGCTGGGTCGATACACGCAAGGTGATCACCAAGGAACGGCGCGACTGGCAGCTCGGCAAGGAACTACTGCAGGATCGCATCGCGCTCGTGCAGCGCGAGATCGAGAGCCTGCGCGGCAAGATCAAGGACGCCGAGGGCAGCATCGCCGAGGCGGATCGCAAGCGCGACGAGCTCGTGCAGGAGAACGAGCGCCTCAAGTCCTCGTCGGCCGCACTCGTGGAGACGGCATCGAAGCTCGAGCAACGCACACTCGCGCTGCTCGCCCGCGCGCCGGAGCCGATCCGCGAGCGCGTGAAGCCGCTCAGCCAGCGCCTGCCGAAGGCCGGTGAAACCTCGAAGGAGTCGCTGTCCGCTCGCTTCCAGAACGTGGTGGGCATCCTGAACGAGCTCAACAAGTTCCATCGCGAGATCACGGTGACGAGCGAGGTCCGCACGCTCGGCGACGGCCGCAGCGCGGAAGTGACCGTGCTGTACGTCGGCATGAGCTGCGCCTTCTACGCCAGCACGGACGGGACTGCAGCCGGCATCGGGACTTCGACGGCCGATGGCTGGGGCTGGACGAGCGCCGACGCGCTCGCGGGCGACGTCAACAAGTCGATCGCGATTCTGAAGAACGAGACCGTGGCCGAGTTCGTGCAGCTCCCGCTGCGCGTGCAGTGAGAGCACCACCCATGAAGATCCTCACGCCGATCCTGCTCGTTCTCGTCGCCGCTCCGGCGTTTACGCAGGAAGGCCAAGCGAAGCCGCAAGCCCAGTTCGAGACCGCCGCGCAGTCCGTGCAGCGCCAGCTTCAGGAGAGCGTGGCGGAGCTCGGTGCGCTGCGCGAGCAGATGGCTACCGAGAAGCTCCCGCTCAGCCGCCAGCTGCGGGACCTCGAAGCCGAGCTCGTCAAGGTGCGCCAGGAGTACCAGACCACCAGCCGCCTGCTCGACAGCCGCACGCTCGACCTCTCGAACCTCCGCAACGAGATCAAGTCGCGCAACGACGAGGCCGCGTACCTCTCCACGCTGATGGGGGAGTACACGCGCAACTTCGACTCGCGCCTGCACATCGCGGAACTCGACCGCTACGCGAAGGAGCTCGAGGCGGCCAAGCTCGCGCCTGAGAACACCACCCTCACCGAGCAGCAGGTGTTCCTCACGCAGGTCGCGCTGCTCGAGACGTCCATCGGTCGGCTCGAGGACGCGCTCGGCGGCACGCGCTTCGACGGCGCGGCGGTGGACTCGAATGGCACGGTGAAGCCGGGCACCTTCGTGATGGCGGGTCCCGTGGCGGTGTTCCGCTCGGGAGACGGCCTCGCGGTCGGTGTCGCGGAGCAGCGCCTTGGCTCGCTCGAGCCCGCGGTGCTCCCGTTCGGCAAGCCCGAGGACGCCGCTGCGGCTTCGGACCTCGTCACGATGGGCGCGGGCAAGCTGCCCTTCGACGCCAGCCAAGGCAATGCGCTCAAGGTCGAGGCGATCGAGGAGACCGTGGTCGAGCACTTCCTCGCAGGCGGTCCGGTCATGTGGCCGATCCTCGTGCTCGCGGTCGCGGCCTTCCTCGTGGCGCTCTACAAGTGGGGCTCGATGACGCTCCTGAGCATGCCGTCGCGCAAGCAGGTCGACGGGCTCGTCGACGCTTTGGCTACGCGCGACGAAAAGCTCGCGAAGGAGCGCGTGTCCGCGATCAAGGGCCCGGTGGGCGAGATGCTCTCCGTCGGCGTCGCTCACTTGCACGAGCCGAAGGAGCTCGTCGAGGAAGTGATGTACGAGAAGATGCTCGCGACGAAGCTCAAGCTGAACAGCCTGCTGCCGTTCGTCGCGATCAGCGCCTCGGCCGCCCCGCTGCTCGGTCTGCTCGGCACCGTGA
>SXKQ01000222.1 GCA_005778045.1 Planctomycetia bacterium
CAAGGGCACGGGCAACATGGAGATCGTGCTCGATCGCCGGCTCTCCGACCGGCGCATCTTCCCGGCCATCGACATCAATCGCTCGGGCACGCGCAAGGAGGAGCTGCTGTTCACGCCGGAGGAAATCCGCCGCGTGTGGATGCTGCGCAAGGTGCTGAACGA
The DNA here is from genome assembly GCA_005778045.1 of Planctomycetia bacterium. The sequence continues at coordinate 163 of SXKQ01000222.1, forward strand.
GATGGATCCGGTCGAGGCCATGGAGATGCTCACGCAGAAGATGCGCAAGACGCGCAGCAACGCGGAGTTCCTACTCACGATCGGCAGCTAGCGAGCGCAGGAGCGAGCGTCCCGTGAAGCGTGCCGTCGTCGCACTCGTGCTCGTCGTCGCCGCGGCGCTGTTCGCCGCATGGCTGTACGAACCAGCGACGGGCGAAACGCCTCCGGGGCTGCGCGACCTGCGCTTTCTTGTGCCGGACTCGCGCCCGCTCGAGCCCGGCGCGGACACGCCGCGCGCGAGCGAGTGCACCACCGTGCTGCGCGCGCGGTTCCTCGATCCCTCCGGCCATCCGGTCGCGGGAGTGCGCTTCGCGTGCGCCTGGCCGCGGGCGAGCGCGACGAGCGGAGAGGACGGGCGCGCGACGCTCGCCTTGGCCCTGCTCGCGAGCTCCGACCTGCGCACGCTGCACCTGCGCGCGAGCGCGAGCGGCTACGCCAACGTGGCGTGGACCGCCCGCGCGCGCGACGCGGAGCTCACGGACCTCGGCGACATCCTGCTCGGTCCCGCAGGTCGCGTCCGCGGCCGCGTGGTCGACGAGTCCGGCCTGCCGCTCGCGGCGGCGGAAGTGCGCGCGGCCGCCGGCTTCTCCGAAGATGCCAGCGCGCGGCTCCACGGGCCGACCGACCCGGTGGCTGCGGTCGCCACCGGCGCCAACGGGGAGTTCGAGATCGAGGGAGTGCCGGTCGGCCCCGTGCGCATCTGGGCCGGCGCGCCAACCACCTACTGGAGCGCCTCGGATCCGTTCGAGCTCACGGCCGGTACGCGGGTCGATGGCCTGACACTCGTCGTGCGACCGATTCCCCCCGAGAACGTGCTCGAGATCGAGGTGCTTGACCCCGAGGGCCAGCCGGTCAGCGGAGCCGCGATCCTGTACCGGCGCGCAGGCGGTCGCAGCCCGGGCAGCGGGCAGGGCGTCGCGGACGAGAACGGTCGCTGGCGACTCGTCGCCGAGGATCGGGTGCCGCACGAGCTGCGTGCGAGCGACATCGACGGCGCGCTGCGGCCCGCGCGCGTGAGCGGTGCCCTGCCCGGTCTCGGCGAGGTCGTGCTCGCCCTCGGCCGTCCGGTGCCCCTGCGCGTCGTGGTGCGCGACGAGTCCGGCGCGAGCATCGAGCGCTACCGGCTCGAGGTGCGCGAGCTGGCGCAGGTGGGCAACGTACTGAGCTCCGTGTTCCTTCCGCGCGAGCGCGCGGGCGGGGAACTCGATCTGGCGCTGCCCCTCGAGCCCTTCACGCTCGCGCTCGCGGCCGACGGCTTCCGCGAGGCTAGCTTTGGCCCCTTCGACCCGGCCCAGACGGGGAGCGAGATCTCGGTCGCTCTCGCGGCGCTGCCGAAGTTGAGCGGCATCGTGCACCACGACGGTGAGCCGATCGTCGGCGCGCATGTCTACCTGCACCGCGCGACGCCGTCCGGACTCGAGCTGACGGTCAACGGCTTCCCTGCGCGCTGCGAGCCTGTTCCGGCGGCGACCGGCACGACGAACGAGCGCGGCGAGTTCGCGCTGTCGTTGCCCGCCGCGGGCGAGTACGTGCTGCGTGCGGAAGCGACGGGTTGGTGCGCCATGGATGCGGGTCCCATCCCGCTCGAGGGCGACACCGACATCGCCGGACTGCACCTCGAGCTCACGCGCGGCGGGACGATCGAGGGCTCGGTGCGCGTCGATCCGGGCGAGTCGCTCGAAGGTCGCATCGTCGCACTCTCCCGCGGCGATGGACTGCCCTTCACCGTGCGAACCGACACGGAGGGGCGCTTCCGGGTCGAGCAGGTGACGCCCGGCTCGTGGTGGATCGGTCCCGTGGAGCGCGAACTCGTGCGCGGCAGCTTTCAGGCGGTGCGCACGCCACGGGCCGCACCCGCGGTCCTTCCGAGCAACGCCGAAGTCAAAGATGGCCTCGCCACGAGCGTGGTGGTCTCGTTCGAGGTGCGCCTGCGTACGCTCCTGCGCGGGGCGCTCTACCTCGGCGGCCGCCCCTGCGGCGATTGGCAGGTGCAGGTGACGCTCGCGGATGCGCCCGGACGTGTCCTGCGCCGCGCCGCCTTGGACTCGAGCGGTCGTTTCGAGCTCGGCACGCCCGAGTCCGGCGTCCACGTGCTCTCGTTCCACGATCCGGCCCGGGGCGCGGAGCTGTTCACGCTCGACTGCGCCATCGAGCTCGCGGACGGAGAGCAGGGCTGGCGCCTCGACCTTCCCGTCGGACGCGTGCAGGGGCGGCTCGCGACACTGGCCCAGCGCGAAGACGCGCTCGAGTGGCGCGCCGAGCCCGCCGCGGGCATCGCAGGTCGCGGACGGCTGCAGCCCGACGAAGATGGGTCGTTCCTGTTGCCACGGGTGCCTGCCGGCGAGGTGCGTATCTTGCGGCGCAGCACCGACGGCGAGTTCGACCTGCGCCGCTTCACGCTCCCCGAGCGCGCCACCTTCGATCTAGGCCTCTAGCCCGCGCGCGGAGCCGCTCCGCCATCGGACGGAATCCCTTTCCGCTCTCGCGGCGGTCCAGCGGAAACAAGAGAGAGGCGCTTTCATGCCCGGGCGTTCAGGGTGGGCTTCGTTTCAGGGTGCCCGGCCGGAGTTTCCCGCGAAACAGTCCCGCATGCAGGGCCTCGACCCCTCACGGACACGGACCCGCAGTCATGCGCCACGGACTGTTCAGCACCCTGCTCCCCCTCGCTCTCGCGTCGACCGCCCTCGCCCAGGGCGGTGTCGACTATGTGCTCAACGTGCCGATCGAGAACCGCGGCACACTGCAACTCGCCAGCGGCGTGATCACGCCGCCGATCGCGCCCCAAGGCGTCGGCGCACTCGCGACTCGCGGCGAGCTCTAAATCAACACCTGCCTCCCATCCGCCGCCGCGCCGTGCAGCATCGTGTTCACGTGCGGCGTGACTGTGGGTGAGACGCGCATCGACGACGGCCCGCCTGCCGAGACGCACCTCCCTCGCCCCGACAGCGGGCGTGATGGACTCCTACCGCATCACGTCGTTCCAGCTCGGCTACTGCATCAACATGGCCACCGCCGGTGTCCCGACCCGCACCATCAATCTGGCGCGGCCCGGGACGCTGACGACCGGCACGAACCGCTGCATCACGGTCGCGACCAACCTCGTCGGTGGATTCGAGTTCAGCCTCAGGGCCGACGCCGGCGGCATCTACCAGAGCCTGACGGCGGATGACAAGTTCGGCTGGGGCTTCCAGTCCACCGCGATCACCGCGGGCAAGACGATCGCGATCCTCCGCGCGGGTACTCCGGCGGGCACGAACGCTGGCCTCATCGGCGACGGCACCTGCTATCAGGACTCTGGCGCGACGGTTCCGGGCACGGGCCTCGACAATGACAACACCTGTTGGCTGCAGAGCGCTGCCACGACCGGCACCTGCTTCGGGGGCGCGGCCACGCAGGCGAACTGCGCCGCGCAGCCGAGCGCGGTGTTCGGCGGCTACTACCTGCGCATCACGGCGAATTTCGACGCATGCAAGGCGCACGGTCACCCGGACTTCGACGACATCACCGGCAGCTTCAGCAACGACCTGAACGCCAACGGCATCCCCGACGCGTGCGATCCGCCGCCGGCTCCGGTGAGCTTCTGCACGGCTGGCACGTCGACGAACGGCTGCATCGCCACGCTGACCGCCACGGGTGTCGCGCGCGCCTCGGCCACCTCCGGCTTCACGCTCAACGTCGCCCATGTCGAGGGCCAGAAAAGCAGGGCCTGTTCTCCTACAGCGTCACCGGCCAGCGGGCCGCGCCGTGGGGCAACGGCCAGAGCTTCCTGTGCGTGAAGGCACCGACGCAGCGACTGCCCTCGCAGGCCAGCGGTGGCTCGCCTGGCGCATGCAACGGCTGGTTTTCGGCGGACTGGCTGGCCTTCATGGCCAGCATCCCGAACGCGATCGGTAATCCGCGCGCGGCTGACCGCACGTTCCAAGCCCAGACTTGGTACCGCGATCCATCGGCGCTGAAGACAACCGACCTGAGCGACGGCCTCGAGTTCATCCTCACCCCCTGAGGTCCTGACCTCAGGGTCCCGACACCCGCCCGTCGCCTCCCCCCCCCTACTGCGACGGGCACACCGCGCGAGGGGGCCATCCAGCGGACCTCGCGCCTTCTTCTTTCCAACTTGCAGGCCGCGCGCTGCGACCCGCGCGCCGCAGCTCAGCCCATCCAGGCGCCGTTGTTCATGTCGAGTGCCTGGCCCGTCATGCCGCGGCCGTCCTTCGACACGAGCCAGCGGACCAGCCCGGCGATGTCCTCGGGCTCGCTCATGCGCTTGAGCGGTACGGACTCCATCGCGACCTCGAGCGCACGCTCGTAGCTCGAGTTCATCGCCTTGGCGAAGCCGTCGAGCCCCGTGCGCGCCATCTCGGTGTTGACCCAGCCCGGGCAGACGGCGTTGACCTGCACGTTGGCGGGCGCGAGTTCGGCAGCGAGCGCTCGCACGAGCCCGAGCAACGCGGACTTCGAGGCGCAGTAGCCGGTGTAGTTCGCGACGCCGATGCGCGCGAGGATCGAGGCGATCACGACGAGGTGGCGCGGCGCCGGGCCGGGCGCGAGGTGGCGCTCGGCCGCGCGCAGGCACGAGTAGGTGCCGACGAGGTTCGTCGCCACGATGTCGTCGAAGTGGTCCTTGGGGCCCGCCGAGTTGGGGCCGCCGATGCCGGAGTTGGCGACGAGCACATGCACCGGCCCGAAGCGCGTCACCGCATCGGCGAAGGCCAGATCGACCTGCTTGCGCTTGCGAACGTCGCAGGGGATCGCCTGCGCCTTCGCACCGTGCTCGCGAGCGAGCTCCGCCGTCGCCTCCAGCCGCGCGACATCGCGGGCGAGCAGCGTGAGCGAGGTTCCCTTGGCGGCCAGCCCGAGCGCGATCGCGCGCCCGATGCCCGTGCCTGCGCCCGTGACGACGACGTGCCGAGTGGCCTTGGCCATGGCGCGCGCTCCTAGTGGGCGCCTTGGCGCTCGAGCCAGCGCTCGGCGTCGATCGCCGCCATGCAGCCCATGCCAGCGGCGGTGACGGCCTGACGATAGGTCTTGTCGGCGACGTCGCCCGCGGCGAACACGCCCTCGACCGAGGTGTACGTGCCCGAGTGCACCTTCAGGTAGCCCGTCTCGTCAGCGTCGAGCACGCCCTCGAAGAGCTCCGTGTTGGGCTTGTGGCCGATGGCCACGAACACGCCGTCGGTCTTCTCCACCGAGAGCGCGCCCGTGCGTGTGTCCTTGACTCGCACCGAGTCGACCTTGCCCTTCTCGTTGGCGAGGATCTCCACGATCTCCTTGTTCAGGAGCCACGCGATCTTGGGGTTCGCCTTGGCGCGGTCGAACATGATCTTCGAGGCGCGGAACTCCTCGCGCCGGTGCACCACCGTCACCTTCGCGCACATGCGCGTCAGGTAGTTGGCTTCCTCCATGGCGGTATCGCCGCCGCCGACGATCAGCACATCCTTGCCCTTGAAGAACGACCCATCGCAGGTCGCGCAGGCCGAGACGCCGTGCCCCATGCGCCGCGTCTCGCTCTCGATGCCGAGCCGCTTCGCGCTCGCGCCGGTGCAGATGATCACGGACTTGGCCTGATACTCGTTGAAGTCGGTCCAGAGCGTGAACGGCCGCTTGGAGAAATCGACCTTCACGACCTGCTCGAACACGATCTCCGTGCCGAAGCGCGCCGCCTGCTCCTTGAACTCCTCCATCAACTTCGGGCCTTCGTCGCCCTGAGGAGAACCGGGCTAGTTCTCGACGTCGGTGGGGAGAGTGTGCTGGCCACCCGGCTGCATGCCCTCGAAGAGCAGGGGCTTCAA
>SXKQ01000223.1 GCA_005778045.1 Planctomycetia bacterium
AGGGCGAGTTCGAGGGCGAGTTCGAGGACTACGCGCGCGAGCACCCGGTGCGCTCGGTCGCGCTCGCGGCAAGCATCGGCGCCGGCCTGCTCATCGGCTACCTCGCCGCGCGGCGCGAGGGGCGTGCACCGTGGTCCGGCACGAGCCACCTCGAGCGGATGCGGCCGCGGACGCGAGCCCGGGCGCGCGAGAGGGCGTGCGTCCGCAAGACACCCCGCCGGAAGGATCCGAGCTCGCCGATCTTTGAGCTTTAGGGCTCGAGCTCGCGAGGCGCTTGCAGCTGCGCGCGGAGCATTCGCGACTGGCTTGGAAGCGACGATTCTTGGAGGCACTGGGGGCCCTGCCGTTCTTGGCCTTCGGACGGACGGTCGCCAGCTTCGCCGGCGTGCACTTCGCGCGCGACGTTGTCGAAGGGGGCCCTGCGATCTTCGCCCGTGCCCCGTGGCTCGGCGAACTCGCGGCGGGTGCCGGGCTCCCCGTCCTATTGCCGTTGGGCTTACACCTGTGGATGCGCGCGCTCGACGCGCGCGAGCTCGCGCGGCTGCGCGGGGAATGCGAGGAGCACGGGGAATGCGAGGAGCACGGGGAATGCGAGGAGCACGGGGAGGAGACGCACGAACCCTCCGCACAGCCGCCAGCGGCCTGAGGACTACGTCGACGAGTTCGAGGCGCGCTTGCGCCGCCGCAGCGGCGGGTGGCTGCTCGCCCTGCACCAACGCGGCGAGCGGGCGCTCGGGCGCGGACCGTGAAAGCTCGTATTCGGCGCGGCCGCCGGAGCGACGCTCGTCGCGGGCGGGCGCTGGCTGTCGTCGCAGCTCGGCTCGGGACGCGTCGGCGTGCTCGCGCGGCCGCGGGGCCTCGGCCGCTGGATCGGCGTGGAATAGGGCCGCCGCACGCGCCTGCGAGGGGCCGGGAGCGTCGCTTCCCGACCTTGGGCGCCCCCGATTCTTCCGTTCATGGGAGGCTACACTGGTTCCCATCGGAGAGCCGAAGCAGCCCGTTCTGGGAGCGCAGAGTTCCCCAACAAGGCCCGCGCCGCATGAAGAAGAAGATCGTCCTGTACCAGCCCCAGCAGGTCGACACCACGATCGGTCCGCCGGTCTCGGGCGACATGCTGCCGCTGGAGATGCTCACGATCGCCGCCTTTCCTGAAAAGGACGGCTACGAGATCGTGATCATCGACGCGAGCTTGTACGAGCCCGAGGACGGGCATCGACGGCTGCTCGAGGCCTGCGAAGGCGCGCTTCTGTACGCGACCACGGGCATCCTCGGCTTCATGGTCACGGACGGGTTCCGTGCTTCGACCAAGGTCAGGGCGCGTTTCCCCGAGCTGCCCTCGATCATCGGTGGCTGGTTCGCCTCCGTGCGGCCCGAGCTGCAGCTTGCGACCGGGCTGTACGACGCGGTGGTGCTAGGGCAGGGCGAGCTCACCTTCCGCGATGTCGTCAAGGCGGTCGACGCGGGCGTGTCGCTCGAGACCGTGCCGGGCCTCGCGCTGTGGCGCGACGGGCAGGTCGTCAAGACCGAGAAGCGCAACGTCGTCGGCTGGGACCATGTCGTCAACTGTGCTTGGCACCTGCTCGACATCGCGCCCTACCGCGATCGCCAGCTGCAGCAGGGCAGTCACAGGCACATTCTGCGCATGCCGACGCCGCCCGCGATCGGCGCGCGCCAGCCGTACTTCGGCATCACGTACTTCTCGAGCTACGGCTGCCCCGAGCCGTGCACCTTCTGCTGTTCGCCGATCGTCACGGATCGGCGCTGGAAGGCCATGCCGGCCGCGCGCATGCTCGACGACCTGCAGGAGCTCCAGCAGCGCTGGGGCTTCGACACGGTGCGCTTCCACGACGCGAACTTCGGTGTGCTGCAGAAGCGCACCAAAGAGTTCGCGGAGGGCCTGCTCGCACGCGACATGAAGCTGTGGTGGAACGCGTTCATCGAGACGCACTCCATCCTCACCTACAAGCCGGACGTGCTCGACGCGATGGCGCGCTCGGGCATGTACGTCGCCGAGATCGGCGCCGAGGCCGGCACGAACGAAATGATGAAGCGCATCGGCAAGCCGATCGTCGACGACGACAACATCGCCGCCGCGGTCGAGATAGACCGGCGCGGCATCTGCGCTTCGGTGACCTACATCATCGGCTACCCGGGCGAGGGCCCGGACTCGATGCTCGCCACGATCGACCAGTGCCGGCGCCTGCACGTGGCCGCGCCGCTCGCGCGCCCGACCGTCTGGCCCTACCGCCCGATTCCCGGCACCGCGATGTGGGACGAGGCGATCGCGCTCGGCTACCAGTCGCCGCAGAAGATCGAGGACTGGGGCTCGATCGGCGAGTACCACCTCGAGGAGACGTGGCCCGGCAAGATCCCACCGATCGTGGCCGAGCGCCGCAAGCTCTACCAGCACTACGTGACGCTGAGCTACGGGCTCGCGCGCGGCAAGTTTGGCTTCTGGGAGAAGCGCGCCGAGACGCGCCTGCGCGACAACAACTGGCGCTTCGGAGTGCTCGAGGCGCGCGCCTTCGACGTCTACAACCGCATCGAGCGCAAGCTCTTCCCGCGTCCCGAGCTCTCGCGCTCGTGGGTCGATCCCGGCCACAAGACCGGCACGGCGGGCAACGCGGCGTCGCGTTCGAGCGACGCGATGACGAAGACCACGGCGGGCTAGGCCCGGCTTTGGCGTTCGCGGCGCAGAAGCTCGCTCCCTCGGGGCAGGGCTGGGCGTCGTGCACCAGCTTGTATTGCGGGCCAGACTGGCTTCCCGGCCGAAGGCACGGCAACTCACTCGCGCAGGATCCAGCCACGCACACGCGGCCGGGACGCCGTGGTGCGAGCGGAGCACGAGGTGCGCGCGAAGGGGAAGGTGGGCTACGCGGCGATCGTGAAGTCCGACGCGACGAGATGCTGAGGCCGCAAGGTCGGTGAGCACGGCCGCGCGATCGGTGTCGACATGACGGGCGAGAGGCGCGCGCGCACGTCGCTTCCCATCGCCAGTGCTCGGGGCTCGACAACGCCGAGTTTCGGCTCGGCGAGATCGAGTACCTGCCGGTCGCCGACGGGACCGTCGACGTGGTGGTCTTTCACTGCGCGCTGAATCTCTCGCCCGACAAGCCGCGGGTGTGGCGCCAGATCGCGCGCATGTTCCACCCGGGCGGTGGCGTCGCGGTGCGCTACATCGTGCTGCTCAAGCCGCTACCGGATGCGGTGCGCGAGATCATCGCGGTGCTCCTCGGCTGCTTCGCCAGCGCCGCGCTGCTCGATGAGCCGCTCGCGTGGATGTGCGCGGCGGGCCTCGCCGACATCGGGATCCGCGTGAAGAGCGACGACCTCGCCGCCATGGAGAGCGATACCGAGCCGCTCTACCGGCGCTTGGCTGAAGTCCTGCCGTTTGGCGCACGTCTCCGACCACGTCGCCAGGACCGAGTCCACCGCCCAGCGCCCCAGATCGCACGCGGATTGCTGCTGAGGGGCAGAAGCAAGGCCGGAGAGCCCCGTTGGACTCTCCGGCAGTGGATCCACCGGAAGTTCGCCGTGGCGAACCCGTTGGCTGAAGCGCTTTCGCGACTGCTTTTGGCGCTAGGGGCAGACTTCGAACTCGAGCGCGTTCGAGAGCATCGTCGTCTTGGGGCTGGGCGGGTCGCGGAACCACGCCTGCGCCTGCACCTTGGTGCCCGGCGAGAACGGCGCGCCCAGCGGGCTCGCCGCGCCCGCGATGTAGCTGTTCCAGTCGATCGAGAGCGAGCCGTTGCACTGTCCGACCGTGCCGCCGGAGAGCTGCGCGGGAGTGCGCTGGGTCGGTGACTTCACGCACAGGAAGCTCGTGCTTGCGCCCCACGCGACGGCCGCGCGACCGGTGATCGAGTAGAAAATCAGGCCTTGCTTGGCGCCCTCGAGCGAGCTCGCCGTCAGGGTGTAACCGGATTGTGCACCCGCACTCGGCACCCCGCTCGACGCGAGCGTCGCCACGCAGCCGCTCGAGGTCGTGCCACCCGTGCAGTAGGAGAGCGGGGGCGGGCACTCGGCCTGCCACGCGCTCGTGTACACGTTCCAAATGTTGGGCAGCGCGACGTTCGAGACCACCTGCCCGGTCGAGCTGTTCAACGTGACGAGGTAGCTCGGTCCGACCAGATTGCCCGGCGTGGCCGCGATCGAGGCCCGGTCGCCGGTGGGGGACATGGAGGAGCCGTTGGCGCGCGGCAGGCTGCCGCTGGTGGCTCCGTAGTCCGTCACGACGCTGTTGACGGGCAGCGCCGGGTCGATCTGGATGCGCACGGCCTGACCGGCGGTCGAGTTCGAGGTCGCCACCGCGACGAGTCCGTCCGGGGAGACCGACAGGGACGAGCCCGTCGTGGAGAGCACCTGCAGCGATTGCTCGCCCGGCGCGCTCGGGTTGAAGTCGAGCCAGGCGAGGGTCGACATGTCGAGCACCGACACGCGCGAGTAGCCCGTGCCCGTGAACATCAGCCACACCCAGCGACTGTCGCGCGAGATGCAGACGTCGACTGCGAACGAGAACATGCTCGACGCATCGGGCACGGGCAGAGACTGGACGATCTGCGTGAACGTCGCGCTGCTCGGGTCCGTATCGACGAGGTCCAGCGTGCCACCTTGCAGCAGCAGGTACGGGACGGCGGCGTAGCGACCGTTGGGCGCGAGCTCCCAGCGCTCGCGGAGTGGGCCGGCGAGGGTCGTGGTCTCGGCGATGCGCTGACCGAAGTTCGCGCTCGCGGGATCGAGGTCGACGCAGTGCAGCTCGCTCGAGCCAGAACCGACGAGCACCCAGAGGTGCTGGTTTTCGCGGTCGTGACCGAGGCCGTAGCAGGCCGCGGGCGCTGTGTAGAGCAGCGACCACGTAGCGCTGCTTCCGTTCCATACGGCCTTGTTGATCCGGTTTTGGATCGACGAACTCACGTAGAGCGTCTGTCCATAGTCGGCCCACACGGCGTCGGTGACGTTGTCGGTGAAGCCGCTCGAGCCGCCGCTGAGGATGGTGCCGCTCGCAGCGTTCACTAAGTAGTGCCGATCCGTGCTGCCGGAGGTCGAGGAACCGACGAACACGGTCGACGACTGGGCGAGGGCGGCGTTGCCCAAGGCGACGCACAGGGCGGCGCAGGGCCACAAGTACGAACTCGACATGGCGCTTGTCTCCTCTTGCTTCCGCGTCGGAAGCGCAATGGTGGCAGGTCAAACTCGCGAGTCGCGCCCAGCCCCGGGAGCAATGGTACGGCCAGACCCGAGGGGCGGGCACTCGATCGACAGGGTAGCTTGAAGCCGCAAGAAGGGGGTGCATTCCTCAAAATCCTCATCGCGGGCCCGTGCGACCGCCGCGTCGTGACGGCGCCCGGCCCGGGCGAGTATCCTCCCGGTCCGTTCCAGACTGGAGACTCCTGCGATGCTGTCGATGTTCCTCGTTGCGGCGCCCGCGGCGCTCGCTGTTCCCTCCCAAGCCCCGTCCGACGTGCTCACGGCCCACAAGGTTGCCGAGCTGCGCTCGGTGGCCGCGGCGGAAATCTCGCCCGACGGCGCGAAGATCGCGTACGTGCTCGCGGTACCGCGCAAGCCGCTCGTCGACGAAGACGGTGGCGCGTGGACTGAGCTGCATGTCGCGGACGTCGCGAGCGGGGCGACGCGCGCCTTCGTCGCTGGCAAGGTCAACGTCTCGGCGCCCGCCTGGACGGCGGATGGCAAGCACCTCGCGTTCTTGCAGAAGCGCGCCGACGACAAGGGCGCGGCGCTGTACATGATCGCGCTCGACGGCGGCGAGGCGCGGCGCGCGGAGGCGGCCGACGAGTCGATCTCGGCCTACGACCTGCACCCTGACGGCCAGCGCGGGGTGGTGATCGCGTCCGAGCCCGAGAGCGCCGAACGCAAGAAGCTGCGCGAGAAGGGCTTCGCACAGGAGATCTACGAGGAGGACCTGCGCTCCTCGAAGCCGTGGGTGGGCACGCTGTTCGACGAGACGAAGCCCGCCAAGCTCGCGGTCGAAGGGCACGTCTCCACGGCCCAGTGGAACGCGGCGGGCGACAAGCTCGCGATCACGGTCTCGCCGACGCCGCTCGTCGACGACGACTACATGCGCAAGCGCGTGCAGGTCGTGAGCGCGGCGGACGGCGCGGTGCTGGCCAAGGTCCAGAATCCCGGCAAGCTGGGCGAGATCGCTTGGAGCCCGGACGGCGCGCGGATCGCGATGATCTCGGCGGGCGACATCCACGACCCGACGGATGCACGCCTGATGCTCGTGCCCGCGAGCGGCGGAGCGCCGGTGGAGGTGTTCCCCGGCATCGAAGGCGATACGGCAACCTTTGCATGGAAGGGCGCGGATTCGATCCTGTGCGTCATGCACCGCGGCGTCGAGGCGTCGCTCGAGAAGGTCGAGATCACCGAGCTGTCCAAGGCGCAACCGAAGGTGCTCGTCGCGACGGGCGGCCCGATCCTCACGACGGTTTCGCTCTCCGACGATGGCCTGCGCGCAGCGTTCGTGGCGGGCTCGCCGACGCACCCGCCGGAAGTGTTCACCATGGCGCACGGCGAGGAGAAGCCCAAGCGCGTCACGGACTCGAACCCGATGCTGGCGAAGATCCGCCTCGCCCCACAGGAAGTCGTGCGCTTCAAGGCGCGCGACGGCGTCGAGATCGAGGGCCTGCTGAACCGTCCGATCGACGAGAACAAGGGCGAGCGCTACCCGCTGATCCTCAACGTCCACGGCGGACCGGAGTCGCACCACAGCAATGGCTGGCTGACGAACTACGGAGACCCGGCCCAGACCGCCGCGGCGCGCGGATTCGCGGTGATGCACACGAACTACCGCGGCTCGACCGGGCGCGGGATGGCGTTCGCGAAGCTCGGCCAAGCCGATGCGGCCGGTAAGGAGTTCGACGATCTAATCGACGCGATCGACCACCTCGTGGGCACGGGCCTCGTCGACAAGGACAAGGTCGCGGTCACGGGCGGCAGCTACGGAGGCTACGCCACCGCGTGGCTTTCGACGCGCTATTCCGATCGCGTCGCGGCGGGTGTCATGTTCGTCGGCATCTCCGACAAGATCTCGAAGGTCGGCACGACGGACATCCCCGATGAGGAGTTCTACGTGCACGCGCTGCACCGCCCTTGGGAGGACTGGCAAAAGATGCTCGAGCGCAGCCCGATCTTCTATGCGGGCCAGTGCAAGACGCCGCTGCTCATCCTGCACGGCAAGGACGACCCGCGCGTCAACCCGGGCCAGTCGCGCGAGATGTACCGCCATCTCAAGCTGCGCAGCGCGGCGCCGGTGCGGCTCGTGCTGTACCCCGGGGAGGGCCACGGAAACCGCAAGGCCGCCGCGCGCCTCGACTACAACCTGCGCATGCAGCAGTGGATCGAGCACTACCTGACCGGGGCCAAGGGTGCGCCGCCTTCCATGGACCTCGACTACAGCGAAGCGAAGTAGCTCGCTCCGCGCGCGAAACCGGACTCGACATGAGCCAGGCCGCGCCGTTCTCGCCCCGCATCGCGCTCCTCGTGGCCGTCGTGACGGTCTCGACGAGCGCGATCTTCATTCGCCTCGCGGAGGCGCCGCCGCTCGTCGTCGCGACCTACCGCTGCGTGATCGCGACCCTCGTCCTCGGTGCGCTCGGCTGGCGCGAGTGTCGCAGCGAGCTGCCGCGGCTACTTCCGCGCGAGCGTCTGCTCGCTGTCGGCACGGGACTGGCGCTGGCGCTGCACTTCGTCGCGTGGATCTCGAGCCTGTCCTACACGGCGGTGGCGTCGAGCCTCGTGCTCGTGACGACGACTCCCTTGTGGGTGGCGCTGATGTCGCCGTTCGTGGCGCAGGGGCGGGTGCGAGGGGCGACGTGGGTCGGGATCACGCTCAGCGTGCTCGGCTGCGCCGTGATCGGCTACGCGGACATCGAGGCGTCCGCAGAGGGGTTCTCGCTCAGTGGCTCTGCACTGTGGGGAGACCTGCTCGCGCTCGCGGGAGCTTGGCTGTGCGGCATCTACATGCTCGCGGGGCGTCGCCTGCGAGCAAGCCTGAGCCTGCTGCCCTACGTGACCGTGTGCTATGGAAGCGCGGCGTCCTTTCTGCTCGTGTTCGCGCTCGCGAGCGGAACCCCGCTCCTCGGGCACTCATGGGAGACGCTCGGCTGGCTGGCGCTCGTCGCGATCGTGCCGCAGATCATCGGGCACTCGAGCTACAACTACGCGCTGAAGTACGCGAGTGCGGCGGCGGTGGCGGTCGTGTCGCTGGGGGAGAGCATCGGCGCCACGCTGATGGCGTGGATGTTCCTCGACGAGACGCCGAGCTCGCTCGCGCTCGTCGGCGGCGCCGTGGTGATCGGCGGAGTCCTGCTCGCGCTGCGCGCCGAAAGTACCTTGGAATGAGTCCTCGGACGTTGCGGCTCCGACCAGCGTCCCTATCTTGAGGGCGAATCCGAACCGAGGAGAGCCGATGTTTACGCACGTGGTGTTGCTGAAGATCCGCCGCGATGTCCCGCAGGCCCAGATCGCGGCGGTGTTTGGAGCGCTCGCCGGGCTGCGCATGAAGATTCCGGGACTGCTCTCGTTCTCCGGCGGGGCGTACACGTCGCCGGAGGGAATGAACAAGGGCTTCACGCATGGCTTCGTGATGATCTTCAAGGACGAGGTCTCGCGAGACGCGTACTTGCCGCATCCCGACCACGAGGTCGTCAAGGCCATGGTGCTGAAGGTGCTCGACGGCGGGCTCGATGGCGTGGTCGCGTTCGACTATGCGTCTTGAGCGCGCAGCGGTACTGACCTTGCTCGTGGGCTGCTCGCTAGCGCCCGAGACGAGCGAAAGCCCCGGTGCGTCGCAGCTCGCTGCGGAGCGCGTGGTGTTCGAGCGCGTGCAGCTCGCGGCCGAGTTCACCTGCGAAGGCGCGAGCTTCGGAGACCTCGACGGCGACGGAACCAGCGACGTGGTCGCAGGCCCGTACTGGTATCGGGGGCCGGAATTCCGCGAACGTCACGAGCTCTATCCGCCCAAGGCCTTCCGGCCCGAAGGCTACTCGGACAACTTCCTCTCGTGGACTGACGACCTCGACGTGGACGGGCGGCTCGACGTCGTCGTGGTCGGCTTTCCGGGCCAGCCGGCATTCTGGCTTCGCAATCCGCTCGGAGAGCACAAGCACACCGAGGAACACTGGCAGCGCTACGAGATCGTGCCTTCGGTGGACAACGAGTCCCCGCACTTCGTCGACCTCGTCGGCGATGGTCGACGCGAGCTCGTGTTCATGACCGGCGGGCGCTTCGCGTGGGCGGAGCGCGATGTTTCGGACCCGGTAGCGCGCTGGACCGTCCACACGTTCTCCGAGAACTACAAGCTCGGTCCCTATGTGCATGGGCTCGGCGCGGGCGACATCGACGGCGATGGACGCAAGGACGTGCTCTGGAAGAACGGCTGGTTTCGGCAGCCCGAGTCTCTGGCAGGCCATCCGCAGTGGACGCACCACGAGTTCAGTTTCTCCGCCAAGCACGGCGGCGCGCAGATGCTGGTGGACGACGTCGACGGGGACGGCGACAACGACGTCATCACGAGTCTCGCGGCACACGAATACGGCCTGTCGTGGTTCGAGCAAGTGCGCGTCGAAGGGGCGCTCACGTTCGTGGAGCACCGCTTCATGGACGACGAGCCCGCGGATAATGCGCAGGGCGTGTGCTGTTCTGAGCTGCATGCGCTCGAGCTGGTGGACGTCGATGGCGACGGCCTCAAGGACGTCGTCACCGGCAAGCGCTGGTGGTCGCACGGGCACGCAGGTGATCCGCAGCCCAATATCCGGCCGTGCGTGTACTGGTTCCGGCTCGTGCGCGGGCCGCAGGGAGCGGAGTTCGTCGCGCAGCTGATCGACGAACAGAGCGGCGTGGGGACGCAAGTGCAGGTCGGAGACGTGAGTGGTGACGGACATCCTGACGTCGTCGTCGGCAACAAGCGCGGAGCGTTCGTGCTGGTACAAAGGCGCGTCATTGAAGGTGAGGCAGTCGTCCCGACGATGCCCACGCTCGACTTCGAGACTGGCGACCTGCGAGGTTGGACGGCGGATGGCGATGCGTTCGCCTTGCAGCCCGTTTTTGGCGACAAGGTGAAGGCGCGCGGGCGCGAGCCGAGCCTGCACGAGGGCGACTGCTGGATCGGCGGTTACGAGCAGCTCGGCGACAGTTCGACCGGCACGTTGACTTCCGGCCCCATTCGTGTGGATCAGCCGTTCGCGAGCTTTCTGATGGGCGGCGGGAGCAGTCCGGCGACTCGCGTCGAGCTGGTACTCGAGTCGACGGGTGCTGTGGTCTTCAAGGTGTCGGGCGCCGACTTTGAATCGATGCAGCGCGTCGTGGCGGATCTCTCGCGCTGGCGCGGACAAGGGTTGCGCATTCGACTCGTCGACGAAGAGAAGGGCGGCTGGGGGCACCTCAACTTTGATGATTTCCGCTTTCATGCCGAGCGTCCCAGCTTCGAGTTGCCGAAGGGCGTGCCCGCGATCCGGCCGTGGGATCCCGTGTCGCACGCGGGGCTGGATGCGAAGACGGCTGCATCCGTGATGACGGTCCCCGAGGGCTTCCATGTCGACGTGATTGCGGCGGAGCCCGACATCCACCAGCCGATTGCGCTCGCGATCGACGACAAGGGGCGGCTATGGGTCGCCGAGGCGCACACGTACCCGGTGCGAGCGCCCGAGGGCCAAGGCAAGGACAACCTTCTCGTGTTCGAGGACGCCGACCACGACGGCTCCTTCGAGAAGCGCACGGTCTTCGCAAGTGGGCTCAACCTCGTCAGTGGACTCGAGGTCGGCTTCGGTGGCGTGTGGGTCGGTGCGGCGCCGTACCTGCTCTTCCTGCCCGATTCCAACGGCGATCTCGTGCCCGATGGCGCGCCGCAGGTGCTGCTCGACGGCTGGGGCTATGAAGACACCCACGAGACGCTCAACGCCTTCAAGTGGGGTCCCGATGGCTGGCTCTACGGATGCCATGGCGTCTTCACCAACTCGCTCGTCGGCAAGCCGGGCACGCCGAAGGGCGATCGCACGCCGCTCAACGCGGGCGTGTGGCGTTACCACCCTACGCGGCACGAGTTCGAGGTGTTTGCCCATGGGACATCGAACCCGTGGGGCGTCGACTTCGACGAGAACGGTGAGGCGTTCGTCACGGCCTGCGTCATCCCGCACCTGTTTCACATCGTGCAGGGCGGTCGCTACGAACGCCAATCGGGCGCCCACTTCAACCCCTACACGTTCGATGACATCGAGACGATCGCGGACCATCGGCACTACGTCGGCGCGAATCCGCACGATGGAAACCACCGCTCCTCCGATGCGGGCGGTGGGCACGCGCACTGTGGCTTGCTGATCTACAAGGGGCAGCAGTTCCCCGAGGAATACCGCGGCGGACTCTTCTTCGAGAATGTCCACGGCAACCGCATCAACCACGATGCCGTTGAGCCGAAAGGCTCAGGCTTCGTGGGCAAGCACGCGCCGGATCTCTTGCTTGCCAACGACCGCTGGTTTCGCGGCATCAGCTTTCAGGAGGGGCCGGACGGGTCGATCTACTTCATCGACTGGTACGACAAGCAGGCCTGCCATTGGACCGAGCCCGGCATCTGGGACCGAACGAACGGGCGCATCTATCGGTTGCGCTACGGCGACTTGCGCTCCCGCAGTTCGTCGGGCTGGCCGTCTGGAGTCTCTACGGGAGCGACGTTCTCGCCTCAGGATCCGTTCTGCAATGAGCTGAAGGCCGAGGACGCGATGCGCGTGCTTCGGTTGGGAATGCCGTTGAGCTTGCTCGCCGCAGGTTGGTCAGAGGAACGATGGTGGGCCGAGTGTCTTGAACAGGCGCGACATCCGCACGTGCGGGGCTGGGCCATCCGAACCGCGCTGGAAGGCAAGACGGCGAGCGAGAAACTGCTGCGTGCGCTCGAAGGCGCGGCCGCGAACGATCCGTCGCCGATCGTGAGGCGCTACCTCGCCTCCGGCCTGCAACGGCTGCCGCTGGAGCAGCGCTGGGAGATCGCGAAGAACCTCGCGGCGCATGCGGAGGACAACGACGATCCGAACATCCCGTACCTTGTTTGGTACGGCGTCGAGCCGCTGGTCGGCGCGGATCCAGCGCGGGCTCTCGCCATCTTTTCGAGGGCGCGCCTCGACCTCGTGCGGCGCAACGCAGTCCGCCGTGCGGCTGCGGACCCGACCCTGCACGAGGCGCTCGTGCGGCATCTCTCGTTGCCTGAACAGGAGTGGGACCTTGCTTGGCAGCTCGAGGTGGCCGCGTCAGCGCTGCGGGACCAGCGCGGGCTCGCGATGCCTGCGCCATGGCCGGCTCTGCACGCCCGCATCGAACTCGGACGCGAGCTTCGCGCAACGAAGGCTGCCGCGGAGATCGCCGCGGCATTTGGAGCGGCAGGCTCGCTCGTGGAATTGCGGCGCATCGTGCTCGACAAGCGCTTGCTTTCCGACGAGCGCTCGCGCGCTCTCGCCACGCTAGCCGACGCACGCGACCCGGAGTTGAAGACCGCGCTGCCGGCGCTGTTGACCGATTTGGCGACTCGGCACGAGGCCTTGCGCGCTTTGGGGAGCGTTGGGGACATGTTGGCAGCGCAGGTGGCGCTCGCGTTGCAGGAGAGTCTGTCCGTCGAGGAACGCCGCACGCTCGTGGAGGCGCTCACGACGCGCGCGGAGTTTGCGAGCATCCTGCTCGATGCGTTGGAGGCGCAAAGGATCGAGCGTGGCGAGATCGGCGCGTTTGCCGCCCAAAAGATCGAGAGCTTCGGCGACGAGGGACTCACGGCGCGTTTGAATGCGCTGTGGGGTAGCGTACGCGCCACTTCGGACAAGAAGCAGCGCAGCATGGCGACGTATCGCGCGCGCCTGAGCCCCGAGGTCGTGGGTGCAGGCGATCGGGCGCGCGGGCGCGAGGTGTTTTCGCGCACGTGCCAGCAGTGCCACGTCCTGTTTGGGATAGGCGGCGATGTCGGACCCGAGCTCACGGGTGCGAATCGGGCCGATCTCGACTACTTGCTCTCCAACATCGTCGATCCGAGCGCGGTGGTCGGCAAGGACTACCTGTCGACCCTGGTCTGGACGACGGACGAGCGGCTCGTGAGCGGCATCGTGCGCGAGGAGACGGCGTCGTCGCTCGTGCTGCGCACGGAGCGTGAGCGTGTGGTGATCCCGAAGTCGGAGATCGAGTCGCAGCGCACGAGCGAGCTCTCCACGATGCCGGAGGGCCTGCTCGAGACCCTGACGCCGGACGAGCTCGTCGACTTGTTCGCGTACCTGCAAGGGACGGAGCAGGCGAGCCTGCTGGCGACTCCTCTCAACGCGGCCCGGCTGTTCGACGGGAAGACGCTCGCTGGTTGGCGCTTTGCGGGCGATGTGTGGAAGGTGGAGGAGGGCGAGATCGTCGGGCGCGGGGCGCTGGAGCGGAACTCGTTCCTCGTCAGCGAGCTCGAGGTACGCGACTTCCGACTGGAGTTCGAGGTTCGACTCGTCGGCGATAGCGGCAACTCCGGCGTGCAGTTCCGCTCGCGGGTACAGTCCGACGGAGATGTGGCCGGCTACCAGGCGGACATCGGACCGGGCTGGTGGGGAAAGCTCTACGAGGAGCACGGGCGCGCGGTCCTATGGGACACGTCGGGGGAGTCGCACGTGAAGCCGGGCGAGTGGAATCGCTACGAGATCGAGGCCCGGGGGTCTCGCATCGTCACGCGCATCCATGGCGCGACCTGCGTGGACCTCGACGACCCGGCGGGAGCTCGGGCCGGGGTGCTTGCCCTGCAGCTGCACTCGGGGCCTGCGACCGAGGTGCGATTCCGGAAGCTCAAGCTCTCGGTGCTGCGCTAGTTGCTCGAGTTTCCCGCGCGACCAGCGCCCGCCCCGAGCGACGGGAGGGCGGAGGTCGATGCATGTGGTGGGAGTGCGGTCTGTGGTTGTTGCTGGTCGCGGGGACTCCGCAAGCCGGCAAGCGCGAGCAGAAGGAAGCGTTCGAGGCGCTGGCGGCTCAGGCATGCGAGCGCGAGCCCGAGAAACGGCGCAGCGCGGTTCGGGCTCTGGCCGAGTTCGGCGGGAAGGAAGCCTGGGAGCTCGTGTTGGGAGCGCTCGCGGATCCAGAGTCAAAGGTCGGCGACGCGGCGCAGGCAGCGCTGGGGAAGCTCGTGGATCCACGCATCGCGCTCGAGCTCTTCGGTGCGCAGGGACTGGGTTCCAAGGACGAGCGTGTGGCCTTGCGCGTCGCGGAGGCGCTGGCGCACGTGCAGGTGCCGCTCGACGCGGAGAAGCTCGCGCGCGAGCTCGCTTCGCGCGATGGAGAGCGCGTGCGGGCCTTGCTCGGTTCCATCGAGAGGCTGGCGCGTGCCCAGCGCATCACCGGGCGCGTCGAGCGCGTGTCGGAGGCCGTGGAGCGGCTCGAGCGCTCGGCTTCCGACCCGTGGGTGTCAGCGTCCGCCCTGTGTGCGCTGGCGGAGGTGGCACCGGAGCTCGCCTATCGCAGGGCCACCGATGCGTTGCGCGATTCCTCCCCGCTGCGCCGCTGCGCGGCGGGGTACGTGCTGGCACGACTGAAGTCGCCCGACGCGCTGTCCGGCTGCCTGCTCCTGGCGCGCGACCGCGAGCCGATGGTTCGCTTGCGCGGCGTCGAGTGTCTCGAGCTGCTCGGGACGCGTGCATCCATGCTGGCGATCGTGTCGCGCATGGCGGACGAGCCTCGCCTGCGCTTGCGCTGGCGTGCCGTCGAGGTCCTGCAGCGCACGTCGGGGCTCAAGCACAGGCTCGATCCGCGTCCATGGCAGTTGTGGGCCGATGACTTGCCCGAAGGACGCGTGGTGCGGCGCGGAGCACTCGTGGCGGGCGAGGCGCGGGCGGAACCGGCGCAGGCGACGCGTGCGAGCGGATTCGCGGGCCTGCAGCTTGTCAGCGATCGCGTGACGTTCCTGTTCGATTTCTCCGGCTCGATGTGGATGCCCATGGCGGATGGGCGCATTCCCAAGGACGTCGTAACCGAGAAGCTGAAGCACGCGCTCGAGACCCTGCCGGAGACGACGGCGTTCAACCTGATCGCGTACACCAACGTCCCCATCCCGTGGTCCCCCGAGCTGCGGCCGGCGCGGCGCAAGGACATCGCCGAGGCGCTCGAGTGGTTCTCGCGCTGCCGTGAGAAGGGGCGCGGCAACTTCTACGATGCTGCGCGGCTGGCGTGGCTCGATCCCGACGTCGACACGATCGTGGTGCTCACGGATGGCGTGCCGACGGGCGGCCTGCACAGCGACATGGATCTGATCGTGCCGCGGCTCGTGGAACTCGCGCGCATCCGGCCCGTGATCGTGGACTCGATCCTCGTCGACACGCCGCCGGGGACCGTGCGGCGCTGGCGCGAGCTCTCCGAGCGTACGGGCGGTCGCCTGATCGAAGTGGACCTCGCGCGGCCGTGAGAAGTCCCTCACACAAGCGCGCGCGGCCTGCGCGGGCCGCGGTGGCGCGCACAGGCCGCTCTTGAGCTGCCGCCGGGCGCGGTGGCTTCAGATGTGCAACGCGCGGCCGTCGACGGCGAGCGCCGCTTCCTTCACGACCTCGGCCAGCGTCGGGTGCGCGTGGCAGGTGCGCGCGAGCTCCGCGGACGAGGCGCCGAACTCCATGGCGGCCACCGCCTCGGCGATCAGGTCGCCGGCGCGCGCGCCGACGATGTGCACGCCAAGAATGCGGTCGGTGTCCTTGTGGGCGAGGATCTTGACCTTGCCCTCGTTGGCCCCGAGGGCCTTGGCGCGACCGTTGGCCATGTAGGGGAAGGCACCCTTGCGATAGGGAATGCCGGCCGCGATGAGCTCTTCCTCGGTCTTGCCGACGCCCGCCACCTCGGGATGCGTGTAGACCACGTTGGGAATCGTGTCGTAGTTGACGTGGCCGTAGCCGGTGATGATGTGCTCGACGCAGGCCACGCCTTCTTCCTCGGCCTTGTGGGCGAGCATCGGACCGGGGATCACAGCGCCGAGGGCGTAGATGCCCTTGGCGCTCGTGGCGTAGTGCGCGTCGACGGGGATGCGGCCGCGCGGGTCGAGCGCGAGGCCGACCTTGTCGAGGCCGAGGCCGTCCGTGTGCGGCTTGCGACCCACGGAGACGAGCACGCGGTCGGCGCGGATCGGCTCCTGACCCTCGATCGTGACGAGCGCCCCGTCCTTGTCCTTGCGCGCGCCCGTAACCTTCACGCCGAGGCGGAACTCGAGGCCCTGCTTGGCGAGGATCTTCTGGGTCTCCTTGGCGATCTCGGCATCGTTCGCGGGCAGGATGCGGTCGAGGTACTCGAGCACCGTGACCTTGGCGCCGAG
>SXKQ01000224.1 GCA_005778045.1 Planctomycetia bacterium
GACGGCCAGGGCCGCACGGTCGACTTCACGCAGTCACTGGTCCTCATGACCTCGAACCTGCGCGACAGCGCGCAGCTGCGCGACTTCTTCCGGGCCGAGTTCATCAACCGCGTCGACGAGGTCCTGACCTACAGAGCGCTCGAGCCTGACCGCATCCGCGAGATCGTGGACGTACAGCTCGCACGGCTCCAGAAGCATCTCGCCGAGCAGGAGATCTCCCTCGAGCTCACCGGCGCCGCCAAGGAGGCGCTCGCCAAGGAGGGCTATGACCCCGAGTACGGCGCCCGCCCGCTCAAGCGCGTGATCCAAAAGCGCGTTCAGAACCTGCTCGCCGACTCGATCCTGCGCGGCATGCTCGCCGCCGGAGCCCGCGCCACCATCGACTGGCGCGCCGGCTCGTTCCACCTCACCGCCCGGGAGCCCGAACTCGCCGGCTAGCCGCGCGCGCAGGCGCGCGCCGCCGTCCGGCGCTCAGCAACGAGCGTCGGACAGCCGCTTCATTTCGTGGACTGCGGGTAGCTCTGGATGCTGCCGATCGCAGTCTGGGGGATGCGCGTCACGGGCATTCCGGGGACGTTGCCCACGAAGCTGCAGCTGAACCAGTCGGGGCCGACCTCGAGCACCTCGTGGGTGCCGAGACCGGGGAAGAGCCTGAGCGTGACGAGCCCGTCGCCGTCCTGCTGTAGTTGGAGCCTCGTGCCAACTCGAAGCACGTCGAGGAAGCCGGAGCGCGGAGCGGGCGCGGACTGGAAGGCAGCCAGCGCGGCCACGAGCAGGAACGCGCCGAGCGCGAGAGACAGGGGAAGCAACCGCGTGCGCATCGAATTCTCCACGAGAGACGAGAGCGAGGAGCGACGACCCGCGCGAGCGCGAGCACGCTGCCAAGCGTAGCGCCGTTGGGCGGGATCGCTACTCGCGTCGCAGCTCGAGCGCGCACACGCGCATCGAAAGGTCGAACGCGAGCTTCGACTTCAGTTGCAGGTCGTCTTTGGTGCAGCCGGCGTGCTCGGATTCGAGCGGCAGCACCACGCTGTGCAGGTCCAGCGACGCGAGGCTGCCCGACGGCACCACGTCGCCCGCGAGCGTGGCGAGCACCTCGAGCCCGCCGGACTCGAAGACGAACGCCTGTAGCTCCCCGAGCGCGCCGTCGGCGCCCAGCTCGAGCGAGACGGGCAGCGCGCCGCACTCTGCCGCGAGCTTCCGATCCAGGAAGCGCGCGTCACCCTTCCAGCGACCAACAAAGCTCACAAGCGACGAGGCAGGCAGCCGACGTACGAGTCCGCATCCCACCGCGCCGGCGGCGAGGAGCGCGACGAGCAGCAGCGACAACTTGGGCAGGGGATCGGCCCTCCGCATGCCGGCGGACACGCACGCGCAGAGTCTCGACGCGGATCCGGCGCGCTCACCACGCAACCCTGCGAAGCAGGGCGCTATGGCGAGCGAATCGACGGCTCAGCCGACAGTAGCGGGGTTGCGCGGCGGAGCGAGGAAGAAGCGACCGATGGCGGCCTCGAACGAGGTGCCGTCGTCGCGCTCGAAGGCGTAGCTGCCTTCCATGGTGCCCCAGGCCGTGCGCAACGGGCAGGAGCTGACGTACTCGAACTGCTCGCCGGGCGCGAGACGCGGCGTCTTGCCGACCACGCCGGGACCGCGGACGTCCTCGCGCTGGTTGTTGGCGTCGAGGATGATCCAGTGCCGCGAGCGCAACCGCGCGGGAGCGTCCCCCTCGTTGCGGATCACGATGCGGTAGGCGTAGAACCAGCGCAGGCGGTCGAGATCGGACTCGGACTCGACGAACTGGGCCTGCGCCTGCACGCGGATGCCCTGCGTCACGGTATCGGAGCTGCCGGGGCGCGCCTTGGTCTCGTTCACGGGCGTCATGACTCCTGATTGTACGCGATCAGCCCTCGTCCAGCTTCGCGCGCGGAAAGCGCTGGCGGATCAGGCGCCGCACCTTGGCGGGCTCGTCGAGCGGGTACTGGCGTCGCTGCACGCGGCGCTCGACGCCGTCGAGCACCTCGAGCCAGTCCTCGAGCAAGGGCTCGGAGAGCTTCTCCCAGCCGTAGCTGCGGCCCGGACGCCAGTAGAAGTCCCAGCGCTCGCGGATCTGGTGCGCCTTGATCTCGATGCGCTCCCCTTCCGCGTCTTCGCGCACCCATTCGATGTCGTCACGAGCCATGCTCCGTGCATGCTAGTGGCGACCGCGCCCGAATACCCGCGCGGTCCGCGCGTACCAGCGCTCGAATTCCAGCCCGAGAGTCGCGCCGCTAGTCTCGACACACATCCATGAGCCTGCCCCGAGATCCGCCGCTTTCGCCCGCGGACGAAGTCGTCGGCGAAGCCAGCGAGCCGCCGCCGCTCCCCGCGGAGGATGAGGCCACGCGCGCGGCGCGCGCCTACAAGTTCCCCTGCGGCGGCTGCGGGGCCGACCTCGCCTTCGACCCGCTCGATCAAGCGCCCACGTGCCCCTACTGCGGCCACGTCGCGCCCGCGCCCGAGAGCAGCCGCGCCGTGCGCGAGAACGACCTGCTCGCTGCCCTCGAGAAGGCCGCCGAGCGCCGCTCCGAGGTCGCGCGCAAGGAGGACCTGCACGAGGTGCGCTGCGACAACTGCCACGCGACCGTGCAGTTCCAGGGCGCGCTCACCGCGCAGCGCTGTCCCTACTGCGCGCAGTCGATGGCGCGCGAGGGCGTGCACGAGTCGACGCAGCGACTCGCCGTCGACGGCATCGTGCCGTTCCAGATCGAGGCCACCGCCGCGCGCGCTAACCTCAAGCTGTGGATCAAATCGCGCTGGTTTCTGCCGAGCGCGCTCGCGCGCCAGAGCATCGACGCGGCCTTCCAGGGCGTCTACCTGCCTTTCTTCACCTTCGATGCGCTGACCGCGAACAGCTACAGCGGCATGCGCGGCGAGCACCACTACGTCACCGTCGGCTCGGGCAAGAATCGTCGCACCGAGCGCCGCACGCGCTGGTATCCGGCCTCGGGCAGCTTCCGGCGCTTCTTCGACGACGTGCTCGAGAGTGCCGGTTCGGGCCTGCCTGAGGGCGAACTCGCGGCGCTCGAGCCGTGGCCGCTGGACGGCCTCAAGCCCTGGGCGCCCGAGTACCTCGCCGGCTACCTCGCTCGCACCTACGAGCGCCCGCTCCCCGACTGCTTCTCGAGCGCCCGCGCGCAAGTCGAGCGCGAGCTCGACCTCGAGGTGCGCCGGCGCATCGGCGGCGACGAGCAGCGCGTGCTCTCGATCGACACCGACTGGTCCGCATTGACCTACAAGCACGTGCTGCTGCCCGTGTGGATGGCGAGCTATCGCTGGAAGTCGAAGATCTACCGCGTCGTGGTGAACGCCGCGACGGGCGAAGTGCAGGGCGAGCGCCCGTGGAGCTGTCTCAAGATCGCGCTGCTCGTGCTGGTGATCGCCGGCGCGGCGGCCGGTGTCGTCGCGCTCGCGGAGAAGGCCTAACGCGAGCCTGCGAACGCCCCGGTCGCCGTCTGGCGGGATCCCTGCGCTTCGGGGACAATCCCGGCCGACCCGCCCCGTGCCCTCAACTCAGGAGCGACCATGCCCCGGTCCAGCTTCCTGCGCCGCGACGGCACCGCCGTCCACGCGCTCCCCATTCTCGCCGCCCTGTTCGCCACCGCCCCCCTCGCCCGTGCCCAGGCGCCGGCCGGCTACTACACGTCGGTGGACACCACGAGCGGCACCACGCTGCGCACGACGCTGCACGCGGTGATCGACGACCATACGCGCATCCCGTACACGGCGACGACGACGGACACGTGGAACGTGCTCGAGCTCGCGGACCAGAACGCGAGCGCGACGAGCCAGATCCTCGACGTGTACCGCAACGCCAGCTACGTGAAGGTCGGCGCCGGAAATCTCGACTACAACCGCGAGCACACCTGGCCGAGTTCCTACGGCTTCCCGAACGACGGCTCCACCAACTACCCCTACACCGACTGCCACCACCTGTTCCTCGTCGACGACAGCTACAACAGCTCGCGCGGGAACAACCCCTATCGCTTCTGCCCGACGGGCTGCAGCGAGCTCGTGACACTGGCGAACAACGGTGAAGGCGGCGGAGCGGGCGTGTACCCGGGCAACTCGAACTGGCGCACGGGCGCCGGTGCGACCGGCACCTGGGAGACATGGAACGACCGGCGCGGCGACGTCGCTCGTGCGCTCCTGTACCTCGACGTGCGCTACGAGGGCGGCACGCACGGCATCACCGGCGCCGCGGAGCCCAACCTGGTGCTCACCGACGACGAGGCGCTGATCGCGAGCTCCAACACGGGCGCGAACGTCAGCGTCGCGTACATGGGCATGCTGTCCGTGCTGCTGCAGTGGCACGCGCAGGATCCGGTCGACGCCAAGGAAATGGCCCGCAACAACGCGGTGTTCCAGTTCCAGGGCAACCGCAACCCGTTCATCGACCACCCCGAGTGGGTCGCGTGCGTGTTCGGCGGCCAGTGCACTCCGGGCGGTGGCGGCGGAGACACGACCGCGCCCGCGGCGCCCACGGGCCTCGCGGCGACGGCCGGGACGAGCTCGATCGCGCTCGACTGGGCGGACAACACGGAGGGCGACTTCGCGGGCTACGACGTGTTCCGAGCGACCGCGAGCACCGGCACGTACACGCGCCTCAACACGGCCCTGCTCGCCGCGAGCGCCTACACGGACGCGAGCGCAGCGGTCGGCACGACCTACTTCTACAAGGTGTCCGCCAAGGACACGACCGGCAACGCGAGCGCCCAGAGCGGCTTCGCTTCCGCGACCATCGCCGCGCCTCCGCCGCCTCCGCCGCCCACGGGCTCGCTCGTGTGGATCAACGAGCTGCACTACGACAACTCGGGCACGGACAAGAACGAGGGCGTCGAGATCGCGGGCCCGGCGAACACTTCGCTCGTAGGCTGGAAGCTCGTCGGCTACGACGGCGCCACGGGGGCGAGCTACGCCACGATCAACCTGACTGGGACCATCCGCAACCTGCAGAACGGTTTCGGCGTGCTGTGGTTCAACTTCGCCGGCCTGCAGAACGGTGCGCCCGACGGCATCGCGCTCGTCGACGCCAGCAACACCGTGCGTCAGTTCCTGAGCTACGAAGGCACGTTCACGGCGACCAACGGGCTCGCGGCGGGCCGCACGTCGGTCAACATCGGCGTGAGCGAGGTCGGCACCGAGGCCTCGAGCGTCTCCATGCGACTGACGGGCGTCGGCAACGACTCCTCGGACTTCACGTGGCAGCCGCCGGCGGCGAACTCGCGCGGCAAGCTCAATCCCGGGCAGACGCTGCAGCCCTGAGCAACGCGGCGACAGCCGCGTCGTCCGCTCGCGCTGCGGCGCGCAGGGCGAGCAGGGCGGCCTCGCGCTCGAACGCGGCCGAGAGCGCCGCGCGCGCGTCCGCATCCTGAGCGAGGCGTGCGTGCAGTGCGAGCAGCGCCTCGAGCGACGCGAGCTCGGGCATGCGCTCGCACTCGGCGCGCCACGCCCGCAGCGCCTCGAGCGCCCCGTCGCGGCGCACCGGGAGCAGCAAATCCGCTTCCAGCGCCCCGAGGCTCGACTCCGTCGCGAGGCTCGCCAACGACTTCTGCGCGGCGATCAAGGTCCAGCCCGTGGCTCGGGCGTGCAGGTCGAGAACGGCTGGCTCCAGCCCGCGATCGCGCACCTGGGCCAGCCCGGCCAGCGCGGCCTCGTCTCCCGACTCGACCGCGCGCCACAGCGCATCCAGCCAGTTCGCATCCCCCGCTCGCGCCGCCGCGGCCCACGCTTCCTCCGCCACGCGCCGCGGAAGTTCACGCCCGCTCGCGCCGAGCAGCCCCTCGGCCAGCACGTCGGGCACGCGCGCGAGTTCGCGCAACGCGAGCCAGGCACGCACGGCATGGAGGCCATTCTCCAGCTCGCCGTCCGGCGCGAGCTCGTCGGTGACGAGCGTCGCGAGACTCTCGCTCGCGCCCGCCAGGGCAAGCGCCCGCACGGCCGCGAGCGCGCACTGCTCAGAGTTCACCGAGCCCGTGCCGCGGGTCGAAGCCAAGGCCACGAGTCGCTCGATCGCCACGCCTCGCTCTCCGCCGGCCCAGGCGAGTGCGAGCACGCACGCCGCGCGCGCCGGATCCTCGAGGTCGAAGGCGTCGAGCGCCTGCGCGAGCTCGAGTGCCGTCGCGCCGCGCGCGCTCACCAGCGCCTTCAAGGCCCGCGCAAGCTCGAGGTCGAGCTCCGCGCGCGCGAAGTCGAGCGCCTCGGGCCGGCGCAGCGCGAGCGTGCGCACAGCCTCGGCCAGCGTCTGCGGCGCGGGCGCAGCGTCGCGAGTCTCGGCCTGTGACAGCGGCGGCTCCGAGCGGCTCGAGCCGAGTTGCTCGCCAGAACTGGCCTCGGTCGGGGGCGCGGACACGGGCTCCCCACCCGCGCCACCGCGGGCGCGGGGCCACCACGCGAGCAGCGCGAGCACGGCCGCGAGTCCGAGCATGGCGAGCGCGAGACGACGCATGGCCGCATCCTAGCCTCGCGCCGCGAGCTCGAGCGGCGGCGTGGCCGGGACTTCGGACTGCGACGGGGCTAGCATGGCCGGTCGAATCGCGAGCGACGTTCGATGCGCATCCTGCAAGTGGCCCACGGATTCCCGCCCGACCAGATGGCCGGGGCGGAGGTGTACACCTGGACCGTGTCGAAGGAGCTCGTGCGCCAAGGTCACGACGTGCGCGTGTTCGTGCCGGGCTTTCGGCCGGGTGTCGCGAATCTCGCGCTCGTGAACGAGGACGTCGACGGCGTGAAGGTGACGCGCCTCAACCTCGTGCCGGGCTCGCCGCACCGCCTGCGCGTGACGTACACGAACCCGGTAGTCGACGAGATCTTCGCCCGCTGGCTGCGCGAGCTCGCGCCCGACGTCGCGCACGTGCAGCACACCGTCGGCCTCTCGACCGGCGTGTTCGACGTGCTCGCCGCCGCATGCGTGCCGACGCTCTTCACCTTGCACGACTTCTGGTTCCACTGCCCGCGCGGCCAGCGCTTCACGCCGCGCCATCACCTGTGCGAGCAGGTCGAGCCGTGGCGCTGCGCCTTGTGCATCGGCACGTGGCGCCTCGCGTGGGCGCGCAAGTGGCTGACGCACTATGCGCGCGGCCGCACGGCGGAAACCGCGGGCGAGGGGCTCGCGAAGCGCAGCCTGCGCTTCCCGCTGCGCGCGCTGCGCTACGTCGGCGACGAGACCTTCCGCGCGCCGATCCTGCGCCGCAACGAGTACATGCTGCGCGCGATGCTGCGCGCCGACCGCATCCTCGCGCCCTCGCGCTTCCTGATGGAGCGCTTCGTCGAGCAGGGCGTGCCCGCGGACGCGCTGCACTTCTCCGAGTACGGCATGGACGACGCGCCGTTCCGCGCGCTCCCGCCGCGGCCCGAGCGCGATCCGGCCGCGCGCCCCGTGCGCTTCGGGTTCGTCGGCACGCTGATGCCCACCAAGGGGCCTGACCTGCTGGTGCAGGCCTTCCAGTCGCTCCCGCACGGGCAGGCGACGCTGGCAGTGCACGGAGCGGGCACGGGCGAGAAGACCGAGGGCTACGTGACCGCCATGAAGGCGGGAAACCGCCATCCCGGAGTCACCTTCCACGGCCGCTTCGACAACCGGCGCATCGCCGAGATCCTCCGCTCGTTCGACGTGCTCGTGGTGCCGAGCCGCTGGTGGGAGAACGCGCCGCTCACGGTGCACGAGTCGGTCATGGCGCACATGCCCGTCGTGCTGTCCGACCACGGCGGCATGCGCGAGCTCGCCGAGCGCTTCGGCAACGCCGTCGGATTCCGCGCCGACGATGCAGCCGACCTCGCTCGCGCGTTGCGCCGCTTCCTCGAGGAGCCCGGCATCTGGAGCGAACTCGCGCCGCGCCGCGCCGTGCGCCCTGTCGCCGACGACGTCACCGGCCTGCTCCGGCACTACGACGAGCTGGTCGCCGCACGCCGGGCCTGAGGGGCGTGGGGGAAAGCGCGCGGGGCGCAGCCGCCTTCGCGACCGCGCCCCGCGCAGGAAGATCAGACTTCGCCGCCGGCTCAGCCGAGCAGGGCGCTGACGAGGCCGGTGATGCCCGAGCTCACGCCCGAGACGCCCGAGGCGATCAGCTCCGAGGCGCCGACGAGGATGCCGGCGTAGAGGATGCCGATGGCGACGTTGCCGGTGCGGAACTCGGCCTTCTCGTCGATGTCCTTGGTGAACTTGTCCATGGCCTTGAACGTCCACGTCACGGCGAGGCCGGCCACCATGATCGCGACGAACAGGTTGATCACGCCGCCGATGAGCGCACTGATGCCGTCCGAGAGCTCGCCCTTGACGAGGGTCGTGAGACCGTCGGTCATGCTGTCAACGCCGCCCGCGACGACGTTCGTGTAGGCGATCACCGCGCCGGCGGCGAGCAGCGCCACCGCCACGTTCTTGCGCTTGATCTCGCCCCAGATGTCGATGCCGTCGATCATGCGCGACACGACATTGAGGCCCTGGTTGATCGAGAAGGTGAAGATCGCCAGCGAGACGACCAGCTGCAGAGCGCCGAGGGCGAGCGCGACGAACGAGCCACCGAGGCTCTCGGTTTTGGCGGCTTCCTGGGCGATCAGAGCGAGGGAGGGAGTGAACATGGCTGTGAGTGGCAGGGGATTGCGCGCTCCCCGGAGGGGGCGCTGGGTGGCAATTGGAGGGCGCAAAGGATGGGAACCGCCCCCCATGCGGTGCAAGCCCTCGGACAGGCCCGCAGGGGCCGATTTTCGACCCCGGAGCCAGCCTTCCACTCCCGAGCCGCCAGATCCGGGCCGCTTCCGGTGACCTTGCGGGTTGAAAAAGCCATCTGCCACGCGCCCCCGGAGCCGGATGCGAACTAGGCTTGACTCGTCCCTGTTGGAGAGTGCCCCATGCGCATGAACGGATTCCCCGCGCTCGCCCGCTCCCTCGTCCGCCCCCTGCTCGCGCTCTTGGCCCTGGCGCCCGTCGCGAGCGCGCAGAGCTCGGACGCCTTCCAGAAGGCGCTCGAGCGCTACCAGGAGACGATCCAGCGCCTGCCGCTGCAGCACCACACCGAGGGACGCGAGAAGCTCGCCAAGACGCGCAACCCCGAGGCCTTCGCGATCCTCGCCAAGGACTACGTCGAGACCAAGGACCCCGGGCGCTTCCCCGAGTACGCGCGCTACATGCTCGCCACGCTGCTCGGGCGCAACTTCGACCGCGCGGAGTTCGTCGAGCCGTTCAAGGCCCTGCGCAGCACGAACCGCAAGCCCGTCGACACGTGGCTGTGGGTGCAGGCGCTCAAGGTGCAGGCCGATCGAGGCGACGCGGCGGAGGTGCTCGCGATCGCGACCGGCGAGAAGAACGCGCTCCTGCGCGCGGCCGCCATCGCGGGACTCGGCGCGACGCGCAACCCGGACCTCAAGGCCATCATCGTGCCCAACTGCACGGCCTTCCCGAAGAAAGACGAGGAGCGCATGGCGATTCTGGGCGCCATGAGTGGAGCGCTGTTCGCGAACAAGGACCGCGTCAACGATGCGGCCTACCGCGAGGCTCTCAGCGCCTACATCGGCCTGCTAGCCGACGAGGTCGGGCTGTCGCACACGGCCAAGGTGCAAGTCGCGCGGCACCTGCAGGGCATCCTCAAGTCGAACCAGCTGTACGTGAACCCCGACGCGTGGCTCGAGCTGCTCTCGCGCGGCGAGGTCAAGCGCGGCACGACCAGCCCCTCGTCCGCGGCGCCGCGCTTCTTCGGCATCGAGACCGACGGCGAGCGTCTGTGCTACGTGGTCGACATGTCCGACTCGATGTGCAAGAAAATCGAGCCGTCGGCCAAGCCCGCCGGTCCGCTCTCGGGGCCGAAGGAGAAGAAGAAGAAGGGCGCGATCCTCGAGGAGAGTGACATTCCCTGGCACCGCATCGACACGCGCTGGGACCTCGCGCGAGAGAACCTGCGCGTGTCGCTCTCGCGCCTAACGCCCGACAAGCAGTTCTGCATCGTGTGGTTCGGCTCCTCGGCCGGCACGCTCGATTCTTGCCCGGGCATGATCAAGGCCACGCGCACCAACATCGACAAGGTCATGGACGAGCTCGACGCGATCGAGCTCGGAGCGCCGGACACGCGCACCTCGCTCGACGGGAAGCTGCGCGGCGAGACCAACATGCATGCGGGCCTCAAGCTCGCCTTCGCCCTGACGGGCCGC
The DNA here is from genome assembly GCA_005778045.1 of Planctomycetia bacterium. The sequence goes on from SXKQ01000224.1 coordinate 10,177, forward strand.
GGCTTCGCCCAGACCGAGGCCTACGTCAACGCCGACGCGCTCACGGAGGGCTGCGACACGATCCTGATGCTCTCCGACGGCACGCCTTCGGTCGACGACTTCACGGTCACCGACAAGGACTATGGCGAGGGCGACGTAGTCGTCGACCAGGAGTACAAGGTCAAGGCCGAGCGCACGGCCAACCTCAATTACCCCGGCCCGTTCATCTTCTCGGGTGACCCCAACTGCCCCTGGATCGTCGACGACGTGCGCCGCATGAACGCCTTCCGCCGCATCCGCATCCACTGCGTGGGGCTCGGGGAGGCCAACGTGACGTTGCTCAAGGAGCTCGCCACGATCGGGCAAGGCCAGAGCTTCGTTGTCGGCCAGAAACGCGCCGACCCGACGGCCGGCGGCAAGTAGCTCGCCGCGCGCTCAGCGCACGAGCTTGGCGCGTCCAGGCACCGGCGTGCTCTCGAGCGCGTCGATGCTCTCGCGCAGGCGCAGGACCGCATCGCCACGCATGCGCACGGACTCGGCCACCAGCGTGCCGGTGTCCATGCGCGAACTGCCCTCGAGCACCAGCCGCGTCGAGGGCGCGTAGGCGTGCCCGCGGACATCGACCTCGGCCGCGTCGGTGAAGTTCCAAGCGCGAAGACCGGACTCCTGCAGGACCCAGAAGCCGTCCCAGCCGGGGACGGTGTCCGAGCCTGTCCCGGAGACCACCGCACGCCCCGAGAGCATGAGGCGTCCCGCCGAGCTGAACAGCAGGGTGGCGAACTCCAGCCCGAGCTCGGCGTCGCCGGACAGCACGATCGGCCCCTCGAACTGGTGCAGGCCGGGCAGCAGCACCACTCGTCCGCCGTTGGCGTCGAATCCGGAGTGAACGCCGGGCTGGACCAAGGTCGTTCCCGCATCGTCGTGCTCGATGGGTTCAGGCTGCGTCGGATCGAGCGGCGGCAGCGGAATCGAGGCGTAGGGGTCCGCCGGGATCGAGGCCCCGGCGACCACGTCCGAATCGACGAGCTCGACGCTGCCGGGCTCGAGTCCCCCGGCGACGCGCAGCTCGGCCACGAGTACGCGCGGTGCCCCCGCCACGCGGACCGCGGCCGCGTCGTTCGAGGCGACCAGCACGACCCCGCGGGTGCGCAGCCGGGCGGCTCGCTCGACCTCGAGCGCCTCGCTGCCCGTGCCGAGGACCAGCGCCGAGGTGTAGTGCTTCGGTGGGATGAAGACGGCCACGGCTTGGCGCTCGATCTTCACGGTCGTCCCAGGAAACAGGGACGGCAGGACGAGGCCGGGGGCCCCGTTGGGGTGGTTGGCGGCGAAGCGCACGGTGGCGCGCACGGCTCGCCCGCCCTCGGGGTCCGGCACGAACTGGCGCTGGAAGCGGTCCCAGCGGCCGAACTCCAGCTCCCCGCCACCCCCGGGTCCGGGGCCCGTGCTGATCGAGACCGGGCCGGCCGGGGCGCGGTTGGCGGAGGCGGCAAGCAGCGCTGCATCGAGGGCGGCAGCGTAGCTCTCGTCGTGCTGGGCCGCGGCGGCGAGCGCGATCGCGTCCGCCCCGTTGCGGGCATCGACGGCCGACCTCATGGCCAGCCCCGCCTCGATCGCCAGCCACGACAGCATCAGGACCGAGGGCAGGACCACGATCACTTGGACGCTGGAGAGGCCCTTCCGGGCCAAAGATGCGGTCGGACGCAGTTTCAAGGGCGGGATGCTTTCACAGCTGCGTATTCGGCTTGGCCACGTACAGGACTCTGAAGGAAAAAAGAGTCTATCATTTGGGAGTGCGCCTCTGGACTCCGGGACGGCGATACTCAACTTCCATGCCGATCCTGACCCTCCCCCCCCCAACCGACCCGCACGCGTGGGTCTGGATGCTACTGCTCGGAGCCTGCGCCTTCGCAACAGTCACGGACATTCGCAGCATGCGCATTCACAACTGGCTGACCTTCCCGTTGTTCGGGCTGGGGCTCGCCTACGGTGGACTCATCGGCGGCTGGGACGGCCTCTGCAGCTCGCTGCTCGGTGCGGCCATCGCCGGCGCGATCTTCATCGGCGCCTTCGTGCTCGCCGGCGGCGGAGCGGGCGACGCCAAGCTGATGATGGGCCTCGGGGCTTGGCTTGGCAGCTCGGCGGCCGTGCCCCTGATCGTCGGCGTGACGGCTTCGGGATTCGTCCTCGGCATGGGCGTCACCGTCACCCGCGGGGGCTGGCGCGACGTCCCGATCGTTCTGATGCACGGCTTATGGATCACGCGCCTCGAGCTTGGCCGCGCGCTCGCCGGTCGCATCGCCTACCCCGAATCGAGCGCCTTGCCGTCCGGCAGCGCCCCCAAGGAACGTCCCAAGCAGTGGATGCCCTATGCGCCGGCGATCCTCGTCGGCACGGCCCTGACCTGGTGGTGGTGGGAAACCCGCGGAGGCGGACGATGAGGCTCTGGAACCGCGCGGCCCGCGCCCGACGGGGCTCCGAGAGTATCGAGGCTGCGATCGCTGTCCCGCTGCTCTTGTTCGTGATCTTCGCCGCCTTCGAATACGGCTGGCTGGTGCTCAAGAGCACCCAGATCAACAGCGCGGCGCGCCTCGGTGCCCGCGAGGCCTCCCTCGAGGGCGCAACTGCGGCCACGGTGCAGGCCAAGGTGCAAGCGGCCCTAGCCGCTCAGGGCATCGTCGGCGCGCAGGTGCAGTTCCTGCCCGGCGCCCCTGAAGATCTCGAGAGCGGTGACGCCATCACGGTGAGCATCGCGGCCCGCTACGCCCCCAACCAGCTGCTCGGACTCGCGCGGCTGATGCCCATTCCGGAGTCCGTGCGGGGCCGCGCCGCCATGGTGCTCGAGCCTCGCAACGACTGAACACCTCTTTACTTTCTGGTGCTTGCATGCAAACTTCCCGCCTGCTCCTGATCGGCATCGCCATGGCCGTCATCGCCGCCCTCGCTACGGGGCTGCTGCAGTCCGTGCTCGGGGACGAGACGGCCCAGAGCGAAGCGGCCGAGCGCGCCCGGGCCGCCGCCGTGGCTGCCCAGCCCCGCTCCTCGAGCCCGGCGGTGCGCGCCTCCGGCGCGACGCTCGGCAGCGAGCTCCCGGCCGGCACACGCGCGATCACGATCACACTGCGCGACAACGGTCCCGAGGTGATGCTCTACCCCGGTGCGCGCGTCGACGTGCTCGCCACCATGGATGCTCCCGGCACGGTCAACGGTCGCCGCGAGACGCTGACCCGTACGGTGCTCGAGGGCGCCCGCGTGGTGGCCGTCAACGAGGACACGGTGCTCGCGCCGAGCTCGTCCGACGAGCGCCGCGGCTCCCGTCGCACCACGGTCACGCTGGCGGTCACGCCCCAGCACGCAGTCCAGATCGAGCTCGCCAGCGCCCGCGGCACGCTGGGCCTCTCGCTGCGCTCCGAGAAGGACGGGGACCTGCCGACGCAGGTGCCGGCCGAAGCCTCGACGCGCGAGTTGTTCGCCTATGAGGAGCCGGCGCCCAAAACTGCCGTCGCGCCGCCCGCTTCCGCGGCGCCCGCCCCGACCCCAGCCGCACCCGTGGTTCCCAAGTGGGAAGTGCTCGTGATTCGCGGTAAGACGACCGAGCGACTCGAGTTCGCCCAGCCGCGCTAGCCAGCGTCCGTTCCCCCGAAAAGTCCCACCCATGACGAGCTTGAACCTCTCGCTCGCGCTTGCGATTTCGCTGGCGCTCGCCCCCACTTCCGTCGCGTCCAGCGCCGTCGCTGCCGCTCAGCAGCCCACAGGCGAGACGCTCGAGCTGCGGGCCGGCGCATCGACCCTGCTCTCGCTCGGTGGCCGGGCCGCGACCGTCGTCGTGGCCCATCCCGAGATCCTCGACGCGCGACCGGTCAACCCTGAGGAGCTGCTGCTCGTCGCGCGCAGCCCGGGCGCCACCGACCTTCTGGTGCGGCTCGAGTCGGGCGTCGCGGTGACTCGCCGCGTGCGCGTCACGGTCGACGTGACCGAGCTGCGCCGCTCGCTCGGCCTGCTGTTCGGCTCCGAGCTCTCGGTCGAGGACCTCGGCGGGACGGTCGTGGTGCGCGGCAACCTCGCCGACACCGACGTGGCGGCCACGCTCGTCAGCTACATGAACTCGACCGACCTCAAGTGGGCCAACCTGACGCGCATCGCCGGCGTGCAGCAGGTGCAGCTGCGCGTGCGCATCGCTGAGGCTAGCCGCACGGCGTTGCGCGAGCTCTCCTTTGGTGGCGTCGGCGGCACTCGGTCGGGCTTCGGCGGCCTGCAGTCGCCCGGTGGCTCGCCCTTCCAGCCGGTCTCGATCTCCCCCAAGGCGGGCTCCGACCTCGGCAGCGGCGAGTACTCCTACGGCGCGAACGCCATCAGCGTTTCGAACGCGACGACGATGTTCTTCGGCATCCCGAGCGCCGACTTCGAGGCCTACCTGCAGGCGCTCTCGGAGAACCGCTACGTGCGCTTGCTCGCGGAACCGAACCTCGTCGCAATGAGCGGCGAGGAGGCGGCGTTCCTCGTCGGTGGCGAGTTCCCGGTGCCGGTCGTGCAGAACGGGCAGGTCGGCGGCGGCAACTACATCACGATCGTCTACAAGGACTTCGGCGTGCGGCTCAACTTCCGCCCGCAGGTGCTCGGCGGCGGTCGCATCCGCCTCGAGGTCGCGCCGGAAGTGAGCGAGCTCAGTGAAGTCGGCGCCGTGCGCCAAAACGGCTTCACCATCCCGGCCGTGGTGACGCGCCGCTCGAGCACGACCGTCGAGCTCGGCACGGGCCAGTCGTTCGCCATGGCCGGCCTCTTGCGCAGCAAGGACCAAGCGCGCGTCTCGCGCATGCCCGTGCTCGGCGACCTGCCGATGCTCGGCCCCCTGTTCCGCAGCGTGCGCTACGAACAGGACATGACGGAGCTCGTGGTGATGGTCACGGCCGACCTCGTCGACCCGCTCGACGACGGATTCGACCGCCCCATGCCCGGCGACCTTCACGTGGCCCCCACGGACTGGGAGTTCTTCACCCAAGGCGTGTTCCACGGCCGGTCAGCCGTCGGCGGCCCCACGGCGCGACTGCGCGAGCTCGGACTCGAGGGATTGAAGGGCCCGGGCGCTTGGCGCCGCCCGGAAGACGCCCGCCTGCCGGCCGCCGATGCGGCGCGAGCGGCCTCGAACTAGCCCACTGTCGTGAAGGACTTCCCGATGAATCCCTCCGTGGTGCGGCACTCAGAGCTGCGTCGCGAGATGCAGGAGAAGCTCGTGGCCGCACTCGACTTCGGCGTGGCCGAGCGGCTCGGGCGCGGGGATCTCGAGAGCGAATGCTCGGCGCGCGCGGAGAGCCTGCTGCGCAAGCTGGCGCCGTCGCTCGACGACGGCGAGCGCCGCACGCTGGTGCAGGGCGTGCTCGACGACATGTTTCGGCTCGGACCGCTCGAACCGCTGCTCGCCGACGACGAGATCAGCGACATCCTCGTCACGCACCCCGAGCGCGTGTTCATCGAGCGCCGCGGCAAGCTCGAGGAGAGCGGCGTGCGCTTCCGTGACAGCGCGCACCTGCTGCACTTGATCCAGCGCCTCGTGCGCAATGCCGGGCGCCGAATCGACGAGCGCAGCCCGATGGTCGATGCGCGCCTGCCCGACGGCGCGCGCGTCAACGCCGTCATCCCGCCGCTCTCCGTCGACGGCCCGCAGCTCTCGATTCGCCGCTTCCCCAAGCGCGCGCTTGGCCTCGAGCGCATGGTCGAGCTCGGATCGGTCGCGCCCGCGACGGCGACGCTGCTACGTGTGGCCGTGAAGGCGCGGCTCAACATCCTGTTCTCGGGCGGCGCGGGCGTCGGCAAGACCACGCTGCTCAATGCCGTATCCGCCGCGGTCGGCTCCAACGAGCGCGTGGTCACCATCGAGGACGCAGCCGAACTGCGTCTCGAAGGCAACCACATCGTGCGCCTTGAGTCCCGCGCGGCCAACGTCGAGGGCGTGGGCGCCGTGACGACGCGCGACCTGCTGCGCAACGCTCTGCGTATGCGTCCCGACCGCATCCTCGTCGGCGAGTGCCGCGGCGCCGAGGCCTGCGACATGATGCAGGCCATGACCCCGGGCCACGAGGGCTCGATGACCACGCGGCA
>SXKQ01000225.1 GCA_005778045.1 Planctomycetia bacterium
GACCGATTCCGGCGGCTACCAGGTATTCAGCCTCGAGGACACGCGCAAGCTCGACGAGGATGGCGTCACGTTCCGCTCGGTGGTCGACGGCGCGAGCGTGCGCTTCACGCCCGAGCGCGTGGTCGAGATCGAGGCTGCGCTCGGCGCCGACGTCGCGATGGCCTTCGATCACTGCCCGCCGAAGCCGAGTGACCGCGCCTGCGTCGAGGACGCCACAGCGCGCACGCACCGCTGGCTCGAGCGCTGCGTGCGCCGTCATCGCGAGCTCGGCGGCGAGGCGCGCGGGCAGGCGTTGTTCGGCATCGTGCAGGGCGGCGCCTTCCCCGACCTGCGTGCGCGCTCGGTCGAGGCTGTGACGTCGCATGATCTCGTGGGCTACGCGATCGGCGGCGTCAGCGTCGGCGAGACGCGCGAAGAGATGCTGGTCGCCGTCGAGTCCGCGGCGCCGCTCTTGCCCGAGGACCAGCCGCGCTACTTGATGGGTGTCGGCACCCCGCGCGACTTCTTCGACGCGATCGAGCGCGGCATCGACCTGTTCGACTGTGTCACGCCCACGCGCCACGGTCGCACGGCTCAGGCCTTCACCAGCGAAGGCGCGCTCAACCTGCGCAACGCGCGCTTCGCACGCGACGAGCGCCCGCTCGATCCGCGCTGCGACTGCCCGACTTGCACGAGCGGCTACAGCCGCGGCTACCTGCGCCACCTCGTGAAGAGCGAAGAAATGCTCGGCGCCATCCTGCTCACGCATCACAACATCCGCTGGTTCCACCGGCTGATGGCCGAGATTCGCGCCGGCATCGAGCAGGGCCAGCTCGCGCGCGTGCGCTCGCAGTGGCTGCCACAGGCCGAGTCCGCGCCAGCGGCCGAGGGCGCGAGCTAGGCGAGCGAGGCCGCGCCGGGATCTAGCGTCTCTGGTAGTCGGGGCAGCGCGTGGCATTGGGACGCTCGGGGCGCTTGCACACGCTGCCGTAGTCCCACTTGCACGAGTCGCACAGCGGGGCCGCGGGCCCGAGCGCCGCGAGGCGGCGGAAGAAGTCGACGATCGCGCGCCACATGGGAGGAGCGGGAAGTGCGGAGCGGGAGGACCGGAGCGATCCTCCCGCGCGCGAGCAAACTAGCGCTGACCCTTCGCGGGAGCCGCGATCACCTCAAGGCGCGTGACCTCGAAGGCGCGCGGGCGGTTGAGCTCCGCCGTCGTGCTGCGGATCGGGCCACGCGTCTCGGTGCCGTTGAAGCCGACCTCGCAGCCGAGGTAGTCGGCGAAGTTCAGGCGACCGCTCGCGCAGCCGAGCTCGGTGACGAGCTCGCCGCCGAAGCGCAGGAAGTACACCGGACGGCTCTCGCCGGGCAGCGTGGCCTTCTCGATGCGGCCGCGGCCATCGAAGCGACCGTCGAAGGGCTGGCTGCGGGCCGCGCGGGCCATCTCCGTCTGGCGCTTGCGCATGGCCGCGTCGATCGACTGCTTCTGCTGCTCGAGCTCGGCGCTGAGCTTGACGCCGTCGGCGTAGGCGCTGCACAGCTCGATGCGATCCTTGACGAGCTTCGTCGTCGCCTCGCCCGGCCCCATGGCCAGCACCGCCTCGTAGGCGGCCTTGACCGAGTCGTAGTCCGCCGTGCCGCCCTGCTCCTGCGCGCCGCGGGCCGCGGCGAGCTGCTTGTCGGCGTCCGCGAGCGCGGCGCTGATCTTCTTAGAGTCCGTCGTGATGCTCGCGTTCGACGGCGCAGTCGTGGCCTCGGTGTCCGCTCCGGTCGCACCGGCGATCGGAGTGCCCGTGAGCGGCTTGCGTGCCTCGCTCACCGCCGCGCCCCACAGGGTGGCGCCGTCCTGATCGGCCGGCAGCGTCTCGGTCTGGGTCGTCACCACCCAGCCGCGCGTGCCGACGGGCGAGCCGACGTTGACCCAGTCTTCCGCAAGCGGCTTCGACATGTCCTTGCGCCCGAGCATGCGCAGCTTCTGGCCCTTCTGGAGCAGCTGACGCAGCGGCAGGCTTTCCGCGCCGGACGACGGCAGCGGACGCATGCGCACGTCGTTGCCCGAAACCGACAGCACGCCCGACTCGGTGGTCGGCGTCAGGTACTCGCCGTAGACCCACACCGAGAAGCCCGCCGGCGACTCGACCTCGAGCCAGCCTGCGCGCTCCCCGTGGATGGCGAGCACCGTGCCCGCCTCGACTTCGGCGATCGACACGCCCTGCGCGTCGTAGATGTTGCGCACCTTCGCGCCACCGCTCGCTGCGCGCACGTAGCGCAGGAACTTCGGCGTTTCCTGCGGCGCGGTGGCGCTCGCGGCGCCCGACGCGCTCGCGCCAGTCACGCTGTTCGCAGCCGGCGTCTTCGCCGTGTCGGTGTTCGCGGGATTCGGGAGCGGAGATGCCTGCTGCGCGAGCGCAAGGCCCGTGGCGCAGAGGGCGAAGGAGAACGACGAGGTCCAGCCTCGGACCTGCGATCCGTGGATCTTCATGTGGTGCCAATCCCAGTGCTTGTTGTGCCCGACTCCCCGCGCGGGAGAGCCCCTCGGACATCGACAGGATCTTTCGCGACGCGGCGCGCGCATCGCTCGAGCTCCCCGGTCCCAGCAACCTCCGCGAGCGCGGCGAATGTGCTAGAACGTTGGGGATCCTAGCCATCGCAAGAGGCGTGTTCCACAGCGCTTTTCCGCACTTCTCGAACGCGCTTCCCAAGGGCTCGTGCCACCCGCCGTGAGCGACTTGACTCCCCCGCGCCGACCGGGCTTCCCCTACATGCGCTTCGCGCGCACGGACGCCATGGCGCAGCCCGCGAGCCTGACCCAGTCGGGCATGGCGGCCGCGGACCCGCGGCACTTCGGCGAGCACGCGGCGCTCGAGCTCGAGTGGGGCGGCGCACGCGCGCTGCCCGAGCTCGCGGCCGAGCTCGCGCGGCGTTTCCGCGTGCACCCGGAGCAGGTATTCGTCACGCCGGGCGCGACCGGCGCGATGAGCGTGGCCGCGGCGGCGCTCTTCGGAGCGGGCAACCGGGTCGCGGTCGAGGTGCCCTCCTACGAGCCCCTGCGCGTGCTGCCGCGCCGCGAGGGAGCGCGGGTCGTCGAGGTCCGTCGCTCCCTCGAGCAGGGCTGGAGGCTCGAGCCGGCGGCCGTCGCCGAGGCTCTGGCCGGAGGGGGCCGCGGACACGTGTTCCTCTCGAGCCCCCACAACCCCAGCGGCGTCCGCACCTCCCCCGCCGACCTCGCCGAGCTCGCCGAGCTCGCGGCACGGGCTGGGGGCTACCTCGTCTGCAACGAGATCTACGAGGAGTTCGTGCCGGCCGGGGAAGCGTTTCACGCCGCGTCCGAGCTGCGCCATGGGATCTCGCTCGGCAGCCTGACCAAGGCCTACGGGCTCGGCGCCCTGCGCGTGGGCTGGGTGGTCCTCGGGGAGGCCGCCATGGCCGAGCGCGAGGCAGTCGAGGACGCCACCTTCCTGCAGTACGTCGACCTGCCGACCAGCAGCCTGCGGGCGGCGGCGCTGGCCCTGCGCCGCCGCGAGGCTCTACTCGCCCCCTACCGGCAGGTACTGGTCGAGAACCGCCCTCTGTTCGAGCGCTGGCTGGCGTCGGAGCCGCTCGTCGAGGCGCTCGTGCCCGAGCACGGCATCATCGCCTGCGCTCGCATGCGCGGGGTCGCGGACACCCACGCCCTCGCTCGCCACCTCGCCGCGGCGGAGAGCCTCGGCGTGGTCCCCGGCGAGCACTTCGGCGCCCCGGGCCACCTGCGGCTGGGCTACGGCATGGACCTTAAGGCACTCGCGGACGGACTGGCGCGGCTCTCCCGCGGCCTGCGCAGCCATGCGGCCCACGTGGATCCGCCGCGTTGAGCTTGATCGATCCGGCGGGATGTCGTTTCCGTTTTCGCCACGCGCTGCGCTTTTTCCTCCGCTCGGAGAACCACAGCGCCACCGTCACCGAGGCGCGCCTCGACCATGCTTGGCGGAAGTGCTGCCGTTCGAGAAGCTGCCGATCGTCGACACCACCAACGGTGCGCGGCTCAGGACCTACACGATCGCCAGCGAGCGCGGCTCGGGCTGCATCTGCAACGACGGTGCCGCGGCGCACCTTGTCCGCCCGGGTGACGAGGGCATCATGATGACCTTCGAGGCCACCGACCGATCGCGTACGCCGAACGCGCTCCCGATCGGCGAAGGCAACTGCGTCGTGCACAAGGTCTCGACGCCCCCGAGGAGCAGGAGCGGGCGCTCGAGGGCGAGCTGTACCGCGAGGCCCATCCGCCGGCTGGGGTCGTCTCGAACGGGCGGTCCATCCTGTTTGCGTGGACCCCGCGGGTCGGAGCGACGACTCCCAGCGCGTTCGACGGCGCAGCCAGCTCGCTCGCCGGATGGTCTGACGCCCGCGAGCGCACGAGCGCGATCGACGGCCGGCTCTGCGGACGATGCACCCCCCGGCGGCGAAGTCGGCTCCGACTGGCAGCTAGGCCGAGGCGAACGCCGCGCGCGCGAGCTGCTCGGCGGCGCGCAGCGCGATCCCGCGCGCGCGAGCCAAGGCCGCGAGATCGTCATATTCGAACGCGATGTCGCGCGTGTCGAATGAACGTGGATCGGCGCCGGGTCGCAGCCGTCGCTGGCCGCGCACGCGGAACTCCCCCACGCAAACTTCGAGCTCGATGCGCCCGCACTCGGTGCGCTCGCTGCGCGTCCAGCGCAGTCCGAGCGCCGTCGAGTGCGCGAACAGCGCGCTCTCGAGCGCCGGGCGCGCGCCGGCGCGGGCGAGCGCCGCCACGATCACTCCCGGGCGGTCCTTCTTCATCGCGACCGCGCTCGTCCAGACCTCGAGCGCACCGGCGGCGCGCAGTTCCTGCACAAGGAAGCCCAGCTCCTCGCCCGTCATGTCGTCGAGGTTGCACTCCAGCGTCCAGACCTCGGGCCGCGGAGTCCCAGCCCCCGAGCGCCCGAGCTGCACGCGCACGACGTTGGGCGGGCCCTCGCGCGGGTCGCGCTGGCCCGCGCCGTAGCCGATCGCGCTCGCCACAAACGCGCCCGGAGCGCCGAACTCCGCGACCAGCTCGACGAGCAACGCCGCACCCGTCGGCGTCAGGCGCTCCCCGCCACCTCCTAGATGATGGGCGCGGCCACGCAGGATTTCGGCCACTGCGGGAACCGGCACGGGCATGTCGCCGTGAGCACAGCGCACCGTGCCGGACCCCACGAGCGGCGGCGTGGCGAGCACGCGCCGCACGCCGAGGCGCTCGAGCGCATCGACCGCGCCGCAGACATCGACGAGCGTGTCGACGGCGCCGAGCTCGTGAAAGTGAATCTCCTCCGGAGCGCAGCCGTGCACGCGTCCCTCGGCGACGGCAATGCGCCAGAGCACGGCGCGGGCGCGCTCCTTCGAAGCGGACGACAGCAGCGCGGAACGCGCCAGCAGCGCCTCGAGGTCGGCGATCCCACGGTGCGGCAAGGTACCCCGCTCCGGAGTGCGCACATCCAGCGCGAGCCCGGACAGCGACCCGCGCCAGACCTTCTCCGTCGCGACCTGCGCTTCCCCCGGCACAAGGTCCGCCGCGAGGGCTTGCAGATGCTCGAGCGAGAAGCGTGGGTCGCCGAGATCGAGCAGGGCGCCGAGGAACATGTCCCCGGCCATGCCGGCGAACGGTTCGACGAACAGGGTGTCGCAGGTCTCCACGGACTTCATCGCCGAGAGCCTAACCGCCACCCGAAGCCAGAGTTGCAACTCTCGATCACTCGGACTCGCGCAGCGGTGCCAAACTCGCAAGAGAGAGCTCACCTTCGCCCTCCGGCGTGTCCGAAGTTCCGTCGTCTGCGGCAAGCGACGAGGCGCGAGCAAGGGCCAGGGCCGACACGTGCCGGGCCCCCAAGCGCCGCAGCGCTCGAGCACACTCGCGCAGCGTTGCCCCGCTAGTCACGACGTCATCGACGATCCATACGCGCTCGGCCTCGGCGACCGCACGTCGCGCCAGCGGGCGCCAGCGCTGCGGACCGAAGGCCCCGCGCACGTTGGCGGAACGCGAGGTCGCACCCGCGGTTCCCTGCACCACTGTGGGACGAGTGCGGGCCAGCGCGCGAGCGAAGTTCCACCCGAGCGCCTCCGCGAGCTCGCTCCCCAGCCGCGCGGACTGGTCATGGCCGCGCTCGACGCGCCGCCAGCGATGCAGGGGCACGGGGACGAGCAGGTTCCCGCGGCCCGCCTCGGGCAGCAGTGCGCGCACGCGTCGCGCCAGCGCCGCTGCGAGCGGCCGCGCCAGCTCCGGCCGCCCCCCGTGCTTGAACGCCAACACCCACTCGCGCAGTTGCGGCTGTCTGCGGTAGTCGCCGAGCACGATCAGCCGCTCCAGGCCGAAGCTCTCCCGCCGGCAGGCCGCGCAGCGCTCCGCGCCCGCAAGCGACGGCGCCATCTCCAGCGCGCAGATCGGACAGCGGACACCCGGCGGCCCGTCCGGCAGGACGTGCGCTTCGCAGCCGCTCGCGTGGCCGAAGTCGCAGCGCAGGGCGTCCTGACCGCACAGCCAGCACAGGGGCGGATACAGCAAGTCGAGCGCCCCTCGCCCGAGTTCCAAGACGCCGGAGGAAAGTCCCACGCTCCCCTGTCGCGCGGCGCGCGCGCTAGTCGCGAAAAAAACGCCGCTGTCCCGGCGTCCCCAAGGTGCGCGCTCAGCTCTCGTCGTCGCCGTCGTCGCCGAAGCCGGCCACGGCCCGGCCCAGCCGCTCGCCGCGCGCCCCGGCAGCAGGCCGGGCCCCGGACGCGATGCCCAGCGACTGCCGCAGGCGCGCCGCATAGGACTGCACGGTTTCGTCCGCGCGCGACTCGACTCCGAACAGCTCGCCGATCTCGCGCGCGAGCGTCGGATCCGTCTCGAAATCCGGAGGCGACTCGCGCAGCACCTGCCGCACGTGCATCCGCAGCGAGTGCGCCGACCAAAGCCAGCCCGCGACCTCGAGCGCGACCGTCGCGACGAGCACGAGACCGGCCCACATCATCGCGCTGCCGCCGGGCGGGTCGGTCGGCGCCAGTCGGCCGTACAGGAGGCTCCCGAAGGCAGCGACGAGGTACAGGAAACCGAGGCCCACCTGCACGCGGTGGAACACGAAGTCGCGAATGCGCCGCAGGGGTTGGGGGCCGCGTCCGAGGCGCTCTGCGACCAGCGCGCGCGGGTTGCGGAACAGCACGCCGTTGGCGAGCAGCACGCAGCCCACGATCGCCAGCACGTAGCCGAGGGTGGTCCAGTCCGGGGAGATGGGCTCCGCCGCGCCGAGCGTGCATACCATGCCGTGGAAGGTAGCGTGCGCTGCCGCGCGAGCAAGCGCGGCGGAGCCACGGGCCCCTGCGATCGCGCAGAGCGACTGCTACGCTTCGCGCTTCCATGCCCCCGCCCGACCCGTCGCAGGAGCGCCTGCAGCGCGCTGCCGCCCTCGCGCGCATCGCGCTCGACCCGTTCGAGGCGCCCGCGCTCGCCTGCGACCTCGAGCGCGCGCTCGCCGCCGGGTCGAGCCTGCGAGCCGTCGACACCGGCGGTGTCGAGCCGCTGTGGAGCGTAGCCGTGGAAGCCGGCCCGGAGCGCGCCGACCGCGTGGCGCCCTCGCTCGATCGCGGCGAGCTGCTCGCGAATTCCCCCATGGCGCTGGACGGACTGCTCCGCGCTCCCGATGCGCTGGGAGGCGCCCGTTGAGCGCGCGCGCGGCGGTCGAGGCGGCGCTTGCGCGCATCGAGACCCTGGAAGCGGAGCTGGGCTCCCTGCTCGACGTCGACGAGGACGGCGCGCGCGAGCGCGCGGACCGGCTCGATCGCGAGAGCCACCCGCGCGGTCCGCTCCACGGCGTGCCGTTCTTCGTCAAGGCGAACCTGTGCTGGCGCGGGCGCGCGACCAGCGCCGGGAGCCGCGCGCTCGAAGGCTATCGCCCGCCCTACGACGCGACGGCACTCGCGCGCTTGGTCGAAGCGGGCGCGATCCCGCTCGGCAGCTGCAACATGGACGAGTTCGGCTTCGGCTCGTCGGGAGAGCACTCGAGCTTCGGCTCGACGCGCAATCCTTGGGACCTGTCGCGCACCCCCGGAGGCTCGTCGAGCGGCTGCGCGGCCGCTGTTGCCGCGCGCTTCGTTCCGTTCGCGCTCGCCTCCGACACGGGAGGCTCCGTGCGCCAGCCCGCCGCGCTGTGCGGCGTGAGCGGCTTCAAGCCGAGCTACGGCCGCATCTCGCGCCATGGGCTGGTCGCGTTCGCGTCCTCGCTCGACACGGTCGGCGTGATCGCCGACTCGATCGAGCGCATCGAGCACGTGCTCGCGGCCATCGGCGGCGTCGACACGCGCGACGCCACTTCGCTCGTGCTCCCGGCGCTCGCCGCCGAGCCTGCGCGCGAGCACCTGCGCGGCCTGCGAGTGGGCATCTCGTCCGATGCGCTCGAACTCGTCACGCACGCCGGCACACGCGAGCGCATCGAGGCGGCGCTCGACCGACTGCGCTCTCTCGGGGCCGAGCTCGCGCCCGTGGAGCTACCGCTCACGCGCCACGCCGTCGCTGCCTACCAGCTGATTTCTTCGTGCGAAGCCGCCAGCAACCTCGCGCGCTACGACGGGCTGCGCTACGGCACGCGAGAATCCGGTGACGGGAGCCTGCAGGGCTCGATCGCTGCGACGCGCGGTGCAGGCCTCGGCCGCGAGGCGCAGCGACGCGTGCTGCTCGGAACCCTCGCGCTGTCGAACGGCGAGCGGGAGCGATGGCTCGAACAGGCGGCGCGCGTGCGCCGGCTGTTGCGCGACGAACTCGTCGCGTGCTTCGAGCGCGTCGATGTGCTCGCTGGGCCGACCGTCGCGGAGCCGGCCTTCCGACTCGGCGAGCGCCTCGAAGATCCGCTCGCGATGTACGCGTGCGATGCACTCACCGCTCCGGCGAGCCTCGCGGGGCTTCCGGCCGCCAGCGTGCCCTGCGGCGCGAGCGCGGCAGATGGCGTCGAGCTGCCCGTCGGCCTGCAGGTCACGGGCCCGCCGCTGGCGGACGCGCGCGTGCTCGCCGTGGCACGCTGCTTCCAAACAGCCACGGGGCACCACCTCGCGTGCCCGCCCCTGCTCGGAGCGCTGCCGTGACGCGCTTCGAGCCCGTCATCGGCCTCGAGGTGCACTGCCAGCTCGGCACGCTCTCGAAGCTGTTCTGCGCCTGCGCGAACACGTTCGGTGCGCCGCCTTCGACGCTCGCGTGCGAGATCTGCTCGGGACAGCCCGGCGCACTGCCGGCGCTCAACGGCGAGGCGCTCGATCTCGCGCTGCGCGCCGCACTCGCGCTCGGCTGCCAGCTCGCGGAGCGCGTGAGCTTCGACCGCAAGCACTACAGCTACTGCGACCTGCCGAAGGGCTTTCAGATCACGCAGGCGCGCGCCCCGCTCGGCACGGGCGGCTCGCTCGAGCTCTCGAGCGGAAGGCGCGTGAGGATCGAGCGACTCCACATCGAGGAGGATGCGGCCAAGATCCTGCATCGCGGCGGCGAGTCGTTCGTCGACCTCAATCGCGCGGGCGTGCCGCTCGTCGAGTGCGTGACGACGCCCGAGTTCGCGAGCGCGGCGGAGGCCCGCGACGGCCTCGAACGCTTGCGCGAGTTGCTCGTGTTCGCCGGAGCGGGCGAGTGCGACATGGAGCGCGGCTCGCTGCGTTGCGACGTCAACGTCAGCCTGCGCGCTGCGGATGGAGCCTTGGGCGAGCGAGTCGAGATCAAGAACCTCAACTCGTTCGTGCACGTGCACGATGCGATCGCGCACGAGCTCGCGCGACAGCACGCGATGCTCGAGGACGGCCGCGCGATCGCGCGCGAGACGCGCCGATGGGATGCGGAGCGTGGCGAGACGCGCCCGATGCGCGAGAAAGAAGGCTCCGCCGAGTACCGCTGGCTCCCGGAGGCCGATCTTCCGGAGTTCGCGCTGGATCGAGCGCGCGTGGCGCGCGTGGCGGCCTGCCTTCCGGAGCAGCCTGCGGCGCGCCGTCGACGCTACATCGAAGAGCTGCGACTTGACCGCGAGCTTGCCGAAGTCGTCCTGGAGTCGCCCGCTAGCTCCGACTTCTTCGAGGCCGCGCTCAAGCACGCGCGCGACCCGCGCGCCATCGCGAGCTGGATGGCGAACGAGCTGCGGGCGCTCTTGCGCGAGCGCGCCCACGGAATCGCCGCACTCGAAGAGCTTCCGTTCAAGCCCTTTGACTTCGCGGAGCTCGTGGAGCTCGCCTCGAGCGGCCGCGCCAGCCGCCCCGCCGCGCGCACACTCCTGCGCGAGATGCTGCGCTCGCCGCGGGCTCCGCGCGAGCTCCTGCGCGCGCTCGGCCTCGAGCGCATCGAGGAAGGCCCTGAGCTCGACGAGCTGTGCCAGCGTGCGCTCGAGGCCCGACCGGAGGCACTCGCGGACCTGCGCGCCGGCAAGCTGCGCGCGCTCGAGGTACTCTTGGGGGCCGCGCTCGCGCTCTCCGGCGGTCGCGCGCATCCGGACGCCGCGCGCGCTACGCTCGTGCGCCTCGTGCGCGAGCAACGGCCATGAGCGATCCTCAACGCGTGCGCGTCGACGAACTCGTCGATCTCTCGCAGATCCGCAAGGACGGTCGCACGCCGACGCCTGCCGAGCTGCGCGCTGCCTTACCCAGAGGCTGGAAGCTCGACGACGACGGCGTCCACGCCGTGCGCGACCTGCGGCTGTTCTTCAGCCAGAGTTGGGTGCTCGTGCTGGGACTCGTGATGTTCGGCGCGGCCGCCGTCGGCCTGTTTGCCACGACGTTTCCGCGCGGCGAGCGCGCGCTGCTGCGCGTGGCGATCCTCGTCGGCGTGATGATCGTGATCGGCGGCGTGATCGGGCCGCTCGTCACGCGTGCGCTGAACCGGCGCTAGCGTTCACTCGCCCGCAGCGAACTTGCCCGTGCTGGCGAGCTTGCCGACGAGCGTCATGCGCTGGCTCATCTCGATCGACTGACCTTCGAAATCGAGCGTGGCATCCTCGCTGATGCGCGCCAACACGTTGCCCGAGAGCGTGTAGGTCACGGCGCGGCCGAGCTTGAGGTCCCAAAGGATCTCGCACTCCACGTCCCCAAACTCGAGCTCGATGGTGTTCGTGCCGCCGTGGCCCTCGCCCTCGCTCGAGTCCTGCTTGGCATGCGACTTGGCCGAGCCCGCGATCTCGATCACCGCGAGCGACACGCCCTCGACCTCGCGCATGCCCGTGAAGGTCGCCTTGAGCTCGCCCTCCGTGTTGTCGCGGAACTGCTCGTCAAGGTCGTCGTCGCCGTCGTCCTCGTCGTTGGGGTCGACGAGGCCTACATCGCCGCCCGGCCCCGTCAGCAGGTCGAACACCTCAGGATCGAGATCCCAGCTGTCCCCGGCGTTGACGTCCCCCGCCGGCAAGACGCCGCGCAGGTCGCAGTCCTCGATGAGTCCCTCGAGCAGGGCCTCGTCCGCGCCCTCGCCCTCGTAGCTGCGCATGAACTCTTCCTTCTCAGCGTCCCAGCGGAACGCGACCGTGTGTCCCTCGAGCTCGCTCTTCTCGGTCGTTGTCTCCGACTCGCTCTCGCCGTCTCCGCCCGTGGTCCGGCGCTCCTCGTTGGCGAGCGACACGAACTTGCGGTGCAGAAGCGCCGGACGCCCGTCCGCGCCCTGCGGGTAGGTGTCGAGGAACACGAGCCGCGACTCTTGGCGCACGGACATCTCGGGACTGCCGATGTCCTCGGGCGGCATCTCCTCGCCCCCGACCGAAATCGCGAAGTCGTCGAGGTCCATGGACAGGTCCATGGCGAAGGACTTCTCCACGCTGGCGCCCTTCTCGGCCCGGAAGGAGAACTTCTGGGCGACGGGGAACGAAGCACACAGGGGCAGGCAGGCGAGCACGGCGAGGGCGCGGAGACGCATGGATCGGTCCGGGACAGGGGGCGCGAGGGGCAGCAGGAGCCGCGGGGAGGGACCCCGGGGAGGCCGGAGACGGTAGCAGGATCGCCCGCCCGCGCCATGACAGCGCCCCCCTCTGGTCGCCCTGCGAGAGCGGCAACCCTCGAAAATCCAAACGGTCGCCTCCCGCTCCCGCAAGACTCAAGTAGCCTCATGAAAGAACGGTCAAATCGTCGCGCATCCGCCGTCCTCAAAGACAGTGACGCGAAGCTGTGGCCCGTGCGGACGGAACTCACTTTCCAAATTTGGAGTCCACTACATCATGCGTACCTTCAGCTTCTCGATCGCGACCGTGGCTGCGCTCGCGTTCACGTCGGTCGGGGCCTCGGCCCAGACCATCGGCTGCACCAGCGGCGGCAGCGGCGGCCTGTTCCCGACCTCGGGCACGGGCAACGGCACCTACCAGACCCTCCAACCGAGCTTCCCTTTCGCGACGACGCTCAACGTGCCCTCGCTGCCGCCGGGCGCGACGGTCGTGACCGAGGTCAAGCTCTTCGGCATGACGCACACGTACACGGGCGACGTCCAGTACGTGCTGACGAGCCCCTCGGGCCAGCAGATCAACCTGTTCTGCCGTCAGGGCGGGGGCAACGACTGGAACGGCGACTACGTGATCACGAGCGTCGAGCAGGCGATCGCGCTGCCGACGGCGACTGGCACGCCGCCCACCTACCCCTCAGCCACGTTCTCGCAGAGCTTCGGCACGTGGACGAACGGCAACTGCGCCATCGACAACGCGGCGCTGTCCGCGGTTCCGGCCGCGACCGGCAACTGGACCCTGACGATCTGGGACTGGATTGCCGGCGACACGGGCAACCTCACCTCCTGGGACATCTGCTTCGGCACGCCGCCGCCGGTGCCGCCGCCGAGCGCGGCGCCCGCGCTGACGGCGCCCGCCGCGAACGCCAACGTGACCGGCCTGTTCGTCAACCTGAGCTGGGGCTCGGTCCTCGGCGCGACCAGCTACGACGTGGAGGTCGACGGCACCGTCTTCTCGGTGCCCGGCGCGAGCTACCTGTACCAGTCGACGCTCGGCACGCACACGTGGACGGCCCGCGGAGTGAACAGCGTCGGCGCCGGTCCGTGGGCAGTCTCGCGCACGTTCAACGACACGGGCCTCACGGCGCCGACCCTCGGGACGCCGGCCGCGAACGGCGCGGTATTCGGGCCGAGCGTGAACCTGACGTGGAACGCCGTGAACGGTGCCTCGGGCTATGACATCGCCGTCGACGGCACCGCGTACTCGGTTGCCGCCTCGCCGTTCGCGTTCACGTCCACCGCGGGCGTCCATACGTGGACGGTGCGGGCCAAGTGGCTCAACAACACGATCGTCGGCCCCTACGCGGCGTCGCGCACCTTCACCGACCTCGGCGCCCCGCCGTCTCCGTGCAACGGCTCGCAACTGACCACGGTTCCCTTCTCGGGCGGCAACGGCCTCGGCACCGGCAGCGCCGTGTTCTTCGACATCAACGTGACGAACCCCGCGGGCATCTCGCTCTCGCAGTTCTTCACGAACGCCAACGCGACCGCGGGTACCCCGTTCTCGCTCGAGATCTACACCAAGGGCGGTACGTACGTCGGCTCGGAGCAGACCGCGGCCGCCTGGACGCTGCGCGCCACCGGCGGCGGCGTGGCCGTCGGCAACAACACTTTCCCTGGGGCACTCGTCGAGTTCGCCGACTTCATGATCCCGACGGGCACCACGGGCTTCGCCCTGCGCATCATCGGCGCGGGCCACAGCTACACCAACGGCACCGGCGCCAACCAGACCTACAACAACACCGACATGACCATCTCGCTCGGCAAGAGCCAGGGCACGCTGTTCACGAGCACGCCGATCATGCCGCGCGTGTGGAACGGTACGGTGGTCTACAACTGCAACGTCGCTCCGCCGGTCATCAACTACTGCACCGCCGGCACCTCGACCAACGGCTGCACGCCCGCGATCAGCGCGGCCAACCAGCCCAAGGTCACGCTCACCGGCACGTGCGTGCTGACGGTCTCCGGCATGGAAGGCCAGAAGCAGGGCCTGATCTTCTACGGCATCAACAACTCGGGCTTCGTCCCGGCGTCGTGGACCGGTGGCAGCTCGAGCTTCCTGTGCGTCAAGGCCCCGACCCAGCGTCTGCCGGCCTCGACGACGGGTGGCGCGGTCTCCCAGTGCAACGGCACGATCAGCGTCGACCTGCACGCATACTTCCTGGCCAACCCGGCCGCGCTCGGCGTGCCGCTGGTGGCGGGCAACAAGTTCTATGCGCAGTCGTGGTATCGCGACCCGCCGGCCGTGAAGACCACGAACCTGTCGAACGCGCTCGAACTGACGGTCATCCCCTGACCGTAAGGGCGAATCGCGCTACCACCCGCGCCGCGCCGCGCTAGGGCGCGGCTCGGGGTGCCTTCCTCTCGGGAGACGCTTCGGCGTCTCCCGAACTTCTTTCGGACCCAATGGCGGCGAGCGAGTCAGGCCCGATGGCATGAAATCCGCACCGCACGGGCCCCCGCTCCTTGCACTCCATGGACCAAGACCCGGGTGGTCATCGTCCGGGAAGAGCCCGGAATCTGGGCTGCGCAACCCAATCGCCAGAAATTCCGCTAACCTCCCCCAGCGGTTATTGTCGGCAAAGCTCCCGCTTTTCGAGGGCGGAGCGAGCCACTCGTCCTTCTGTCTCGGAAGCAGGAGTCCCTCTCGATGCGTTCCATCTTCTTCCTCGCCGTCCTGAGTGCCTCGTTCCTTGCGTTTGGGACAAGCGAAGCCACTGCCCAGACCATCGCACCCTGCACGACCGGCGGCGCAGGCGGCGTCGTCCCGACCTCGGGCACGGGCGGCGGCGGCGCCTATCCCGGCGCCCTCCCTCCGTTCGCGTTCACCTCGACGCTCAACGTGAGCTCGATTCCCGCCGGCGCGACCTGCGTCACGGAGATCAAGCTCAACAGCATGTCGCACACTTGGGCCGGCGACATCCATTTCGTGCTCACCACTCCGTCGGGCACGCGCATCAACCTGCTCAATCAGGTCGGTGATTCCTGCGACTTCCTCGGCGATTACGGCATCACGAGCTTCGAGCTCTACCAAGCGCCGGGCGCGTGCACCAACAACGCGCTGCCGCCGGGCCAGATCTCGCAGGTCTACGGCACATGGCCTTCGGGGACCAACAGCATCGACAACACCCCGCTGTCGCAGGTCGCGCCGGCGACGGGCGACTGGACGCTCACGATCTACGACTGGTTCACGCAGGACGCGGGCGGCCTCTCGTCGTGGGACATCTGCTTCGGCACGCCTCCGCCGGTTCCGGCGCCGACGTACCGCCCAACGCTGGTCTCGCCGGCCAACAACCAGTCCCTCTATGGGCCTCAGATCACGCTGACGTGGAACGCCGTTCCTGGCGTCACCGGCTACGACGTGGACGTCGACGGCTTCGTGTTCCCGGTTCCGACGGGCACGAGCTTCCTCTACAACTCGACCGTCGGCACGCACACTTGGTCGGTGCGCGCGAAGAACGCAGCCGGTGTCGGCCCGTTCTCGCTGCCGTTCAGCTTCAACGACATCGGCGCCCCGCCGGCCACCTGCAACGGCCCGCGCCTGCCGACGCTCTTCACGGGTACGGGTGGTCTCGTCACGAACAACCAAATGTTCGTCGATCTCAACGTCCTGAAGCCGGGCGGCATCACGGTCGGTCAGCTGCAGACGCACTGCTCGGCGGTGTTCGGAGCGCCCTTCGGCTTGCTGATCTACACTCGCACCGGCAGCTTCGTCGGCTTCGAGACCAACGCCGGTGCGTGGACTCTGCGCGCCACGGGCGCTGGCTTCGCCGCGGGCGCCAACCAGCCGTCGCTCGTCGAGTTCCCCGACTTCAATCTGCCCCAGGGCGTGAGCGGCATGGCCCTCGTCATGACCGGCGGCGCAGGTCACAAGTACTCGGGCTTCGGGTCCACGCAGTCCTACCCGAGCCCGAATCTCGTGATCAGCGGCGGCAAGACCCTCAACGTCCCGTTCAGCGGGATTCCCAACAACAACAAGGTTTGGAACGGCGCGATCATCTACGACTGCTTCTACGCGCCGCCGCCGGTGACCTACTGCACCGCCGGAACGTCGACGAACGGCTGCGTGCCCTCGATCGCCGCCGCCAACCAGCCTCGCGTCAGCCTGACGGGTACGGCTATCGTGAGCGTCAGCAACGTCGAAGGCCAGAAGCAGGGCCTGCTCTTCTACGGCATCAACAACACGGGTTTCGTGCTCACTCCGTGGAGCGCGACCAGCCCGAGCTACCTGTGCGTGCGCGCGCCCACCCAGCGCCTCCCCGCCCAGAGCTCAGGTGGCTCGGTCGGCTTCTGCAACGGCGGTCTATCGGCGGACTTCCACGCCTTCTTCGCCGCCAATCCGACCGCGCTCGGTTCGCCGCTGACGGCGGGTCAGAAGGTGTATGCGCAGGCGTGGTACCGCGACCCGCCGGCCCCGAAGACCACCAACCTGTCGAACGGAATCGAACTCACCGTCGGTCCGTGAGCTAGAGGCCAGTCGCACTACCACCTTCAGCCAGCGCACTGCCTGCGGCAGTACTCGGAGGGGATGGGCGGTAAGCCCGGTTCGACGCTTGCGTCAGCAAGCGTCGACGCATGGACGCCTTGGCGTCCATGCGAAGAACCCGTGAGCAGGCTCAGCCTGCGAAGGCCGGGCTCGGGGGACGCAGGTGCGTCCCCCGAGCGTTTTGTGGGACGAGTCGCGGCGCGGGCGCGGGCGAAGCGGGACGGCGAGCACCGCGCGCGGCGAGTACACCTCGTGGGCGCAGGCGCTGCAGCGCTTCTGGCAGGCGGCCGGCATCAAGGTGGTGCTA
>SXKQ01000226.1 GCA_005778045.1 Planctomycetia bacterium
CATCTTCACGAAGTGACCGGCGCCGACCGGACCGCAGTGCAGGTAACCCTGCTCGGCCGTGCTCGTGCGCGCCTCGCGCCCTGCCGCGGGCGGAGTGGTGCCCTGTCCCGGTGCGAGCGTGCGCAGCGCGGGCTCGAGCAGCTCGAAGGCCCCACGCTCGCCGCCCACCATCAGGCAATAGCCGCGCTCGAGTCCCCACACGCCGCCGCTCGTGCCGACGTCGACGTATCGCACGCCCTTGCGCGCGAGCTCCGCGGCGCGGCGCACGTCGTCCTTGAAGTACGAGTTGCCGCCGTCGATCACGACATCGCCCGTGGAGAGCAGCGCACCGAGCTCCGCGATGGTCTTCTCCGTCGGCTCGCCCGCTGGCACCATCACCCAGCACACGCGCGGTGCGGGCAGCTTCGCGATCACCTCCGCGAGCGTGAACGCCGGCTGCGCGCCGTGCTGCGCGAGCGCCTTCACACTCTCCGCGCTCACGTCGTGCGCGACCACCTCGTGCCCGCCCTGCATCAGCCGCCGCGCCATGTTGGCACCCATGCGGCCGAGCCCGATCATCGCCAGTTTCATGCTGTTTCTCCGCGCAGTTCGTGGTGGGGGAGCGGTCACTTGCCCTGCGCCGCCACGGCCGCGAGCAGCTTGTCGAACGCCGAGTCGAAGAGCTTCACGCCTTCGGCGAGCAGCTGCGCGCACGTGGCGTCGAGGTCGAGCCCGAGCAGCGCGAGCTGGTCGAGCTGCGCCTGCGCCTCGGCGAGGCCTTCCACGAGGGTCGCGCGCGCGCGGCCGTGCTCACGGAACGCGTCCAGCGTCGCGGGCGGAACCGTGTTCACGGTGTCCGGTCCGATCAGTTGCTCGACGTACAGCACATCGCTGTAGCGCGCGTCTTTGGTTCCGGTCGAGGCCCACAGCAGACGCTGCGGCCGCGCGCCGCGCGCCGCGAGCGCTTGCCAGCGCGGCGACGCGCAGATGCCGCGGTAGGCCTGATAGGCGCGCTTCGCGTTGGCGATCGCGATCTTGCCGCGCAGCCCCGCCGCCGTCGCCGCACGCGCGGGGTCGTTTACGAGCGCGTCAAGGCGCGGATCGAGCGCCGAGTCCACGCGGCTCACGAAGAAGCTCGCCACGCTGCTCGTGGCGTCGATGCGCCCGCCGCGCGCCGCGCGCTCCTCTAGCCCGCTCATGTACGCATCGGCGACGGCGAGGTACGCATCGACCGAGAAGAGCAGCGTCACGTTCACGTGCATGCCCTCGGCGATCAGTGCGCGGATCGCGGGCACGCCCTCCGGCGTCGCAGGCACCTTGATCATCAGGTTCGCGCGCGCCACCTCGCTCCACAGCCGCCGCGCTTCCTCGAGCGTGCCTGCCGTGTCGTGCGCGAGCTTCGGGCTGACCTCGAGGCTGACGTAGCCGTCCCGACCGCCGGTGCTCGCATGCACACCCTCGAGCTGGTCGCAGGCGCGCTCGATGTCCGCGATCGCGAGCCGCTCGTAGGCGCGCTTGGGATCGCGCGCGCAGAGCTCTCGCATGGACGCGAGGTCCACGCGGTACTCCGCCCCGGTCGCGATGGCCTTCTAGAAGATGGCCGGGTTCGAGGTGACGCCCATGAGGCAGTCGCGCCCGGCCATCAGCGGTAGCGTTCCCGTGTCGAGCAGGTCGCGGCGTATGTAGTCGAACCAAATGGACTGGCCGAGCTGGTGGAGCTCGACGAGCGGGGCGGGGACGGCGCTCATGAGGCCAACATGGGAACGCGCCGCGAGGCTGGATTCCAGCCCCGGGACGTCGCCCGGCAGGCCGGATTCGTCACGGCGTGCCCGCCGAGTCCTCCAGAGTTCGCGGAGGTCCTTACAATCGTAGAACCCGCGGCCTCGCCGCCCCCGATGCCTGCCCTCGTCGCCCTGGCGCTCGCGTGCGCCCTCCAGTGCCCCGATCCGCCCGTCCCGGCGGTGGGGTTTTCGTACCACGAGGTGTTCGACCTCCCGGTGACGTTCAGCGACGGCGAGGTCACGACTGCGACGCTGCGTTTCCCGCGCGACCCCGCCGGTCCCTGCGGCTGGCCGACGATCGTCTTCATCCACGGCCTGTTCGGAGACCAGTCCGGCCCCGCAGTTCATGCCCGCCCCTTTGCCGCCGCCGGCTACGCGACGGTCGCCTTCGACGTACGTGGGCACGAGACCCATTCCGGGCGACACACGCTGTGGGGACTGCGCGAGCGCCTCGACATAGTCGAGATCCTCGAGTGGCTCGGCGCGAGCTTTCCGGGCGTGGTCGACACCTCGCGCGTCGGGCTCTCCGGCACGTCCCAGGGCGCGATCCTCTCGCTGACGCTCTCGGGCAGGGAGAACACGCCCATCGAGGCCAACCCCTGGCGCTCGGGGATCTATCCGGACATCGACGCGATCGTCATCACCAACCTGACCGCCGACTTCTTGGAGGCCTTTTCCCCGCAGTCCGCCGGCCTGCACTGCAACCTCGCGTCGTCCTTGCTCGGCACCGGCGGCACCAGCGGCACCTCGGTCCGCTTCGACCTCGGCATCTTGGCCGACTCCATGCGCTCGGTGCTCGACCAAGACCCTGCCCTGTGGGCCGCGCTGGTGTCCGATCCGACGCGCAATCCGCGCTCGTTCATTCCGCATATCACCGTGCCCGTGCTGGCGATGGGGGCCTGGGACGACTACTGGTTCCCGCTGCGGTCCATGCTCGAGGCCCTCGATACCTTGCCGGCCGGCGTCCCGCGCAAGCTGTACCTTGGCACAGGCGGTCACAGCACTCCCAACGCCGCCGGCGAGATTTCCCTGCGCGAGTCCTTGCGCCGCCGGTGGTTCGCACGCTTCCTGAAGGGCGAGCTGAACGGGGTCGATGTGGGCCCGTGCGTGACCTACGCACAGACGCCTTCGGACCCAGCCCAGTACCTTTCAAACCAGACTCCGTGGTTGCGGCGCGAGACGGACACCTGGCCGCCGCCGGACTCTCGGGACATGCGTCTCTACCTTCGCCAAGGCGCGGAGCTGACACCGATCCCGCCCGCGGGGGACGAGCCCGACGAGCTGCTGGCACAGGACGTCAGCTCGAGCTTTGGGCCGGCGGAGCTCGTGGCCACCGAGTTCCGTCTCGCCTCGATCGAAGCAGAGATTGAGCGGCGCGAGATCGCTTGGCGCACGCCGGCGCTCACCGCGCCGTTGCGCATCGCCGGAGAGCCCGCGGCCCGTCTCGACCTGCTCGCGATCGGCGCGGAGTGGCAGGCGGCGGCCTCCCTGTGGGACATCAATCCGCAGGGGGAGGAGCGCTACGTCACGAGTGGCGTGCACTTCGCCCGCGGCGCGCCCTCGGGCCCGACGACCGTGCGCCTCAATGCTCAATGCTACGAGTTCGCCGTCGGCCATCGCATCGCGTTGCGCCTCTCGAACATGCTCGTGCACGAACCCCCACCCGGAGCGCTGTTGCGCTACGCTCCGACGCTCGAGTCGTTCACGCTGACCGTGCGCCACGACGCAGCGGCACTCTCGTGGCTCTCGCTGCCGGTTCCGGAGTCGAACCCGCTCGCCTACGGCACCGCCCAGATCTCGAGCGCGGGCTGCGCCGCCCGCATGAGCAGCATCGGCCTCGCCTCGCCCTCCGCCAACCCGCCCTTCGTGCTGCGCGCCGACACGGTCATCCCCGACCGCGACGGCCTCCTGATCTACGGCTTTGCCCCCAAGCAGGCACCCCTCAACGGCGGCACCCTCTGGATCGCCCCGCCGCTCCGCCGTTCCGGGCTGATCGACTCCGGCGGCTTCCCCGCGACGCCCTGCTCCGGCCTCCTGCTCCACGACTTCACCGCCAGCCTCCAGTCCGACCCCGCCCTCACCCCCGGCCGCCCCGTCTACGCCCAGTTCTGGTACCGCGACCCCCAGTCCCCAAGCCTCACCAACCTCACCAACGCCCTCCAGTTCACCGTCCTGCCCTAGCGCCGCGGAATCCTCAGCCCGATGTGAACACCCTGGGATGGGAGGCCCAATCGGCGCTGGAATCGGAGTCGTTATCGTCCGCCGGCTGGAAGTTGGCAGCCAACTTCGTTTCGCGAACTGCTTCCCGAGTCTGGATGACGAACTCGCAGGGGATTTGGTCCGCGTATTCCCAGCAGCCAGCTCAGTCTGTCGGGGCCAACGGGATGGACCACATGGCGACGAACGGGCGACGTTCGCGTAGACCCATCGAAAAATGTCAGAGTGCAGCGGTTATTTTCGTCGAACGTGGCTACACTCCCTCAGCCTTCATTGGGGCCC
>SXKQ01000227.1 GCA_005778045.1 Planctomycetia bacterium
AAGGCGGTGCGCAAGCTGCGCCACCCGGTCCGCGCGCGCCAGCTCGCGAGCTTCCTCGACGGAGTCACGATTCCCGACGAGAACGAGCCGAACACAGCCCTGTCCTGACCGGACCTCGCTCTGGCCTCGAAAGGGCCTTGGCGGGGCCTGCGTTGCCCATCCGGCCGTCCTGCGTGCGTCGCAGGGCGGCCGTCGCGTCTCTTGGGGGGCCGTGATCGCGCCTTCAAGCTGGGGGCGGGGGTCGCTAGACTCTTCGCGCCGTCAAGCGCTCTAAGGAATCCATGCAGGACACGATCCAGGCCCTCCTCGCCCTTCAGGAACTCGACTCCGACATCTACCGCGTCAAGGACGAGCTCCGGCGGCTGCCGGCCGAGCGCGCCTCCCGCCGCGCGCAGATCGACGTGTTCATCGCTCGACGTGACGAGACCCACAAGCGCTCGATGGAGCTCAAGGTCAAGGTCAAGGAGCTAGAGGACATGGCCACCATCTCGCGCCAGCGCATCCGCAAAGTCGAGAACGAGATGGCGCACTCGCGCGCGGACGTCGCGCTGCACGCTGCCTACTCGCACCAGATCAAGTCGCTCAAGAAAGACATATCGCTCTCCGACGAGGAGGCGCTGACGCACATGACCGAGATCGAGACGCTCGATGCCGAGGTCAAGCGCATGCAGGGCGAGATCGACGCAGCCGAGACGGTCTTCGTGGACTTCGCCAAGAACTGCGCGAGCGAGATGGCGGCCGCCAAGGAGCGCCTCGCCGCCCTCGAGGCGCAGCGCAAGCAGCGCATGGCTCCCAACCTCGAGCCCGAGACGTTCCAGGTCTACGAGCGCCTGCTGCATACGCGCGAGGGAGTGGCGCTCGCCGCGCTCGAGGAGCGCATCTGTCAGGCGTGCTACATACAGGTGCCGGTCAACCTGTACGTCCGTGTGGCGCGCGGCACGGCGGTCGTGAACTGCCCGTCCTGCGATCGCATCTTCTACATCCCCGGCGCCTGATCGTCGGCGCGGGTCAGGGCTCGCACGCGGGCCCGACGCAGAGCGCGCCCTGGCGCGTGCCGCGCCGAGCCAGCTCGGCGTCGAGTCGCTCGCGAATCACGGTGGCGTGCGGCGTCGTGGCCGGAGCGACGAGATGCTGCGGCTCGGCGTCCGCCTGCAGGCGGTGGAGCACCTGCTCCGGCCGCAGTCGTTCGACGAAGTCCGCCAGCCAACCGACATAGGTTGGCTCATCGAGCAGTTCGACGCGGCCATCCTTCCACCAGCGCTCGAGCACGGTCTTGCGCAGCACCATCAGCTGGTGGACCTTGACGCCTTCGCAGCCCGTTCGTGCGAGCACATCTGCCGTCCGTCGCGCGCCCTCGCATCCGTCGCCGGGAAGGCCGAGGATCGCGTGGCCGACGACGAGCAAGCCGCGCGCCCGCGTGCGGTGCACGGCGTCCTCGAACTCCGCCACCGTGTGCAGGCGGTGGATTTCGAGCAGACGCGTATCGTCGGCGCACTCGAGCCCGAGCTCGACCCACACCGGGAGGCGCTCATTCCAGCGCGCGAGCACGTCGAGCGCGGAGTCGGGCAGGGTGTCCGGGCGGGTGGCGACGCTGATCGCCACGACCTCGCGGCCGACGTGGGGCTCGACAGTTCGCAGCACTTCCTCGAGGCGCTCCGTCGAGACGTAGGTGTTCGAGTAGGACTGGAAGTAGGCGATCGCGGGGCCAGCGTTCTTGCGGCGCGCGACGCGCCGAAGTCCCGCGCGGAGCTGTTCGGCGAGATCCGCGCCCTCGCGCAGGGCGCCTGTGCCGGAGCCCTCGACGTCGCAATACACGCAGCCTCCGTAGCCCTTCGTGCCATCGCGGTTGGGGCACTGGGAGCCCGCGTCGAGCGCGACGCGGTGCAGCGGCGCGCCGAAGCGCTCGCGGGTCCAGTCCCTGAAGGTGCGAAAGCGAGGCCCGACGTCCATGGCGCGGCAGGATAGCGCGCTGTGACGCTATCCTCGCACCGTCACGAGCGATGCAGATCCAGCCCATCGTCATCGGCACCGCGGGCCACATCGACCACGGCAAGTCGAGTCTCGTGCGCGCGCTCACGGGCATCGACCCCGACCGCCTCAAGGAGGAGAAGGAGCGCGGTCTCACGATCGACCTCGGCTTCGCGCCGCTCGCGCTGCCCGACGGTCGCACGGTCGGCATCATCGACGTGCCGGGTCACGAGCGCTTCGTGCGCAACATGGTCGCGGGCGCGACCGGCATCGACCTCGTGGTGCTCGTGGTGGCCGCCGATGACGGAGTCATGCCGCAGACGCGCGAGCACCTCGACATCATGGGGCTGCTCGGCCTGCGCCGCGGGCTGATCGCGCTGAACAAGATCGACATGGTGGAGCCTGGGCTCGTCGAGCTCGCCGAGGAGGACGTGCGTGCCGCGGTGAAGGGCACCTTCCTGCAGGACGCACCGATCCTGCGCGTGTCGGCACGCACGGGACAGGGACTCGAGGATCTGCGTGCAGCGATCGTCGCGAACGCGCTCGCCGCGCAGACACGGCCCGCCGAGGGCATCTTCCGGTTGCCGATCCAGCGCGTGTTCTCCAAACCCGGCTTCGGCACGGTCGTCACCGGCGTGCCAGTGTCGGGTACGGTGCGCATCGGCGACGTGCTCGAGGTCCTCCCGGCGGGCGTGCGCGGCAAGGTGCGCGGCCTGCATGCCTACGGCAAGGCGACAGACGCAGCGCGCGCTGGGCACTCGACCGCGATCAACCTCGCCGACGTCGACACTGAGCTTGTGGTGCGCGGCCACGTGGCCGCGAGTCCCGATTTCTTCAGCCCCGTGCGCATGGTGGCGGCGCGCTTGCGCGTGCTCCCGTCGCTCGGGCGCCCGGTGACCGATCGCATGGAGGTGCGCTTGCACACGGGAACGGCCGATCCGCTCGGCGAGCTCGTGCTGCTCGACCACGAGGTGTTGCAGCCCGGCGAAGAGGGGCTCGTGCAGGTGCGCTTGGCGGAGCCGGTCGTGTGCGCACCAGGGGACCCGTTCATCCTGCGCCTCGCGTCGCCGGCCGTGACGCTGGGCGGCGGAAGCATCGTCGAGGAGAGCCGCCACCGCCTGAAGCGCTTCAAGGGCTTCGTGATCGAGGAGCTCTCGCGGCAGGCGCAGGCCCTCGGAGATCCGAGCGCGCTGCTCGAGACCACGCTCGCGCGCGCTGGCGCGACGCTGACTCCGGTGGCGGAGCTCGCGCAGGCGATCAAGCAGCCGACGGAAGTCACGCAGGGCCTGCTCGAGCGGCTGTTCGCGGAAAAGCGCGCGCGCGCGATCGGGCCGAAGCAGGAGTGGATCCACTCCGACCGGCTCGAGGCGTCGCTGGTCAAGCTGCGCAGCGCGCTCTCGAAGTGGTTTGCCGAAAACGCGCTGAGGCGCGTGATGGAAGTGATCGAGCTGCGCCGGCTCACGGCCCTCGAGGCGGAGTTCCTCGACGCCCTGATCGACGAGGAGACACGCCGCGGGCGTCTCGTGCGTCAGCCGGGCGGGCTCGTGGCGCCGGCGGGGCGCGAAGTGAAGCTCGACGACGCGGCCGCGGCTCTGCGCACCAAGCTGCTCGCCCTGCTCGAGGCGCGCGGCTGTCAGCCGCCGCTCGTCGAGGAACTGCCCACGCTCTTGGGGACTCCTGCGAAGGAGCTCGCGCGCGTGATCGCGCTATGCGTCGACGAGCGCTCGATAGCGAAGGTGTGCCCCGAGTTCGTGATGGCTTCCACGACGGTCGAGAAGGTCAAGGCGCTCGTCGTCGCGAACTGCACGAAGCATGGGCATCTCGAGATTCCCGAGCTGCGCGACGCGCTCGCGACCACGCGCAAGTACCTGATTCCGCTGCTCGAGCACTTCGACTCCAAGGGCGTGACCACGCGCCTCGGCGCGAATCGCGTGCTCAAGAAGCGCTGAAGTGGCTCAGAGCGGCTCGATCGGCCGCGGGAGCGAGACGAACACGAGCGCACCCGTGGGGGAGTGGGGGCGGTGTGCGCTTCCGGGAGCGTGACGCACATAGGTCAGCGGGCCATAGCGCTGGCCGCCGTCCTCGAGCTCGCCCGCGAGCACGAGGTAGCGCTCGCCCTCGGGATGGCGATGCGCGTCGTAGGTCGCGCCCGGCTCGAAGCGCAGCAGCACCGCGGACTCTCCACTCTCCGCGTCGAAGTAGAGCTTCTTCCAAGCGACGCCGACGCAGGGCGTCGGGCGCCAAGGCAGCGCCTCGCCGTCGACGAACAGGCTGTGCTTCACGGCAGCGACTCTAGGTAGCGGGCAGCTCCGAGCAATCCCACACGCGCGCACCAAGCCATGTTCCAGGGCTCCTTGTCGGTGGTGTTCGCGGGCGTGTCGCCGGAGGAGTGGTAGTAGAGGTCGTAGTCGACGGAGACCTTGTCGCGCTCCTGCCACGACTCGCCGGGCATGCCGCTGGAGCGCTTGTGCTCGCCGGCGGCGCCCCAAGCGCTCGAGAACACGCTGACGGAAGGCAGCGAGCGTGTCTTGAAGAGCTCCGAACCGCTGAACACGTAGCTGTCGGTGCCGCCGAGGCTCTTGTTGGTGGCGAAGCGCGCCGGGAAGTCGCCGGGCGTGCTCGCGTCTTTCGGTGCGCGCTCGCGCATCACCGCGACGAGCGCGTTCACGAGCATTACGTTGCCCGGAAGGTCGTCGGGCTCGACGTTGACCTGGTCTGCACCGCTTCCGAAGCCAGACTGGTCGTAGTTGATCACGCCGAGCAGCTCTCCGTCGGCGGGAACGCGCGTCTCGAGGAAGTGGCGTGTCGACTCGATCTCGCTGCCCCAGATGGCGAAGCGTACCTCGTGAGCCGGCGCGCTGGCGCCCGCGTCGATCGCGCGCTTCCACGCGCTCGCGATCTCGAGCACGGTCGCCACGCCGCTCGCGTTGTCGTCGGCCCCGGGGCCGCCCGAGTCCGCATCGCCGTGCGCGCAGAATAGGAAGTAGGGAGCCTTCCACGCCTCGCCGCCCTTGCGCCCCGGCAGACGCGCCACGACCGTTCGGATCGGGGCAGTGCGGGTCTCGGAGTCGAGCTCGAAGTCGATGCGTACCTTGGAGCCGGACTCGAGCCAGCCGCGAAGCAGCTCCGCTTCCGGTCGCGCGATTCCGAAGCAGGGCTGCACCGCGCCGTCTCGCAGTCGCCCTGGGACGGGCCAGCTTCCGTCGGCGTTCGTCGGTCGCGTCGCAAGGATGACCGCCGCGTTGCTCGCTCCGCGTCCGGCGCGCTCGGTGAGCCACGCGATCGCGTCCGTCGACTCCAGGGCGAGCAGGGCGCTGCCCTTCGCATCGGGGGAGTTCTGCCACGGCCAGGCGCGCTCGAGCTTGCGGGGCTCGTCCTTCGATCCCTCGACACGCGCGCTCAGCGTCCACGCGAGCGGTTGCCACGCGCGGCGTTCCGGGGTCTCGACGACGCGGACCTCGAGCCCGAGCTCACCGAGTGCCTTGGCGACGTACTCCGCCGCCGCATCGCCCGAGCGCGTGCCGCCCATGCGGGGGCCGAGCGCCACGAGCTCGCGCACGCGCACCTGGGCACGGAGGGCGTCGACGCCCCGCCACAGGATCGCTCCGGGGTCGGCGCTCGTCGTGGCGGGTGCCTGGATGGCGAGGGTGAGCGCGAGGGCGTGCAACATGGGTCGGAAGTCCTTTCCGTGCGTCGATAGCGTCTGTCGGCGTGCACCCGCAAGTGCGCGGAACGAACTTCCGCTCGACTTCGGATGGAGCCCGCGCGTGGTCGATTCCCAGACGGCACGCTTTAGGGCCACTCCCGCCCCAGCGCGTCTCCTGCAACATGCCCCACGAACCCCGCCCTTCGGATCCGATCAACCGCCCCGCGTCCAACGCCCGCCGCACCGGCGCCAGCGCCAGCGAGCTCGCGCGAGCCGCGGCCCTGCCGCAGGGCGCCGGCGAGGACTTCCTTGGTCTGAACGCCGATCTGGCCGCCCACGCAGGACAGCTCGCCCGGACCCCCCAGACCACACAGACCCCGGCGATGTCGACGGACGACCGAGAGCCTCTCGCCGGCTCGGGCGAAAGTTGGCTCTTCGATCGCACGGAGGAACAGGCCGCGATTCCTGTCGGAGAGCTCACGGCTCCCAGCGCAATTCCCGAGCCCCCGCCGCTCTTGAACACGAGTTGGAGCGAAGACTCGCAGCGCTCGCGCAGAAGCCGCTGGATCGCGCCGGTTCTCGCGCTTTCGACGGTCGCGGCCATCGCGCTGGTTGGCTACCCGGCGCTCGATCGCGCGACCGACGGTCCGCCGGCGAGCGAGGTGCGCCTGCAGCGAGCCGCGGTCGTAGCCGTCGCGGTCACGAGCCCCGGGGAGAGCCTTGCTGCCGCACCGTCCGAGTCGCTGGCCGTGTTTACGCGCAAGGAGGCGGATTCTGCCGACACCATGAAGCCGCCGCGGCCCATCGAGCCCCCCGCGTCTCCGGCCGAGAGCGCCTCTCGAGATGCGGCTGCGAGCGACGATCCCTTCGTGCTCGAGGGTGCGACGCCTCCGTCGGCTCCGCCCGAAGTTCGCTCGACGGAGCTCGAGTTCGAGCCTGTGCATGCGCTCAAGCCGAAGCCACACACCGAATTGCCGGGGACGATGACCCCGATCGTCGATGTCCAGCCGGAGCAACCCGCCTCGACGCCGGTTTCGCTCGCACCGACAGTCGCAGCCACCATCACTCCCAGCGCTGATGCGCTGGCGCGACGTGAAGCCCGCGCCGTGGAGCGCGCTCGTCGCCAGCAGCGCCTCGACGAGCTGCGCGTCGCAGCGCTCGCCCGCGATGTCAGCGCCATGGCTCAGGTCGAGGCGACAGTGACGACGCCCGAGCCCGCAGTGATGCCCGAGTCCGCAGAGACGCTCGAGCCCGCAGTGACGCTCGAGCCCGCAGTGACGCTCGAGCCCGCAGTGACGCTCGAGCCCGCAGTGACGCTCGAGCCCGCAGTGACGCTCGAGCCCGCAGTGACGCTCGAGCCC
>SXKQ01000030.1 GCA_005778045.1 Planctomycetia bacterium
CATGGGCATGCTCGGCGCCAAGTTCCCCAAGGCCCAGTTCCTGATCACGGGCGTGCTCGGGCCGGGCTCGAACGCTCACGGCCCCAACGAGTTCCTGCACATCCCGACCGGCAAGCGGCTGACGGCCTGCGTGGCGAACGTGCTCGCCGATCAGGCTCGCTAGCTCGGCCCTGGAGGCGATTTCGCCCGCGCGGGCGGTCGCCTCCGCCGTCCGCTACGGAACTCTTGCCGAGCTCCAACGGGGCGCGCTCGCCCGGCGAGTGCGCCTTGCTGCTACCCTGCGAGCGTGAGACTCGTCGCCGCATTGCTCTCCGTCTGGATGTTCGCCGCAGAGGGGCGCGCTGGAGCTGCCCACGACTACGGCCATGAGCGTGGCCACGACCTCGGGGAGCGGCGCTTCGCGGAACCGGTGCCTGTCGTCGACGGTCTCGGTGTCGGCGATCCCGCGCCGCGCTTGCGCGTCGGCAGCTGGCTCAAGGGCGAGCCGATCGCGGGCTTCGAGCCGGGGCGCGTCTACGTAGTCGAGTTCTGGTCGACTTGGTGCCTGCCCTGCGAGAAGTCGATCCCGCTGCTCTCCGCGCTCCAGGCGCGCCATGCCGAGCGCGGGGTGCGCGTGGTCGGGGTGAGCGTGTTCGAGGATCGCTCCTGCGAAGTCGCGCCCTATGTCGCGCGGCAGGGCGAGCGCATGAGCTACACCGTGGCAGCGGACTCCGTGCTCGAGGGCGCCACCGCGGCGCAGGGCGCGATGGTGCTCTCGTGGCTCAAGCCGAGCGGCGAGACCTCACTTCCCACGGCTTTCCTCGTCGACGGCACCGGCACGATCGTGTGGATCGGCGATACGCACTCGCTGGAGCAGCCGCTCGAGCAGGTGCTCGCCGGCACATGGGATCTCGCGCAGGCGAAGGTCGAGCATGGAAAGCGCTTGCGCGTGCGCAACCTGCGCATGGCGCTGAATGCCCAGGTGCGCGAGAAGCTGTGGGAGAAGGCGCTCGAGACCATCGAGGAGATGCGCGCTCTCGATCCGTCCACCGAGGCTCGCACGGCCGCGTGGCGCTTCGCGGCGCTGCTCAACCTCGGCCGTGACGAGGAAGTCTGGGCCTATGGGCGCGCTGTCCTCGAGGGCTTGCTCAAGGATGACGCACTCGCGCTCAACGTGATCGCGTGGACCGTGGTCGATCCGCGCGCGCCCAAGCGCGCCTCGCGCGACCTCGACTTCGCGCTCGCCGCGGCGGAACGCGCCACCGAGCTCACGGAGCGTCGCAACGCGGCGATCCTCGACACGCTCGCCGTCGTGCACTTCGAGCGCGGATCTCTGGCGCTCGCGATCTCGACCGAAGAAGATGCCATCGCTCTCGCCGAAGGCGCGCCGTGGGCCTCCGAGCTGCGCGAGCGGCTCGAACTCTTCCGTCGCGCCCTGCGCACGCCGTCCGGCGGCCGCGTGGCGTCGCGCTAGAGACCGAGCCGGCTCTCGATCCGGAGCAGGGCTGTCGGCCACAGGCAGCGTCGCCCGCCGCGACCGAGCAAGGTCGATCGCGGTCAGGACATGGACCGGTTGCTCCCCGTGCCCTGCGGCCGCGTCTCCAGAGGTCGCCCCTGCGCGCGAGCAACTGCGCTCAGAGCTCGCCGCGCTTGCGACCCTTGGAATACGTGCCGCTCGCGGAGCGGTCGAGAACGCCGTCGCGGGACCAGCGCCGACAGGTTCCGTGGCGCAGGTCAGCGCGAAACTCGACCTCGAGCTCGAGCTGGCCGTTGTCGTACCAGAAGCGGTAGATGCCTTCGCGCTTGCCCTCGACGAGTGTCCCCTCGAGCATCTTCGTGCCGTTCTCGTGCCAGGCCGCCTCGGGGCCGACCGCGATGCCGCGCTCGAAGGTGCCGCGCCAGCGCAGGCCGCCGGGGAGGTGGAAGAAGCTCCACGGACCCTCGCGCAGGCCGTTGCGCAGCTCGCCCTCGCCGCTCTTCGTGCCCATCGAGTTCCACTCCGTGACTCGCCCGTCGCGCACGGCACCGACGTCGCGCGCCGCGGTGCGGTCGGTGGCGGCATCGAAGCTCGACCAGCGCTCCTCGAAGGAACCCGGCTCGGCCGTCGGCGGGGGCTCGCCGGCCGCGGGCTCGTCTGTGCAGGAGCACAGCAGAAGCGCGAGCAGCGTGGCGTGGCGGAGCGAAAGCGACATCGACCCGGAGCTTCTAGCGTCCGCGGGCGCGAAGCCCAAGCCTCGCGGTGGACGCTCAGCGCAGCCGCGGCGGGTTCGCGCCCGCGCCGGGCCCATAAACGACGGCGTTGCGGAACAGCCTTCCCGTTCCCGGATGGAAGCCGCGGAAGCCCGGTTCGGAGGCGAACAGGATCACCTGCCCCGCCCCGCGGCGCTCGACGGTCGCGTAGGCGCTCTCGGCGAGCCGCTCGCGCGCCTCGGGCCACAGGAGCCCCGACAGCCGTAGGTCCGCGGCTGGGGCGAGGCGCACCGCCGTGGTGGCGGGGGAGCGCGACCAGAGAGACAGCGAGCCGTCGAAGAAGACGGGCAATTGCGAGCCCGTACCGACGGTCAGCCAGTGATCCTCACGCACGTGCGCGCGGAGGAAGACACCCTGCGGCGCGAAGCGCTGGCGCCAGCGCTCCTCCCGCTCGGCATCGGGATCGACCGCGAGCGCCGTGCTCGCAGCCTTCGGCTCGGTCGGCTTCGTCGCGTCTTGGGACGCGGCCGTCGGCACGCCGTCCCACACGAGCCGCTCGTCGACCTCGATCGAGCGGGCGGCGCGCTCGCGCTGCGCGGCGAAGAGATACTCGGGGAGCTTCGCGAGCACATCCTCGCGACGGCGCACGCTCGAGAGGCCGAGCGACTCGCGCGCCAGCGCGCCGGCCGAGCTGCCGGCCGCGATCAGCGTGCCGCCGCCCTCGATCCAGGCGCGCAAGGTCTCGAGGTGCGGCTCGAGCACGGCGGAGATCCCGCCCGCGGGGGGAAGCACGAGCACGTTGTAGCGGCGCAGGTCGTAACCACCGAGGTCCTGCGCATCGAGCAGTGACACGGGCAAGCCGAGTTCGAAGTCGAGCGCGTGCCAGAGCTGGCCGAAGGAGGTGTTCTGCACGGGCGCGTTGGAGAGCATCGCGACGCGCGGGCGCTCGAGCAGCTCGAAGTGCTGGCCCCCGAGGTCGTGGCCGTCTCCCGGCGCGCGGGCGCTCGTCGCGGCGAAGGCCCTCACCCCCGCCGCGCTGGCCGCGCTCTCGACCTTGGCGGCGACATCGTCCTTGTTCTCGTGCGCGCGCACCAGCAGGCTGCCCCGCGCGAAGCGACGACCAGCGCTCTCGAAGGGCTCGTCGGCGAGCGAGAGCGCGAGGCCCGACTGCAGGGCGCGGGCCGCAAACTTCACGGAGCCGTCGTCCATACCGTCGACGATCCAGCCGTAGATGGGCGCGCTCTCCGCGGCGGCCACGATGCCCGCCGGCCGCGTCTCCGGCGGCGTGGCCGCGGCGACTCCCGCGCCCTCGACCGACTGCGCCCACCAGCACTCGAGCCCGAACGCATGGCCGAGGTTCCACGCGGTCGAGTCGTAGATCTTCGAGTTGCCCTTGAGCTCGAGCTCGCGCCGCTCGCGCTCGAGGTCCGCCTTGGGGTAGCGCGTGTCGAACTCGAGGTAGGCGCGCACGAGCGCGCCCTGCGGCTGCAGCGCGGAGATCACGGCGACCTCGTCGTCGGTCGAGCGTTCCGCGCTCGTGCCACCGAAGGAGTCGAGTGCGTTGCGAAGCTTCGCGGAACTGGCGAGCGCGTACTCGATGCCTTGCTCCGCAAGCACGGCGAGCAGGTGCTGGAAGCGCGCCGCGTGAGGCCCCTTGCGCACGACGAACCACGGCCGCTCCAGAGTGCCGTCGCCGAACGTCGCAAGGCGGCGAAACTCGGCGTAGTGCGCGAGCGCCTCCTCGCGCGCGGCCGCCAGCGTGCGCAGGTTGGCGAGGCTCGCCTCGGCCTGGTGGTGTGCAGCCGAGCGATAGGTCGCGATCTCGCCGCTCTCGAGCTCGACCGTCTGGCCGTCGTAGCGCGCCTGCTCGTACAGGATGCCGATCGCGCCGTTCAGGCTGGACCACGAGTCCGTGTAGAACGGGCCCCAGCCATCGGCCCATTCGCGCGTGTAATAGCTCCAGCCGTGCGCATCGAAGGCCTTGGCGATATCGGCCGCGTAGCGCGACTGCCACTCGACGAGCTTGCGCGGCAGGTGGGGATTGATCGGGTCGGCCTGCGGATAGAAGAGGTAGCTGTCGTCGCGGCCCATCTCGTGCGCATCGACGAAGAGCTGCGGGTGGAAGCGCTGCACGGCCTTCCAGCGTGCGCGCGTCTCCGGCGCGGTCCCCGCGATCCAGTCGCGGTTCATGTCGAACAGATAGTGGTTGCCGCGACCGTTCGGCCAGCGACCGTGCGAGAGCGCCTCGCCGTCCAGCACCGGCGTAGAGCCGGCGGCCTGCAGCAGCAGCGCGAGGAAGCGCTCGCGGCCATCGGGGTTCTGCATCGGGTCGATCACGATCACGACGCGTTCGAGCAGCTCGGTCAGCTCCTGCGACGTGCCGGCGACGAGGTGATAGCCGAGCGCGAGACCGCCGTCGACGCCGCTCATCTCGTCACCGTGGATCGAGTAGCCGAGCCACGCCACGGCGGGAGTGGTCGCGCGAATACGCTCTTCCTCGCCGGGCGCGAGCTTGCGCGGGTCGGCGAGCTTGTCGATGCGCGCGAGGATCGCGTCAAGCTCCCTCAGGTTCTTCTCGCTCGTGACGACGGCGTGGACAAGCTCGCGGCCCTCGTGCGTGTGCCCGTAGGTCTCGAGCTTCACGCGCGGCGACTGCGCGGCCCAGGCGCGCCAGCAGGCGAGCGCCTGCGCATGCGAGGCGGGCTGCACGCCGAGCTCGAAGCCGAGGACCGACGCCGGGGACGCGACCGAGCCGGCGTAGTTCGTGCCCGGAAAGAACTCCTTGTCGTAGGCGTGCTCTTCGGGAGCCGAGAGCCTCACGCTGGCCTGCGCGGGCTGGCGCGCAGCTTGGATGCGCGGCAGCGCCGTCCTGGGGTGAGGCTGGGCGCTGGCGCAGCCGATCAGCAACAGGAGGGCGGGAACTACGTGGAGGGAGGGACGGACCTGCATGAGCGCAGTGTAGCGGCGCGCGCGCTACGATCCGTGCGAGGTACATCCGTGAGGCAGGCGGCGATCATCGTGGCGGGGGAGCGGCGTTCGGGTGCACGGCGCGAGCGCATCCTGAGTCCGTGGGATGGCACCGTCGTGGGCGAAGTCGAGGTGGGGGATGCGCACGACATCGATGCAGCGATCGAGCGCGCTCACGCCGCGCGTGCACAACTGCGCGACTGGCCGACGCATGCTCGTACGCGACTTCTGCAGGCGACGGCACAGCGCATCCGCGAGCGCGCGGACGAGCTCGCGCGCCTGATCGCGCTCGAGTCCGGCAAGCCGATCACGAACGCACGCGCGGAAGTCGCGCGCGCGGCCATCACGTTCGAGGTCTCCGCCGGCGAGGCACGCAGCTTCGGCGGCGAGACCTTCCCCGTCGACCTCGAGCCGCGCGGCGAGGGCCGTCTCGGCTTCACGCTGCGCGTTCCACGCGGCGTCGTCGCGGCGATCTCACCCTTCAACTTCCCTCTCAATCTCGTCGCGCACAAGCTCGCACCCGCGCTCGCCGTCGGTGCGCCGGTGATCCTGAAGCCCGCGCCTCAGTGCCCGCTCACGGCGCTGTTGCTGGTCGAGTGGCTGCTCGAGCTCGGCGCTCCTCCGGCCGCGCTCTCGGCCCTGCACTGCGCGCCCGAAGTGGCGGAACGCATGGTGCGCGATGAGCGCGTGGCCGTGCTGTCGTTCACTGGCAGCGATCGCGTCGGCTGGCACTTGAAGTCGCTCGCCGGGCGCAAGCAGGTCCTGCTCGAGCTCGGTGGCAACGCGCCCTGCATCGTCGACGAGACGGCGGACTGGCGTGCGGCGCTCCAGCCGATCGCGCTGGCCGCCTTCGCGTACGCGGGACAGGTGTGCGTCAAGGCCCAGCGTCTGCTGGTGCACGAGAGCGTGTTCGCTTCGTTCGCCGAGGAGCTCGCGCGCGCGGCGAGCGGGCTCGCCTGCGGGAATCCTCTCGACGAGTCCACTGTGGTCGGGCCGCTGATCGACGACGCGCAGGCCGGGCGCGTGCTCGCGTGGATCGACGAGGCCCGCGCCGATGGCGCCAGGCTCCTGTGCGGCGGCACGCGCGCGGGGCGAGTCGTGCGCCCGACGCTGCTCGTCGACGTGCGTGACGAGGCGCGCGTCTGCCGCGAGGAAGTGTTCGGTCCCGTGGCGATCGTCGAGCCCTTCCGAGACTTCGGCGCCGCTCTCGAGCGCTGCAACGCGACGCGCTATGGCCTGCAGGCGGGCCTCTTCACGCGCGATCTTGCGCGGGCGATGGCCGCCGCCCGCACGCTCGAGTTCGGGGGCGTGATCGTCAACGACACCAGCGCCTTCCGCATCGATTCCATGCCCTACGGGGGCTCCAAGCACTCCGGGATCGGCCGCGAGGGCCCGCGCAGCGCGATGGAGGAGTTCACGGAATCGCGCACGGTCATCCTGCGGCCCGCTCCTTGAGAGCATGGCGCGCGGGGTACACTCAGGGTCGCGCGGGCCATTAGCTCAGTCGGTTAGAGCTGGCGACTCATAATCGCTTGGTCGCAGGTTCGAGTCCTGCATGGCCCACTTCCCGCGCGGCCACATCCGGCTCCACACCCGCGTCCGCCCCCGGGGCGGGACGTTGGCGCGCGGTGGCTTTCCGTGGGGAGTTCCCCAAACACCAGCCGCGGACCGGGGCGAGACTTCTCAGGAAGCCCGCCTACCGCTTGCATCGCCGGAGCGCTGCAAACGTGACGCTGAGGCCAGCGTCCAGATGTGTTGGCTCCGGGCCGGGCGAGCTTTTCCAGCAGACCTCGCTCACGCTCGGAAAGGACGGGTGGCGGGTTGAGCTCGAGGCGCACGCAGGCGTCCCCGTGGCCGCTCCGGCCTCCGGCGAGGCCCTGTCCCCGCAGTCGCCGTCCGTCGCGCGCGTCTTCGGTGGGACGGTGACGGTTGCCATCCCGCGCGCCGTGCGGACGTCGGGGCGCGCGTCGACATGGGCGTCCCAAGGGGTCACCGTGGCCCGTGCATCAAGGCCGCCGTCGACGAGCGAGAAGCGCTCGTCGTCGGCGAGCCGCAGGTGCAGCAGCAGGTCTCCGCCCCTCCGTCCGCCGGTTCCCCGAGTCCGCGCTTTCCCGAGTCCGCGCAGGCGCAGCGCGAGGCCGTCGCGGACGTCGGCGGGGATGCTCAGGTCGGGCAGTCGGTCGTCCCGGGTAAATCGAAGGCGAGTGCGACATCCCCGAGAGCCAGTCCGATGGGCAGCTCGGTGTCGACATCGCCGCCGCGGCGTTGGCGCGGCGGGCGCGCCCGGGAGTGGAACTCGTGCGCGGACTGCTCGCCCAACATGGAGCGCAAGAAGTCCGAGAAGCCCTCGCCCTGCCCGAACAGGGCCTCGAACTCCCGTCCGCCCGCGCCACGGCGGCTCGACGGCGGCATGAACTCCCGCCCTGCCTCTCAGGCCTTGCCGAAGCGGTCGTACTGGGCGCGCTTCGGCGGGGCGGAGAGCACCTCGTGGACTTCCATGAACTGCTGGAAGCGCGCCGCGGCCCGCGCGCGGTGCGCGCCCCGGTGACGGTCGGGGTGCCACTCGAACGCGCGCTTGCGGAGGGCCTTGTTGAGCGCGGCGGCGTCGACGCACCGCGCTACGCCGAGCACCTCGCAGTCGTCGCGGAATTTCATCGCGGCCTCCTCGCAGGGAAGCGAGGACGCGAAGCGCGGGCTCGCAATTTGCTGCCAGCGCCGGTTGCGCGAGTCGGTCAGCCTCGCTTCGCACTCGTTGGCGCGGAAGCGGGAACTTTTGTCCGAGCGGTGGAAGCGCACCTCGCCGCTTGGCATAAGGTTTCGCGCACGCGCGAGCCGATGCGCGATCCTTGCGAGAAGTCCCATGGCAGCCACGAACACCGCCGCGTCGCCGTCCGAGCCGAAGAAGCCCAACATCGTGCGGCGGCTCTACAACTGGGTGCTCTCCTGGGCCGAGACGCCCTATGGCACGCCGGCCCTGTTCGTGATCTCGTTCGTGGA
This sequence comes from Planctomycetia bacterium, assembly GCA_005778045.1. Next base: position 8,134 of record SXKQ01000030.1, read on the forward strand.
GAGCTCGTTCTTCCCGATCCCGCCCGATGTGCTGCAGATCGCGCTGTCCGTCGCGCGGCCCAAGCGCGCGTTCTTCTACGCGGCGGTCTCGGTGGTCGCGTCCGTGCTCGGCGGCGTGTTCGGCTGGTGGATCGGCACGACGCTGTGGGATTCGGTCTCCACGTTCTTCTTCGAGTACGTGCCGGGCTTCACGTCGGACAACTACGCGCTGGTCGAGCGCAAGTACAACGAGCACGCCTTCCTCGCGATCTTCACGGCGGCCTTCACGCCCATCCCGTACAAGGTGTTCACCATCGCGTCCGGCGTGTTCGACGTCGCCCTCTCGACGCTCATCTTCGCCTCAGTCCTCGGCCGCGGTGGGCGCTTCTTCTTGGTGGCGAGCGCGATCTCCTTCTTCGGACCGACGGTGAAGATCTGGCTCGAGAAGTACTTCGAGCTCGCGACCCTTATGCTGCTTGTCGTGGGCGCGCTCGGCTTCCTGGCCATCAAGTACATGCTCTAAGCGAGCTCGCGCGTGCGCGAGCTCGCGCGCCGCGCTACACCTTGGGGGCATGAGCTTGCCCCTTCTCGCGCTCTCGTTTCTCGCACTGCTGTTCGCCGGTTACGCGTTCTATGGACGCTTCATCGCCCGGCGACTGGGCCTCGACGACGCGCGCGCGACGCCCGCCCACGTGCGCGCGGACGGCGTGGACTACGTGGCGACGCCGCGCTTCTACCTGTTCGCCCAGCACTTCTCTGCCATCGCCGCCGCAGGCCCGATCGCGGGTCCGATCCTCGCCTGCCAGCAGTTCGGCTGGCTGCCCTGCCTGCTGTGGATCGGCTTCGGCGTGGTGTTCATCGGAGCGATGCACGACTTCTCGAGCCTCGTCGCGAGCCTGCGCCACGATGGCTGCTCGATCGCGGAGATCGCTCGCACGCGCCTTGGTACGCCGGCGGGCCGCGCCTTCATGGCCTTCATCTGGCTCTCGCTCATCTACGTGATCGTCGCCTTCGCCGACATCACAGCCGGCAGCTTTGTCAGTGGCACCGAGGAGCTCGAGGGCACGGGAGTGGCCTTCAACGCCGGTGGGGCGGTCGCGGCGGCGAGCGTGCTCTACCTCGGCCTCGCGATCGTGATGGGCATCGTGCAGAAGCTCCTTGCTCCACCCTTGTGGCTCGTGACGCTGATCTTCGTGCCCGCGACGTTCGCGCTCTCGTGGCTCGGCACCGAGATCTCCACTTGGCTCGTGTTCGACGCGCGCACGTGGGGCCTCCTGATTCTCGGGTACTGCCTCGTCGCCTCGATCACACCCGTATGGGCCCTGCTCCAGCCGCGCGGCTACCTCGGCGGATTCGTGCTCTACAGCGCGCTCGCCATCGGCGTCATCGGCGTGCTGTTCGGCGGCTACGAGCTGCAGCAGCCCGCGTTCACGAGCTTCGACTCCGGCAAGGCGGGCGGGCAGCTGTTTCCGTTCCTGTTCGTCACGATCGCCTGCGGCGCGTGCTCGGGCTTCCACGGCCTTGTGTGCAGCGGCACGACCTCCAAGCAGATCGACCGCGAGTCGCACTCGCACATGGTCGGCTACGGCGCGATGCTCGCCGAGGCTTTCGTCGCGCTGATCGCGCTCGTCACGGTCGCGATCTGCACCAGCGAGCAGCTTGCCGGCAAGAAGCCGGGCGCGATCTACGGTCAGGGCATCGGCGACTTCCTCACCCTGCTGATCGGCCCCGAGAACCGCGCCTTCGCGATCACTTTCGGCGCCATGGCGTTTTCGACCTTCGTTTTTGACACGCTCGACGTCGCCACGCGACTCGGCCGCTACCTCGTGCAGGAACTGCTCGGGTTGAAGGGCATCGCCGGTGCGACGCTCGGCACGCTCGCGACGCTCGGCCCCGCCGCGCTGTTTCTCTACACCAGCGAGGGCGGCGCCTACATGCGCTTCTGGAGCGTATTCGGGGCTTCCAACCAGCTGCTCGCGGCGCTCACGCTGCTGTCGATCGCGGTCTGGCTGCGCAAGGAAGGGCGCGGGAACCTGTTCGTCGTGATTCCGCTGGCGTTCCTGCTGGTCGTGACCCTGTGGGCGCTGCTCTCTCAGGCGAGCTCGAGCTTCGCGGCGAGCCAGGGCTGGGACGCCTCGCGCGCCAACGGCGTGGTGGCCCTCGTGCTGGTCGGGCTCGCGCTGTTCCTGATCGTGCGCGCGGTCACCGAGCTACGCCGCGCGCGGCCCGCGCAGGGCTAGCGCTCCTCGACCTCGAAGCCCGGGCCGACTGGCGGCAGCAGCGCGTGCACACGCTCGCGCAGGTGCGGCGGCAGCCGCCGGTCGAGCGCGCGCTCGATCTGGTACGGCTGGTAGCGCGACGAGAAGTGCGTGAAGAGCAGTGCCTCGTTCTCGAACAGGTCGGCGCGCTCGGCGATCTCGTCCAAGTGCACGTGGCCCTTCGAGCGCGCCTTCTCGACGCTCACGCGCTCGTCGACGAACGTGACCTCGATCACGAGCAGCCGCGCCTTGCGCACGACCTCCTCGCGCTCGACCACGTCGGCGAGCGTGTCGCCCGTGAACGCGACCTCGGGGACCTCGGTCCAGTCGTAGAGCTCGTCGCCGAGCCGCTCGCCGAGCTCGCGCAGCTCCGCGCTCGAGCGCCCGAGATAGCCGACCTTCAGCTTGCGCTGGCGCCGCCAAAGCCCGTAGCCCTGGCACGGCACGCGGTGGGGGGAGCGGAACGGCCGCGCGAACAGCTTGCACGGCAGCTCGAGCTCCTCGCCGATCCCGAGCGGCGTGACCGAGTGCCGCATCGAGCCGCGATCGAGCCGCCGCCAGGTCTCGAACAGCGCCGCGAAGTCGTCCGCGTTCTCGCGCGGCACGACGTAGTTCGGCGGCGGCATGTTGCGCAGCTCGCGCGTCGACGCGTGCCACGCCACCCCGCCCATGTGGTCCATGTGCGCGTGCGTGAACAGCACCGTCGGCCGCAGCACCGCCGCGTCCGGGCAACGCCCGAGGTCGAAGCACAGCTTGAGCTCGGGGAAATCGATGCACGTCTCGACTCCCCCGATCGAGATCCCGTCCACCAGGTGCCCCGCCAACTTCGGCATGCTTCTCCGAGAGTAGCCCAGAATCCAGTTCCGGAGATCGGAACCTTGCGTGGGGCGGGCGGTTCGTACCATGTGCCCCGCACACTGCCGCCCCGGCCGGGGTGGGTCCCAACGAGGAGAAACCTGATGAACGTCCGCAATTGGTCTGTCGCCGCGCTCGGGCTCGCAGCTTTCGCGCTGGTCGAGCTCCGCACCGACTACACCGCCGAGCGCAGCCTCAGCTACACGAGCTCCATGGAGATGGAGATGGAAACCACCTCCATGCGCATGGAGCGCGACGGCCAGCCCGTCGAGATCCCCGGCGGCGGGGGCGGCATGGCGATGGGCGAGGCGAGCGAGGTCACGTGGACCGACAAGGTGCTCGAGCACAAGGATGGCAAGCCGACCAAGGTCAAGCGCACCTTCGGTGACTTTGAGGGCTCCTCCTCGATGACCATGGGCGGCGAGGAGCAGACGCGCGAGCGCAAGGGCGCGCTCGACGGCGTGACGGTCGAGCTCAGCCTCGACGAGGAAGGCAAGGTCGTGGCCGAGGTCAAGGAAGGCGACGCGCCGGGCGAGGCGCTCGTCGGTCACCACCTGACGCTGGCGCTCGACGAGTTCCTGCCCGAGGGCGACGTCGCCGCAGGCGAAAGCTGGGAACTCGAGAAGGACGTGATCCAGCGTGGCCTCGGGATCGACCTCTCGGCCGTGCTGTTCCAGCGCCCCCAGGAGGGCGGCGGTGGTGGTGGCGGTGGCGAAGGCGGCGGCGGTCGCCGTGGGCCGCGTGGGCCCCGCGGAAGCATGGCCGGCGCCGTGCTGATGCAGGCGGACCTCGAAGGCAAGGCCACCCTTGCCGAGGAGCTCGAAGAGGTCGACGGCACCAGCTACCGCGTGATCAAGCTCGAGATCACGGCCTCGGGCTCGATGGAGGAGCCGGGCATGGGCGGCGGTGGCCGCGGCCGTGCCTTCGAGCCGAACGTCCCGACGCTGGTCGAGACGACCTACTCGATCGAGCTCGAGGGCAAGCTGCTCTTCGACCCGCAGGCCAAGCTCCCCGCGTCGCTCTCGATCGACGGCACGCTCAAGGTCGAGTCGCGCCGCGAGGGCGACTTCCAGGGCACCTCCTTCAAGAGCGAGTCGATCCAGGAAGGCGACATCAAGTTCACCGCGACCGTCACGACGGGCTGAGCGAGCTCGGAGTCGACTCACGGCCGGCGCCGCGGGGGGGTCCACCGCGGCGCCGGTCGCGTTTCCCACGGGCGGCGTCAGCGCGGATCGGGCGGGGCGAGCAGGCGGCGCTTGCCGTCGTCGGAGAGGGTCACGTGCTCGCGGCCCCACGGCGCGGGCGACGCGCGGTCGCGATCCCACAGCTGGCAGGTCACTTGCTGGTGGCGCTGGTCGAGGGCTTCGCAATAGTTCGTGAACTTGCAGCGTCGCACGCTCGCGCCGCGTCCCTCCTCGACCTTGCGCCACCAGTCGGGGTCCGCGAGGGACTGGCGCGCGGCGGCGACGAAGTCGCAGGTGCCGTCCGCGAGCGCGTGCTCGGCAGCCTCGAAGGTCGCGATGCCGCCTGCGCCCACCACCGGCGTGTCGCAGCCCGCGGCACGCACGCGCGCGCGCACTTGGGCGGCGAGATGCAGGTTGCGACCAAAGGGCCCGCGCGCACCGGGCTCCGCGGGATCGTCGATGCGCACGGTCGGCATGCACTCGTGGCCGCTTCGGCCCGTGTACGGGTAGACGGCCTCGCCGACCTTGGGCTGGGCCGCGTCGTCGAACTTGCCGCCCGTCGAGAGCGACAGGAAGTCCATCCCTGCGCGCGCGAAGCGCTCGGCGCAGTCGCAGGCATCCTCGCTGCGCGAGCCGCCCGCGATGATCTCGTCGCCGAGGAAGCGGGCGCCGACCGTGAAGCTCGGCCCCACGCGCGCGCGCACGGCGGCAAAGACCTCGAGCGGAAGTCGCGCGCGCGCAGCGGGTGAGCCACCGTAGCCGTCGGCGCGATCGTTCGTGCGCGAGAGGAACGAGGCCAGCGTGTAGGCATGCGCGCAGTGCAGCTCGACGCCATCGAAGCCCGCGGCCTGCGCGCGCGCTGCGGCGTCGGCGAAGAGCGGCGGCAGGACCTGCGGCAGCGCGGCGATGTGCGGCAGCGTCGTGTCGGTCACGCGCTCGCGGTAGCCGTACTCGAGGGACTCGCGCTCGCGCGGCTCGAGGATCGCGAGCAACTGCTCGTGGGGCAGCGTGAGCAGGGTCTCGCGCACGTCCATGTCGTTCCCGCGCGCGCAAGTCTCGCCCGCGAGCGCCGCGAGCCGTTCGCGGTGCACGGACCGCAGGTCGAGGAAGCGGCGCACGAACTTGTCCTTATCCGGGCGTCGGCGCACGGCGAGGAAGTCGATCAGCTGCACGAGCAGTCGCGTCTCCCCGCCGCTCGCCTCGCGCACGGCCTCGACGACGCGCCGCAGCCCCGCGACGAAGCGCTCGTGCCCGATGCGCAGCAGCGGTCCGCTGGGAACGTCGCGCACGCCCGTCGCTTCGATCACGATCACGCCGGGGCGCCCGTCGGCGAAGCGCCGGTACCAGTCGACGACGTCGTCGGTCGCCTCGCCGTCCTCGGTCGCGCGCCACGGCACCATCGCCGGCACCCACGTGCGGGTGCGCGCCGTGAACGCACCGCAGCGCTGCGGCGAGAACAGGCGGCTGGCAGTGGCCTCCGCGCGCATCGGCCAGCGTGTCTCCGGGATCGGGTGGGGGCGGGGCATGCTGAGCATCTTCGGCGCACGCGCGGCGCTTGCAACCGCGAATCGGCGCCTCGGGTTGGATCGCGCACCCCGGCGGCGCGTACCCTGTTCGGCCCATGAGCCCGAAGAAGCGCCGTGTTCTCGTCACTGGAGCCAGCCGCGGCATCGGTCGGGCCATCGCACTCGAAGTCGCCCGCGCGGACTTCGACCTCGCGCTCAACTACCGCTCGCAAGGCTCGGCCGCCGAGGAAGTCGCCGCTGCCTGCCGCGCGCTCGGCGCGACCGTGGCGCTCGTCCCGTTCGACGTCGCCGACCGTGCCGCTGCCAAGGCCGCGCTCGAGGCCGATGTCGCGACCTCGGGTGCCTACTGGGGCGTGGTGTGCAACGCGGGCGTCACTGCGGACGGCCCGTTTCCGTCACTGAAGGGCGAGGACTGGGTCCGCGTGCTGCGCACCAACCTCGACGGTTTCTACAACGTGCTGCAGCCGCTGGTGATGCCGATGGTGCAGCTGCGCGACGGCGGGCGCATCGTCACGCTCTCCTCGGTCTCGGGCGTCGCCGGCAACAAGGGCCAAGTCAACTACAGCGCCTCGAAGGCCGGCATCATCGGCGCGACGCGCTCGCTCGCGCAGGAGCTCGCCAAGCGTCAGATCACGGTCAACTGCGTGGCGCCGGTCCTGATCGAGACCGATATGACCGCCGGCCTACCGCAGGACGAGATCGTCGAGCGCATCCCCTTGCGCCGCTTCGGCAAGCCCGAGGAAGTGGCGAGCGTGGTGGCGTTCCTGCTGTCGAGGGGCGCCGCGTACATGACCGGGCAGGTGCTGTCGGTGAACGGCGGCATGGCCTAGCGGGCGTCGATAAGCGCGGCTTGTAGCTTCGTGCGGCGCGTTTGACTCGCGAGACCGCCTGCTCGGGGCGATCCTTGGGTGAGTGGAACCGACACCGGACCGACGGCGCGCGCTGCTCGCGCTCGCACTGACCGCGCCTGCAACGACCGTGGGCTCGCTCGCGGCCTACGTGCTCTTGCCGGGTGCGGTGGGGCAGGGCGTCTACATGGTCGCCCGCGCCTGGATCGCGCTCGCGCCGCTGGTCTGGCTCCTGTGGGTCGTGCGCGAGCCGATTGCATGGTCGCCGCTCGCTCCCGCGCGGCGGCGCGAGGCGTGGCTCGGCGCCAGCGCGATTTCCTTGGCCGTGATTGCGGTGGTGTTCGGAGGCTATGCGCTCGTCGGCGAGCGCTTGCTCGACCCGGAAGCGCTGCGGCGCAGCGTCGAGACCTCCGGCATCGGCACACCGCTGCGCTTCGCCGTGGCGGCGCTCGCCATCTCGTTCGCGAACTCGCTGCTCGAGGAGTACTTCTGGCGCTGGTTCGTGTTCCGCCGCTGCGCGGAGCTTGTGGGCGAGCTGCGCGCCGTGCCCCTTGCCGCGCTGCTCTTTACTTCGCATCACGTGGTCACATTCTGCGTGCTGTTCGGCACGCAGGCGGGGCTCGCGGCGTCGCTCGCCGTGTTCGTCGCGGGCTGCGCTTGGTCGCTGTGCTACCTGCGCTGGCGCTCGCTCTGGCCAGGATGGTGGACCCACGTCGTGGCCGATCTCGCCGGCGTCGCGATCGGCGCGCAGGTGCTCTTCTTCTAGTGCGCAACCAGCGTGGGCATGGGCAGGAACCCGAGCATGTAGACCGTCGCCGTGCCGAGCAGGAGGCTGCCGAGGAGCCAGCGTCCGTTGTCAGTCAGGCTCGCGTCCCGCTCGCGCGCAAAGCTCGCTGACCCGTTGCGCCGCGAGCCACAGAACGTGCCGAGCTACACGCGGTACAACGCGACAGCGTTGCAGCCCGTCGTCGCCACGAGCAGGATCGTCGCGAGCGGCGCGGCGTGCACCAACTCGTAAAACAGCAGGTCCTCGGCAAAGAACGCCTTCCCTCCCGGGACGCCGACGAAGGCCCAGCCACAGGCCACGAAGGCGGCGTGCAGGGCCGGCTCCACGTCGACCAGCGCGTGGCGAAGCGACAGGCGCGCGGTGCCGTGCAGTCGCCGTGGCTCGATCAGGACCGCGAGCAGTACTGCGCTCCCTCAAGGACGAGCGACGACTGCGAGAGGGCGATCGAGGCGATGGCGCGTTCTCGCTCGTCGCGAACAAGCGCAAGGCAGGACTGAGCCTCCGCGCTGGCGACGAACAGGAACTGGGAGGCGCTCACGCTCTCCGCCCCGAGCTGGTTCTGATGTGCCTCCAGCCAGCGGTACAGAAGCGCCACGCCGGGCTTCGCGATCAGGAACAACGCGAACTCGGCGCGTCGCGGGGAACGGCGCACATCCTCGATCCACAACTGGAAGGGGACCGCGCCCGTAACCAGTCCGAGACAGGTCGCCGCGAGCCAGCCGGGTGCGGCCTCTCAGGCGAGCGGAAGCGGCGCGCGGGCCATGGTGCCGAGCGCGATCCACGGCCGGCGTGGCGTCGATGTCACCTGCGCGCTCAGCAGGACTCAGCTGGCGAGGAGCGCCCACGCGGCGAGGAATGGCGCGCCGGAGGGCGCGAGCCAGATCCCGGCGAACACGACGACGCCCGCCCGCAGGCCCAAGTGCTGCGCGCAGCTCGTGCGCATGATCGCCGTGGCGTTCACGGTGACCTCCGCCGCTCTTCCGCGAGCCGGGGCCGGGCGACGAGGTCCGACTGGAGAGCGTCGAGCCAAGACACTCGCCGGGACTCGAGGTGCAGGTTGCGCTGCCAGCGCGCGGGTCGGTCGGAGCTTGCCGCCGGGGCCCCCGTGTCGGGGTCGTTCCAGCCCGAGGCCCTTGATTCTCGCCGCTGCGCCGATTTCAGCGGGCATGTCCGCTGTCGCGCAACTCTGAGCGGCTGCGCGATCGGGTTCCGAAACCAGCCCGAAATGCGAATGGGCACCGGAGCACCTTGGGGCATACGGCCAGCTCCCCAGAATATTGGGCCGCTCGAAAGCGCGGCGGTGGGTGAGAGGCGCCTCCTGAGGCTGCTCGTCTTGAGCTGACGCGGTGTTTTTTTGGGGGGCCTACGCAGGTCCCTGAGCTCCGCTCGGCGCACAACTTCCACCGCGAGCGCTCGCACAGGAAGCCGTCTTGCTCAAACCACGACTGTAATCTCCGACCCTCCTCCGCTCTCTTTTCGCTGCCCGTTCAAGCAGAACGGGGGGCAGCGCTGATGGGCGGCAAGAGTTCGGGGCCCCGCTCGGCCGTCGGCTATCAGGCCTGCGCCACGCGCATCCGCTGCGTTGGCAGCCCCAAGCCCTCGGGCAAGGGCTGGTACACCTGCACCCCTAAGGGCCGGTAGCAGCCACGACAGCCAGGGAGCCGCGGGTCGCGCCTCATCCGAGAGGCCGGCTCGCGGATTCTGTAGCTCCGGCGTCCTCTCGCGTGCGCGCGCGAGACCGATGCCAGCGCCCCAGAAGGCGCCGCAACCAAGGCCGAGGCGAGTCCTCGAGCTGTCCGATGGCGCAGGCAAGTTGCCCCTCCACCCTCCCGAGCTGGTGCGCGAGCGACAGGGCCTCGCGGGTCGAGGTTTCGAGCTTCTCGAGCGCGGTTTCTAGCTTCGCTTCGAGCTTGGCCGCGTGCCTCTGGGCCGACTGCTCGACCTTCTCGGACAGCGCCAGCGTGCCCGACAGGCGAGCAACCTTCTCCCGAACTGCTGCGAGATGAGCTCGGAGTGCGAGCTCCTCGCCGTGGTCCTCGTCGGCTTCGAGCTTCCGTAGCTCGACCGCTGCGCGCGCAAGGTTTGGAATGGCCTCGGCGAGGTTGTCTCCGGCCCTTGCCAACCTTGCATCTGACGCTTGTGCAACCTCGTCTCCGACCTTGCCAACGGCTCAGGCCGACACCATGGCGACGATACGCCCTCGAGGCGGGCCCACGCTCGACCGGCAACGTCCCCCGCTGGATGCGCTCGCGGATGGCCTGCGGGCTCGTCCCGCAAGGAAGCTCGTCCACGCGGCGCCCCACGGCGAGCCGAGTTCGTCCGGATCGAGGCCGAGCTGCTCGCGGGCGAGCGTGTCGAGCGCATGCTCCGGATCGGACATGCGCTTGCGCGCGACGGTGCGCGCTTCCTCGAACTCGATCCCGCGGCCCGATGGGATGCGCACGAGTCGCGCGACCACGCGCGCGCAGCGTCCCGGCACGAACACGTCCAGCGGAACGCGGGCGCGGCTGGCCCAGTGCGCGGCCTCGGCCGCGAGCTCACCGAACATCGTGCGCGCCGCGGCGTCCGGCTCGACGCGCGCGCTTTCTCGGTACAGCCACGCCGACTGCAGCTCCTCGCGCCAGTGCTCGTGGGACGACATGGCGCGGGAAGCCAGCATCCTGCGCATCTAAATTCCCGTCGCCGCGGTGCGCAGTCTCGACAACCCCGCGCGCGAAGGGCGACAATCTGGGGCATGAGCGCTCGCCACGTCGCTTTCGTCACTGGCGCCGGTCGCGGCCTCGGCGCCGCCATCGCCGCCGAGCTGGCCGGCGCGGGGACCACAGTCGTGCTGGCCGCGCGCACCCTGCCCGAGTGCGAGCGCACGGCGCAGGACCTGCGCGAGAGCGGAGGCAGCGCCTTCGCAGTGCAGCTCGACGTCGGCGACGCGAACTCGATCGCCACGGCGCTGGCGCGCGCCCGCGAGCTCGCCGGTCCGGTCGATTGGCTCGTCAACAACGCCGGCATCGCAGTCAGCGCACCGCTGCTCCCGAGGGACGGCAACGCGGACGAGCTCTACGAGCGGCACCTCCGGATCAACTTCCACGGCGCGCGGCGCATGGCCGAGGGGCTGCTGCCCGCGATGAAGTCTGCGGGCTACGGCCGCATCGTGAACGTCGCGTCGTCCGCAGCGCTGCGCGGCTATCGCTACGTCGCAGCCTACAGCGCCTCGAAGCATGCGCTGCTCGGCTGGGCGCGGGCCGCGGCGCTCGAACTCGAAGGGACCGGCGTGCAGGTCGCGACGGTGTGCCCGCACTACGTGGACTCGCCGATGACCGACGCGTCGGTGCGCGCGATCGTGGCCAAGACGGGGCGCAGCGAAGCCGAGGCGCGGGGGCTCTTGGCGGCGGAAAATCCGGCCGGAAAGCTGGTTCGGCCGGAGCAGGTCGCCAGCGTGGTGCGCGGACTGCTCGAGGGCGGCACCAACGGCGCTCTGGTCGAGCTCGACGGCGGCGTGCCGCGCTATCATCCCGCCTCGCGATGAAGCTCGAACCAATCCAGCCGCCGGGGTGGGCCGCGCCCAAGGGCTACTCCAACGGCGTGCTCGCGCCCGCGGGCTCGCGTCTGCTGGCCGTGGCGGGACAGATTGCGTGGGACGCCGAGCAGCGCCTCGTGGGGCGCGGCGACTTCCCGCTGCAGTTTCGCACGGCGCTCGCCAACGTGGTGGCCGTCGTGCGCGCGGCGGGCGGCGGCCCCGAGCACTTGCTCCAGCTCACGATCTTCGTCACAGACAAGGGCGCCTACCTCGCCTGCACGCACGAGCTCGGCGCGGCGTGGAAGGAGCTCGTCGGGCGCCACTATCCAGCCATGGCGCTCGTCGAAGTCGCCGATCTGCTCGAGGAAGGCGCTCAGGTCGAGATCCAGGCGCTGGCGGCCCTGCCCTGACCTTCGTTCCGTTCTGGTCTTCCCGAGGAGTCTCGCCATGGATGCCAAGTCACCGCTCGAGCGCGCGCTCGGTCCCCAGCTCGCCGCAATCCGCGAGCTTGAGCAGCGCACGCGCGAGCTCGCTCTGGTGAGCGCCCACCGTCGGACTCAGGCTGTGCGCAAGCTGGAGGAGCTCGAGCGCGACCTCGCCCGCGTGGCGCTCGTAGTGCGCGCGATCGCCGACCTCGCGATCGACAAGGGGCTCTTCACCGACGCCCAGCTGCGCGCGCAGTTCGATCAAGCCGACTTTGCCGATGGCGTGTTCGACGCCGCGCTCGACCCGAAATTGGTCGCGCCGGGCACGGGCCGCGGAAACGTGCGCGTGCGCCCGGCGAAGCCCAAAGCCAAGCCCAAGGCCAAGCCCAAGCCCAAGGCGTCGCGCAAGGCGCGCTAGGATCCCATGCAACCTCAGCACTTTCGCTACAGCGAGCAGGACGGCGTCGCCACGATCCGGCTCGACCGTCCCGAGCGCCTCAACGCGCTCACCTTCGATTCCTATGCGGAACTGCGCGATGCGTTCGCGACGCTGCACTCGCGCGCCAGCGTGCGGTCGATCGTGCTGACGGGGACGGGCCGTGCCTTCTGCTCGGGCGGCGACGTCAAGGACATCATCGGGCGGCTCTTCGACGTGCCCGAGGCGGACCTCTACGCCTTCACGCGCATGACCTGCGACCTGATCGAGAACATGCGCCGCTGCGAGAAGCCGATCGTCGCCGCGCTCAACGGCACGACTTGCGGGGCGGGCGCGGTGATGGCGATTGCGGCCGACGTGCGCGTCGCCGCGGACACGGCGAAGATCGCGTTCCTGTTCACGAAAGTCGGCCTCTCGGGCGCTGACATGGGCGCGGCGTGGCTCCTGCCGCGTATCGTGGGCTTCGGGCGCGCGAGCGAGCTCCTGATGCTCGGCGACTTCATGGCGGCGCAGCGCGCCTACGAGATCGGGCTCTACAACGAGGTCTGCAAGCCCGATGAGCTCGAGGCGCGCGCGCTCGAGTGGGCGCGCAAGCTCGCGGCAGGCCCGACCTTGGGCATGGCGGTCACCAAACGCATGCTCAACGCCGAGGCGTCGATGACGCTCGGCGAAGCGATGGCGGCCGAAGGCTGGATCCAAGCCGAGTGCATGAAGCACCCCGACTACCTCGAGGGCTACCGCGCCTCGCTCGAGAAGCGCGCGCCCGACTTCCCCAACGTGAAGGCGCGGTCGTGAGCGCTCGGGTCCTCGCAGCACTGCGCGAGTCCGCGCGCGCGGTTGGTCGCGCGGGCGAACCGCAGCTGACCGGTCTCGACGAAACCGCGGCCGCGCGGCGCGCGCTCGCGCTCGTCGCGCAGGCCGGGCTCACGGCGTGGAGCGTGCCCGCGAAGTGGGGCGGTGCGCCAGCGCAGGGCCTCGCGGCGGACGACGACGTGTCCTGTCGCGCGATGTGCGCGCTGCGCGAGCCGCTCGCGTACCACAGCGCGATGCTCGACGTGATGCTCGTGATGCAGGGGCTCGGGAGCTACAGCCTCGCGCGCTCGGGCAAGGAAGCCGCATGCCGCGAGCTCCTGCCGCGCGTCGCACGCGGCGAACTCGTCGCGGCCTTCGGGCTCACCGAGCCGGGCGCCGGTTCCGACCTCGGGCTCGTTTCCACGCGCGCCGAGCGCGTCGGTGGCTGCTGGCGGATCTCCGGCCACAAGACCTTCATCTCCAACGCGGGCGTCGCGGGACTCTACACGCTGCTCGCGCGCACTTCGGGCGAGCCGGGCGACAACGGCAAGGGCAGCCTGACGATGTTCGCGCTGCGCAGCGACGCCCCGGGTCTCTCGACGCGGCGCTTCGAGGTCACGAGCCCGCATCCGATCGGCGACCTGCTGCTCGAGGGCGTCGAGGTGGGGGACGAGCACGTGCTCGGCGAGGTCGGCGGCGGCCTCGACGTGGCACTCGCCACGCTCGGCCGCTTCCGCACCAGCGTCGCGGCCGCCGCCAATGGCTTCGCGCGACGCGCGCTCGACGAGTCGCTGATGCGCCTCTCGACGCGCTCGCAGTTCGGCAAGCCGCTGGCGGCGAATCAGGGGCTCGCCTTCGACCTCGCGGAGATGGACACGCGCCTGCGCGCCGCCGAATTGCTCGTGACGGAGGCCGCCGAGGCGGTGGATCGCGGCGAGCGAGCCGTCGAGGAAGTCGCGCGCGCCAAGCTGTTTTCGACCGAGAACGCGTCCTACGTCTGCGATCGCGCGGTGCAGCACTTTGGCGGCCAGGGCGTTGTGCGCGGCAACATCGTGGAGCAGCTGTGGCGCGACGTGCGCGCGCTGCGCATCTACGAGGGCACCAGCGAGGTGCAGAAGCTGATCCTCTCACGCGCCTTGCTGGCGCGGCTCAAGGAGCGTTGATCCATGGCGAAGTTCCAGCGACACGTCTTCATCTGTACCAACGAGCGCGAGGGCGGAGACGAGCGCGGCTGCTGCAAGGCGCGCGGCGCGTCGGAAGTGGCCGAGGCCTTCAAGAAGAAACTGCACGAGCAGGGCTTCAAGCGCATCGTGCGGCCCAACAAGGCGGGCTGCCTAGACCAGTGTGCGTTTGGAACGGTGGTGGTCGTGTACCCCGACAACGTGTGGTACGGGCGTGTCACGGTGGCCGATGTGGACGAGATCATCGAGCGCCATATGCGCCACGGGCAGGTGGTCGAGCGGCTGGTGATCCCCGATGACAAGCTGACCGGAATCGCGCCTGCGTCGTAGACTGTGCGACCCGCGGGAACTCCCGCGAGTCCCACCATGCGTACCTACGACGAAGAAACGCGCGGCATCCTGCGCAAAATCCTCGAGGGCCAAGCCTACCGGCAGCTGATGCTCTCGAACATTCGCGGCCATGGGCTGCGCTTCCTGCCAGAGGTGCGTGACAAGCTGCGCGTCACCCGCGCGCTCGCGGACTCGCTCGAGCAGTTCGCGGACGTCGAGCGGCTCTACGCGCTGCTCGGCATGGGCGACGTGGTGTCCGCTGTCCGCAACAAGATGGAACGCGTGCCGTACCCGACCACGCGCATGGAGCTCGCGGTGTGCCTGTTCCTGTGCGAGCGCGTCTCGTGGCACGCGCTCTCGGCGTACACCGAGTCGTCCTGCGAGGAGTTCGCGAAGATCGCCTCCACGCGTCTCTCCGAGCTGCGCCCGCTCGACGAGCCGGAGGACTCGGCCTTCCTCGAGTTCTGCGCGGACGCGACCAACCGGCCCCACGCCCAGCAACTCGTCAACCGCTGGCTCGTGATCACGCTGCTCTCGCTCGGCCGCCCCGACAGCGCCGGCGATGTGCGTGCGCTGCAGCTCTCGCTGCGCAGCAAGTCGGTCGCGCGCATCGTGCGCGAGTATCTCGACGCGCTCGCCCCGTTCCTCGAGCGCTGTCAGCTCGCGCTGCCCAACGGAGCTGCGCTCGGCCTCGAGCTTCCCGCTCCCCGCAAGAAGTGAGTCCCATGACGAGCACCACGACCCCTGACCTGCGCGCGCGCCTCGCCGAGTGCGATGCGTTCGCCGCGCGCTGGCGTCCGCGCTTTCCGATCCTCGCCAAGACGACCTACCTCGTGACGCACTCGCTCGGCGCGATGCCGCTCGCGGCGCGCGAGAAGCTGCTCGCGTACACCGAGCAGTGGGCCACCCGCGGCGTGCGCTCGTGGGGCGAGGGCTGGTGGGATGCGCCGGTGAGCGTGGGCAACACGCTCGGTCGCATCCTGAACGCCGAGCCCGACTCGGTCGCGATGCAGACCAACGTCTCGCTGATCGAGGGCATCGTCGCCACCGCGCTCGACTTCTCCGGCCCGCGCAACAAGGTCGTGTACACCGATCAGAACTTCCCCACGAACATGTACGCGTGGGAGGGCTGGAAGCGCTACGGCGCGCGCATCGAGATGGTGCCGAGCGATCCGGGGGGCGTGGTGCCCACGGAGCGCCTGCTCGCGGCGATCGACGAGCGCACGGCGATCGTTCCGATCAGCCACGTGCTGTTCCGCACGAGCCGCGTGCAGGACGCGAAGGCCGTCTGCGCGAAGGCGCGCTCGGTGGGCGCGCTCGTGCTGCTCGACACGTACCAGTCGCTCGGCACGCTGCCAGTCGACGTGCGCGAGCTCGGTGCCGACATGGTGACCGGCGGCTCGGTGAAGTGGCTTTGCGGTGGACCGGGCGCGTGCTACCTGTACGTGCGGCCGGAGCTGCAGGACAAGCTCGAACCGCTGATCACGGGCTGGGCCGGACATGCGGCGCCGTTCGCGTTCGAGCTCGGCGCACAACGCTACGCAAAGGGCATTCGCCGCTTCCTGAACGGCTCGCCGGCCGTGCCGAGCCTGCTGCAGGCGAGCGCGGGCTACGAGATGGTGCTCGAGGTCGGCGTCGATGCGATCCGGCGCCACTCGGTGACGCTCACGGAGTCGCTGCGGCACGCGCTCGCGGACAATGGCTTCGAGTCTGGCAGCCCCGTCGATCCCGCCCAACGCGGCGGATCGCTCACGGTGCGCCTGCGCGCGGACGAGCACGGCCCGTCGTTCGTCGCGGCGCTCGAGCAGCGCGGCATTCTCGTCGACCACCGGCCCGAGGCCGGCCTGCGCGTGAGTCCGCACTTCTACACGACGTGGAGCGAGCTCGACGCCTTCGTCGCGGCCCTCGTCGAACTGCGAGAAAGCGGCAAGTGGAATCAGGCCACGGCAGCCAAGGGCTACTAGGCGCTGCGCGATGGCGAGTCCGGCTTGGCTGTGGATCCGCGAGCCCGGCGCGGCGCGCTGGGACGCCGCGGAGCGTGGGCTTGCGCAAGCGGGCTTCGTGCTGGGCGAAGTCGAGCTCGACCCGACGTCCGATCGCGGCTCACTCGGCCGGATCGAGAGCGCGCTCGGCGCGCTCGTCGCTCGCCCGGGCGTCGATGCGCGCAATCTAGGCGTGATCGGGCTCGGGCTCGGCGGGACGCTGGCGCTGCTCGCGGGTTGCACGAGCCGGCGCGTGCGCGCTGTCGCCAGCATCCAGCCCGTGCTGGTGTTCAAGGATCTGTCCGCGGCCCGGCCGTTCCAGCCGATCGAGCTGCTGCTCAACCTCGACGTGCCGATGCTCGCGCTGGTCGACGAGTCCGATTCACGCACACCGCCGGAGCATGTCGCGCTGTTTCGCCGGCAGTGCGAGCTGGGCGCGAAGAACGTGGAAC
>SXKQ01000031.1 GCA_005778045.1 Planctomycetia bacterium
CTCTTCGTTCGGCTTCGCTCGGCAATGGGTCGCGCCATGTCAACGTTGGGTAGTTCTCCCCCGCTCCCCCACCGAGCAAGCGCTGCCACCGCGATGTCAGACGACTCGAACATTCGCCACGAGCCGCACGAGAAGCCGCCGCACCTGCTGGCGGCTGCGCTGGGCGGGCAGGTGGTCGCGTCGATCGTGGCCGGGATTCTCATCACGCCACTCACGGGCGCGCGGGCCGCCGGGCTGTCACCGGCCGAGACCTCGTGGGTGGTGTTCGCTGCGCTGTTCGCGCCGGGTATCTCCACGTGGCTGCAGAGCTCCCGCATCGGCGTGATCGGCAGCGGCTAGGTGCTGTTCGTGGGCTCGAACGTCGCGTTCGTGTGCGTCGCGACGGCGGCGTGCAAGGCGGGCGGAATGCCGCTGCTCGCCACGCTCGGGGCGCTCTCCGCGCTCACCACCTTCCTCTTCACGTGGAAGCTCGTAGCCCTGCGGCGATTGCTGACGCCGGCCGTCGGCGTCACGGTGATGATGCTGATGGCGCTCTCCGTGGCACCGGTCGTGTGGGGCATGCTCGCGCGCGTGCCTGCAGGGTTCGAGACGGGAGTAGCCGCAGCCACTGCCGTTCTGTGCACGTTCATCCCGATGATTCTCCTCAGCCTGACCGGCAAGGGCATGCTGCGGCTGTGGGCGCCGGTCATCGGCGTGCTGACCGGTTCTGCGGTCGGCTATGCGTCGGGAATGGTGCAGGCCGATGCGGTGCGCAGCGCCGCGTGGATCGGCTCGCCGGCGACCAGTTGGCCCGGTCTTTCATTCGAGTTCTCGCCAGCTTTCCGGGGCCTGCTTCCCGCCTTCGTGCTGATTTCGCTTGTGGCATGCCTCGAGACGTACGCCGACGGCATGACCGTGCAGCGTGCCTCCCACAGGACGGAGCAGCCGATCGACTTCCGCGCGGTGCAGGGAGCGATCAACGCCGACGGCACGGGCAGCTTTCTCGCCGGGCTGTTGGGCACGGTGCCGAACACGGTCTATTCGTCGAGCGTCGCGGTAATGGAGCTCACCGGCGTCGCGGCCCGGCGCGTCGGCTTCTGGGACGGGCTGTTCTTGGTGATGCTCGCGTTCTCGCCGAAGATCACCGCCATCATCGCGGCGATTCCGAGCATCGTCGCTGGCTCGTTCATCATGGTGCGGATCGCGCTGCTCTTCGGCAACGGCCTGCGGTCGGTCGCCGATGGCGGCCTCGCCTTCGAGGAAGGCCTGTCGGTCTGCCTCGCGTTCTGGGTCGGCATGGGCTTCCAAGGAGGCCACCTGTTCAACGCTCGCCTGCCCGAGTAGGCCCGAGTGTTTCTCTCGAACGGCACCACCTCCGGCGCGCTGGTCGCGATGGCGATGGTGGCACTGTTGTCCCTGCGTCGCCGCAGCCGAGACCGCATTTCGCTGCCAATGTCGCTCGCGAGCTCTCGGAGGTGCGGCTCGTCGTGCGCGCGTTCAGCACGTGGCTCGGCTGGGATGAGCACTCCGAGAGCCGCCTCATGCTCGCCTGCGAGGAATCGATGCTGTACCTGCTCGAGCGGCGTGCGAGCCGGGAGCCCGCGACCGCCCGGGTGCGCGTGCACATCATCTGCACGGCGGTGGAAGACGAGGCGGAGGTGGAGCTGATCTGCACGCCAGCGAACGTCAACTTCCAGACGGCCATCGCAACGCTGCCGAAATCAAGCGAGTCAGACCTGGAGGCGGACCTCTCGCTGCGACTCCTGCGCGCCATGACGCGAGACAACCGGCACATGCTGAACCACGGCATCGACTCTTTGACTCTGCGCGTCGCCAGCCACGACTGAGCGCGTGAGCACCGGACGCGCCCGCGAAAGAGTACTGCCGCGCTGCACGCTGCGCTCGGGCGAGTCGATGTCGGGCTTGGGCGTCAACACGGGGCTCGTGGGCAGCCCCACGCCACCGAGGCCGTGCTCTCCATCGTGGTGATGGTCGCCGGAATCACCGGACCGAAGCGACCCGGCAGCTGTCTGCGTCGGGATAGCCCGCGAAGAGCTCACTGTCGGTCCCTGCGAACGCCGCGCGGGAATGCCGTCGCGTCGGAGCCCGCTCACTCGCCTGGTTGTCCTTCTCGGGTTCCTCGAAGATGCTGCCACCCGTCGACTCTCGGATCCGGCGAGCTGGCGAGCGCGATGCACCGCGGATTGAGGCGGTGCCGGTTGCGAACGGCGGGCGCTACAGTTGCGCGTGATGAGTACCAACCAGACACCCCGCATGCCGCGACAGATCCCGTTCATCATCGCGAACGAGGGCTGCGAGCGCTTCAGCTTCTACGGGATGCGCAACATCCTGACGATCTTCCTCGCTTCGACGTTCTTCGCGACGTTGCCGGCGGCCGAGGCGCAGAGCGAGGCCAAGGAGATCTTCCACGTCTTCGTGGCGGGTGTGTACTTCTTCCCGCTGCTCGGCGGCTGGATCTCCGATCGCTTCTTCGGCAAGTACCTGACGATCCTGTGGGTGTCGGTCGTGTACTGCATCGGTCATGCGTTGCTCGCGGTCTACGAGAACGAGCCCAAGGGCTTCTATGCCGGCCTGTTCCTGATCGCGCTCGGCTCCGGCGGCATCAAGCCGCTCGTCTCGACCTTCATGGGCGACCAGTTCGACCGGTCGAACAAGCAACTCGCCAAGGTCGCGTTCGAGGCCTTCTACTGGATCATCAACTTCGGCTCGTTCTTCGCATCGCTGTTCATGCCCAAGCTGCTGCAGGGCGCGGGGCCGGCGGAGTGGTGGGGCTGGCCGGCGGCGTCGGTGGCGTTCGGCATCCCCGGCGTGCTGATGCTGATCGCGACCGTGTTCTTCTGGGCTGGCCGCAAGCGCTACGTGAAGGTTCCGCCGGCGCCGCCGGACCCGCATTCCTTCGCGAACGTCATCCGCACGGCGCTGACCGCGCGCGGCGGCGTGACACCCGGCCTCGCGCTCGCCATCGCAGGCGGCGTGCTCGCGCTCGGCTCCGTCGCGATGATCTGGGTGCTCGGATGGAAGATCGTGATCGCGCTGTGCCTCGCACTCGTGCTCGTGCTGTTCGGAGTCGGGCTCGGCGCGTGGATGGAGCTCGATAACGCGCGGGGCAAGCATCCCGACGAAGCCGTAGACGGCGTGCGTTCGGTGCTGCGCGTGCTGGTGATCTTCGCGCTCGTCACGCCGTTCTGGTCGCTGTTCGATCAGAAGGCCTCGACGTGGGTGTTTCAGGCGGACGCGATGACCAAGCCCCTGTGGTTCAGTCCAGCGCAGATGCAAGCGCTCAACCCGGCGCTCGTGATGCTGATTATCCCGTTCAACAACCTCGTGGTGTACCCGTGGCTGCGCAAGCACGGCAAGGAGCCGAGCCAGCTCGGGCGCATGGCGCTCGGCATGGCGCTCGCCGGCGTGTCGTGGATCGTGGTCGGTGCGATGCAGCTCGTGATCGACGGTGGCGAGGCGCTCTCGATCGCATGGCAGGTGCTGCCGTACATCCTGCTGACCGCGGGTGAGGTGCTGCTCTCCGCGACGGGTCTCGAGTTCGCCTACAGTCAGGCGCCGGCCTCGATGAAGGGCGTGATCATGAGCTTCTGGAGCCTCGCGGTGACCGTCGGCAACCTGTGGGTGCTGATCGTCAACGTCAGCGTGAAAAACGACACGGTGCTCGGCGCCATCGAGCAGTCGGGCATGGGCTCGATCGCCTTCCAGATGTTCTTCTTCGCCGCCTTCGCCCTCGTCGCCGCGCTCGCCTTCCATCTCGTCGCGAAACGCTACCGCGTCGTCGACAACTATCGGAGCTAGCTGGATATCGAGCGCTGTGGCTGCCTGCGAAGCAACGCGCCAGTCGCACTTTTCGCGCGAGCAAGCGCTGCGCAGTGCTGCCAGCGTCACGCTTGCGGGCATGGCCGAGCTCTCGTCACCTCGTGGCACTCGCGATCTGCTGCACGGGGCGTTGTGGCTTCTCCAGCACGTCGTAGCGGCAGTCGCAGCAACCGCACCGCTCGTCGCCTAGGTTCACTATCACCCTGACGGACAGCCGTGGAGCCAACGCGTGCCGGAAGGTCCTGACGCGGTGGTGTCGGGCTGGGATTACAACCTCGGTCGGTCCGGCCTGCGTGTCGAGCTCGTGGCCGAAGCGCCGACGCACTTGGTCGTGCGTCACGTGTTCGAGAGCTCGAGCGCAGCCGGGCGCGTCGAAGTCGGCGATCACATCGTCGGCGTCGCAGGAGGACGCTTCGCGAAGCCGCACTGCAACGGCTATGGCATGGACGTATTCGGTCCGCAGGGGCCGCTGCTCGACCTTGCGAACGCGCTGGAGGCGCGCAGTCCAAGGTTGGCGAAGGACGTCTAGAGCTGCTGCTGGAGCGCAACGGCAGGCCGCTGTCCGTGACGCTGGCCATCGGGACGCGCGACGGAGAGTTCGCGCCGAGCTACCCGGCCGAGTGCAGGAAGAGCGAGCGCGTCCTCGCCGAACTGCTCGAGTACCTGCTCGCGGCACAGCGCGACGACGGCTCGTTCGGCGACTCCGTAGTCGACACGTTCGCGTCGCTGGCGCTTCTCACCAGCGGAGAGCGCAAGCATCTCGCCGCGGTCGAGCGCAGCGCGCGCCACCACGCGCACACGACCAAGGCCGTCGATCAGGACAGCCTGATCAACTGGCGTTACATGACGGCGGCCATCGTGTTGAGCGAGTATCACGCCCGCACACGGGAATCGTGGGTCGTACGGGAACTCGAGGAGTGCGCAACTTCCTCATGTCGTCGCAGTACATGTCGCTCGCGCAGGTGAACCCGCGCGTCAGGGAATCACACCCCGACAGCTACCCCACGAGCTCGGGCGAGCAGCATGGCGGCTGGGGCCACAATCCGGGCTTTGAGGGCTACGGACCGATCGCGATGCTCACTGGGCAGGGCGTGCTCGCGTTGTCGCTGATGCATCGCTGCGGAGTGGAGGTCGATCGCGAGCGCCTCGCCGCAGCCACGGCCTTCCTCCAGCGAGGCGCGGGCTCGAACGGCTACGTCTGGTACGGCGACGAGGTTGCGGGCGATCAGGATTGGGCCGACATGGGGCGCACGGGCGCCGCTGGCATCGCGCTGCACATGCATCCATGGCCCGACGCGTCGATAAAGTCGCGCGCGCGCAGGCACTCGCGGCTCATCGGCGAGCGGCCGGAGAGCTTCCCCGATACGCATGCATCGCCCATCATGGGGATGGGTTACGCAGCACTTGCCGCGAACGTCGACGAGGCGAGCTGGCGCAAGCTGATGGATGCCAATCGCTGGTGGTTCACGCTGGCCCAGTGCACGGACGGGACCTTCTACTACCAGCCCAGTCGCGACAACACCGGCTACGGCTCGGATTCGCGCTTGAGCGCGTCCGCAGTCGCGGCATTCATCTTCTCGCTCCCCAAGCGCAACCTCCTGATCACTGGTGCGAAGCGCGGGCCGTAGGCGCGCGAGCCGCGCGCGCGGGAGCGGCAAGGCTCGGCGCGTCCGGGGGCGCCCGACACCGTCGGCCGCGCCCGCGCGGGATCCGGGGCAGATCTCGACCGTGGAGGGGCTCGGAGCGGGAGCCGGTGCTCGATCGACGGCGGAGCCGATTTTTTCGAGCAAGATCAGCCCGGGCGTTCCTGAAGGAATGCCCCCCACGAGAGCGCGGAAGACCCGCAGCACTCCGGGGAGCGGCCTCGGGAGTTCCTGTTCCCCCAGACCGTGGTCGGCCCGCCCTTGAGCGACTCCCGAGACAAACTCCCCCCGGGACGTTGACCCGCTCCTTCACCCTGCGCCTGCCGCTTGCCTGCCTGTTGTTCGCCGCCGGGACCTCCCCACGCGCCCAGAACTGGATCTCGGACGGCAATCGGATCGGAGCCCGCCACGGGGCTGCGCTCGGCGACAGCACGCCCTCGGAAGGTCGCGGTGCCAGCAGCTGCACGCTCGTCGACAATGTGGCGAGCCTCGCGGGTGGCGGTACGTTCGGCTGCACGACCTCGAGCTCCATCCTCTAGGCCAAACCAGCCTCAGGCGCTCGCTGGAGTCATCACGACCCACAGCAACGTGCAGGTACGGACGGGCGTCAATCCCACCAACACCCCAGTCGCACCGCGCCTTCGTCCGGGAAGGCATCTCCGACAACAGGAGCGGCATCGTCCACCATGTCGAGGAGGACTTCACCGCGCTGCCGCGCAACGTCCTCGGCGCCTCGGCCGTCCACCGCCTGCACCTTTGGGGCCCGTGGTACTACGTCGAATTCAGCTGACGAAACCCCGCGCGCTCGCTTTCGCTCACTGCGTGTAGCCGAGCGCCTCAAGGCTCGTGTTGCCGCGCTGGCGACCCTCGGCGCGCAGCCGGGGCTGCGCTGTCCAGCCCTCGAGCTCGCGCAGCACCTCAGAACCATCGGAGGGTGACGTCGTGAGCGTGGGCACGCCGCGCGGAGAAAGGCGCCAGCACTCGCGTTGGCCGTCGTCGCGACGGATCAGTTGAAACTCGCGCCACAATGCCGCGGTTTCGTGCACTGCCCGCTGAGGAGCATGGCGCACATGCCACGCCGATGGGTAGTGCTCCGCAAACACGGGGCGGTCGCCCGAGGAGCCCGCGAATAGGTCCCGACCCGCGCAAGGCTCGGGTCGCGGCAGATCGAGCGCCGCGAGAACGGTAGGCGTCACATCCACACCGCTGGCGAGATCCTCGACGACGCGGCCCTCCTTCTGCCCTGGGAGCTTGACCAGCAGCGGCACGCACAACTCGCCGAGCTGCACGGACATGCCGTGCTCAAGATTGCCCCGTTCGCCGAACTCCTCGCCGTGGTCGGAGACCACGACGATGAGCGCTTGGTCGTACAGACCCATGCGCTTGAGCCGATCGAACAGCTCCCCGACCTGCGAGTCGAGATAGGCGATCGAAGCGTCGTAGAGCGCGAGCAGCGCGTCCCGTTGCGCGTCCGCGAGTTCCATCTCGCCGCGATACAGGCGCGCCCTCCACGTGTAGTAGTCCCACTTGCGCACGGACGCGACGCCCGCGGCGAAGCGGGACCTCCACGGCTCGGGCGGGGAATAGGGCATGTGCGCGTCCATGTAGTTGACGAACAGCGCGAGCGGACGGCCGTCGGGACGCACCGCATGTTCGGTGAGGCGCTCCTCGAGCGCGGCGTCGATCTCGCCGGCCGTGCGGTACATCACGTCGAACTCGTGCGGCTCGAGCCACTCGTACAGCAGCTCGTGCAGCAGCCTGCGCGTCGTGCAGTGCGCGACCTTCGGGAATGCGAGCCTCCGGACGCGCGCGTCGTAGCGCTCGAAGCCCTGCGCGAGCCCGTGGTTCGGGCCGAGATATCCGAAGTTCGAAACCACCCCCTCGGTCGCCCAACCCGCCGCCTGCAGGCGCTCGAAGAGCGTTACGTGCTCGCGCCGCAGCGGCAGTGCGTGCGCACGATCCTTCACGGGGATCGCGTCGTGCTCGCGCGGATAGAGTCCCGTGAACATGCTCGCGTGGCTCGGCAGCGTGAAGTCAGCCGCTGCATACATGCGCGCGAAGCGTGTCGCGCCCTCGGCAAACTCGCGCAAGCGAGGCGTGGTGTCGCGCTCGTAGCCGTAGACGGACATGTGGTCCGAACGCACGGTGTCGAGCGAGAGGAAGATGACCGGAGTCCGAGACGTCACGGTCGCGCGCGGCAGGGATTGCTCGAGCACATCCGTGCCGAAGATGCAGCCACCGAACGCCAGCACGAGCGCGGCGCTCGTCGCGGCCCAGCCCGTCGCAGCGGGTGACTCGAGGCGTGCGCGCAGCAGCGTCGACACTGCCAGCACCAGCAGCACCCAGGCGGCCACAAGCGCGCGACGTGTCATCCAGCTCTCTGCGGCCAGCGCATCGACGGTGAGCCACGGCACGGTGAACACCAGCACGAACGCGGTCCACGGGGATGCGAGCCCCGCGAGCCAGCGCGCGAACCGAGCGTTCGTCCACGCGGCCGCGAATGTGACGAGCAGGACCACCGAGAGCACGAGCGTGTCGCGCAGCTCGGCACGTCCGGGCTCCAAGTCACGCGCCTGCAGCCAGAGCACGGCGAGCAAGGCGGCGAACGTCGCGCAGCTCGCGCTCGCCGCGAGCGGATCCGTCCCGACCCGACGCGCGATGCTCAGGGCCCAGCGCGTCGTCGAGGCGGCTGCAAGCGCGCCGAACGCAGCGCAGAGCAGGGCGTGAAGAGCGATCGAGATGGCGCTCTGAGGCGCATACTCGAAGCCATCCGTCGTCGCTCGCGCCAGCCACGTCCCGAGCATGGCCTCGCACGCGGCATACATGAGGCCCACGCGCACCCCGACGAGTGCCGCGGATCGCCGCGATACTTGCGTGCAAGCTTGCATCGGGATTCGAAGGGTGTGCGTCGGCTGCGAACGGACTGGGCCTGACATGGGTCAGGCTAGGGCAGCCGATACCCCGCGTACAGTCGTTTTCGCGGACTCGCCAGTCGGACGCGCCGGGGCGGCTTGTTGGCTCGCACGAAGTCGATAGGATCAGACTGCGCGCCTTTCGGCACTCTGCCATGCGAAATTCGCTTCCCCTCTACCTGGCGTCGATGGCTCTCGGCGCGCTCGCCGCGTGCGGCGACACTGCGGATCCTGCGCCGACAGGGCCGAGACCCGTGAGCGATGCGCGGCTGCCGCAGTCCGAGGTCGAGAAGCTGCGCGAGCTGGGCTACTCGGACTTCTCGCTCGAGGAGGCGGACGCGAACCAGTCGGGAGTCGTGCTGTACGACGCAGATCGCAGCCAGCCGGGCTACAACCTCGTGAGCCTCGGCAAGCGCGCGGAGGCCATCCTGGTCGACGCGCAGGGCAAGCTCGTGCACAGCTGGCGCGACGCGGACGGACGGAACTGGGATCACGTCGAGCTCTGTGACGACGGCGATCTGCTCGTGGTGGGCTCGAGCAAGGGACAGCGCAAGCAGGCGGCTGCGGCTTGCGAGGACCACTACCTCGCTCGCTACGCGTGGGATGGCAGCCTGCGCTGGAAGAGCGCCCAGAGCGCGCACCACGATGTGCAGTTCACGCCGCGCGGCCAGCTGGTCACGCTCACGGCCATCCAACGCCACCTGCCGAGGCACGACAGCAAGCACGACGTGATCGACAATGCGATCGAGCTCTACGACGACGCGGGCCGCCGCCTGCGGTCGATCTCGCTGTACCACCTGCTCGCCAAGGCTCCCCAGCCGCTCGAGTTCCTGCAGGTCAAGCCCAACCCGGATCCGCGCTTCCCGATCGTCGACCTGATCCACGCCAATTCCGTCGAGTGGATGAGCCGCACGGAGCTCTACGGGAAGCACCCGATCTTCGCGCCCCAAAATGTCCTCGTCTGCATGCGCCACCAAGACGCCATCGTCGTCGTCGATGTCGAGGCGGAGAAGATCGTGTGGAGCTGGGGCCGCGGCGAGATCTCCGGCGCGCACGACGCGCGCGTGCTCGACGGCGGCCGCATCCTCGTGTACGACAACGGGCTCGAGCGCGGCTGGTCGCGCGTGATCGAGGTCGATCCGTGGACCGGCAAGATCGTGTGGGAATACCGGGCGCCGGATCCCAAGTCGTTCTTCTCCTCCGGGCAGGGCTCCAGCCAGCGGCTCGCCAATGGCAACACGCTGGTCGCCAACTCGCTCTCGGGACAGGCGTTCGAGGTGACGACGGCGGGTGAGCGCGTGTGGGAGTACCTCGTCCCCCATTTTGACGACAAGGGACGCCGCGCGACGATGTATCGCATCCGTCGCTACGCGCCCGAGTACGTCGAGCGATTCCTCGCGCAGTCGCGCTAGCGCGTCGCGGGCTCGATCGGCTCGAGCACCACGACCTCGCTCACAAGGTGCGGGGGCCACCACTCGAGCACGTTGCGCACGCCGGGGATGCGCCGCACGATGCGGTAGTTCTCGAGAATCGCCGCCTTGACGCCCGAGCCGCGATCGCCGAAGTCGTAGCGCGTGCGGGGCGTGTCGAGCTCGCGCGCGAGAATGCGCGCGTAGCTGCGCGCGCGAATGCGCTCGATCGTGTCCGCCAGCGCCGTGCGCGTGATCTCGGTCTGGTTGGAGCCGACATGCAGCGATACTGGAGCGGAGCGGTCGCGCATGAGCACGCCTTCCCGCAAGTAGATCCAGCTTCCGGCGTCGAGCAGCACCTGTTCCACGGGGAGCCCCTCGAACTCACGTTCGATCGCGGCGACATAGCGCGGGAAGTCGCCCGACAAGACGTTCTTGGGCGCGCGGTAGAGCTGCAGGGCGCCGACGGCCGCGACAGGAATCCCGACCTGCGCGCCGAGCAGCACGAGGCGCCTCCACGCCGGTTCCGCCGCGTCGCCGTCGCGCCATGCGAGCGCGAACGCCGCCAGCGACCATGTCGAGAGCAGCAAGGCCCCCGGGCCGATGTGATTCGAGACCACCGCCACGCCGCTGGTGTAGATCTCGGCGCCGAACAGTCCAAGCGACATCAGCCATGGCCACAGCAGCCTGCGCGCCTGCGGCCTCAGCACGAGCGCGACGCCGCCCGCGAGGCCCAGCGCCAAGTAGCCGGCGGCCGCGAACCCGTGCTCGAGCACGCGCTCATAGGAGACGTTCTTCAGGCTGAGCGAGACGAATGTCCATTCGAGATAGGGGTCGCCCCACGCCCACCAGCTGGCCCCGACGACGAGGCCGGCCAGCGCGCCCGCGCAGAGCCCGTACGCGACCACGAGAGACCACCGCAGGCGCCGCTCGAAGAGAAAGTGTGCCGCGAAGAGACCGGCCCAGATGAGCGCGCTCTGCTTGACCGAGAAGCCGACGACCGGCAGCAGGACCATCGCAAGCGCATGCCAGCGCCGCGGCGCGTGCGCGTTCTCGACGAGCAGCCACAGCCCACAGACCGAGAGCAGCAGCACGAGCCCGTCGTTGTGGAGCGCGTGCGTGTACAGGTTGAAGCGGCCGTCGGTGGCGACCAGCACGAGGAACGCGGCCGCGAGGATGCTCCACGGCCACATGGGCGAATGCGCCGCCGGGCCGCTCGCGCGCAGGATCGAGCGCATCGCGGCCGTCGCCACGACCACCGCGCCGAGCACGTAGCTGAACTGCACACAGCGCAGGAGCGGAATCGAGGTCCCGTCGCCGAGCAGGCTCGCGATCGAATAGGTCAGGACCTGCGTCCCGCAGGAATAGGGAAACGAGTTGTTGTCGGGGAGCGGCGTGTAGAGCGGTTCGCCGAGCCTCAGCTTGATCAGGTCGGTGACGAAGGGGCTCTCCGAGAACCCGAGCAGGTCCACGGGCAGCAGCAAATAGGGGCGCAGGTGGAACAGGTCGCACAAGGCGAGCGCCGCGACCAAGCCCGCCGCAGCCGCGACTGCCAGCAGGCCGATGGGCACACCGTTCTCACCGCGACGCGACGCAAAGAAGGCGAGCCCTGAGCCGAGTGCGAGCAGGCCCAGTCCTGTGGCGCCGAGCGTCGCGCCCGAGGTGCCGTGGTGCGCACCGTACAACGCGAGGAATCCGCCGACCGCCACGAAAGCCACGACCGCGGCCAGCGCGAGCTGTCCACGCGGCCCGATGGCGCGACCCGCGCTCTCCCTTCCCTCGCTGCGCATGGCTCGAGGGTACGCCACCACCGCGGGTGAATTGAAGGGGGGAAGCGGGAGCGATGCCGCGATGGACGTGCCTTCCGGTCGGCGACTCGCGCGCCGCGGGGCCACGAGCTTCGCAAGGCCCTCCATCCTCGTCAGGAATCCCGGATCCACCGCCTCCGTGCCGATCCTTGTGGCCCTCTGGACCGTTGGATGGCCGCTGCGCCTCGAACTCGCGCCTTGTCGGGCACCGTGAACGTCGCTCGCGTCCCCGACGCCCCCTCTGCGCACGCTCCAGCTTGTCGCGTCGGCCCGTCCCCCGTCGCAAATCGCTCGAGCTCGGCGGTCGCTGGTCGAGCACGCGAGATTCCTCTGGCGCAGGAGCGACCGTGATGGGTGAGAGGAACGGTGGCGGACTCATGGGGCGGGTTGACGATCGCTGCCAACGCGTCGGCTGGCCTCGCGTGTCGCGCGGGCGCGGCGCCTGGCGCTGGACCGATACAGAGCGCTCCCGTTCGCGGCGGAGGCCGCGGCGCGGCGACCGTCGTGGATGCAGCAGCAGGCAGTCGTGCAGGTCGAAGGGCGTGGCGCAGCCTTGGGGTGCGACCCTGCTGTCGCTCATCACGGAGGGCGCGCCGTGAGGCGGCGGCGTGGCTGCACAGACATGTCCTGCCAGTGGGACGCGACGCTTGCGTGAGGGAGCGGACGCTCGCCATCGCCTGCGATGCGCTGCAGGGCGCGTCGCTGGCAATCGAGCTCGCGGAGTGCCTCGCGGCGCGTCAGGGCCCATGGATCGCGCTGGGCGAGAGCCCTCGACTGGACGAGGCGACGAGCGATGCGACGAGCTCCCGAGCGACGCTCCCGGTCTCGGCGAGCGACTCGGCGCCCGCCACGCGTCACCGGATCGCTGGCAAGGAGGGCGCGCCCGGGGCCGAGGGGCGGATTTCTCGCAAAAAGGCGCCTGGAAGACTGCACATGGCTTGTCCGGAGAGGCGTGAGGAGCGCCGCTCGCGCGCCCGACCCGAGCCTCCAACCAGCCACGAAAGGACGTTTACCGTGATCCGCGCGCTCAAGACCCTTGCCACCTGCCTGCTCGCCGCCATCGCTGGCGTCGCCAGCTCGCCGCTGGCCGCGGCCCAGACCCCCTATCCCACGACAAGCCAGTTCTCCATCACGCGGGTCGAGCGCGAAGTGCTGGTGTTCCACAACGACCTGCTGCAAGGGCCCACGGAGGCGCAGCCGTACTTCAATGCCTTCGCACGCTTCGATTCCGCCACGCCGGCCCACACTCACCTTGGTCCCGTCTACAACCGCGTCCATGTCGTGCGCGGCACATCGGCCACGCGCGCGCGCCGCGTCTCGAAGCTGCGCGAGATCACGAGCCACCCGACGACGAAGGCCGTGGACCTGATCTTCATCACGCACGAGCTCGGCAAGAGCTACGTTGCGTTCGCCGACCAGCGGGCGCACATCATGATCGTGCGGAGCGACCTCAAGGACGGGTTGACCTACGAGCAGAGGTCCAAGCTGCGCGTGGTCTACTCGACTAACTCGTGGGGCTCGGTCAATGCGATCCACTGGCTCGACGCGGGGTTCAAGACGACGTGCTGCCCGCTCTAGATCTGCGCGGACACCGCCACGAGCTGCGAGCCCTTCCTCCGCGCCTGGGCCAGCGGCTTCGCTCTCGACACGGCCATCAGCCGGGCCAACGACGCCAACCCCCTGCTCCTGCGGGACAACGCGGCCAAGGTGCTGCTCCGCTCCTACAACGACTCGACCATGGCCAACCTCCTGTTCGCTTGGACGGAGGTCGACAGCACGCTCAGGCCCTTCGAATACAACGCCGACGCCTTGCGGCTCACCATCCACCGGATGATCCACTTCCGCTAGCGAGTGCTCGCCGGAGGCGACTTCCCGATTCAGGCGCTCGTGCTCGCCTCCTCTCGCCACGACGACAGCAGCCAGACCGCGTAAGCCAATTCGACCCGCGCCATGCCGCCATGAGCGAGTTCGAGCGCCAGTTCTCCACGCAACAGGATCGGATCGAGATCGGCGCGTGACGCAGTAGTGCGGCCATCGCCGCAGAGAGCCCCGAAGATCGCGCGCTCATCGGTAAGCACACCCGGACAGACGCCGAGCGACGGGCGGCTCACTGCCCGACGGCGCGGCTCACGGAACGCCACCGGGCGCAGCATCCATGAAGAGCAGCAGGCCGCTGCCGCCAGCGACCTGCTGCCCTCCATCCGCGCGATGAGTCGTCGCTGCGTGCGACGCCGTCTGTCAAAGGCCAAACGAGATTCCAGCGCGGACAACCCAGATGCTCTCGAGCTCCACTTCGTCGTCCGGGTCGGAGTCAGCGGTGACACCGCTGGCATCGAAGGTCTTGCCGAAGCTGTTGTAGAGTCCTTCGAGGCGGAGGGTCATGTTGGGGCTCATGGCCCACTCCGCACCTCCACCCACGGCAAATCCGAACTGATCGAGACTCAGCGAACCATTTCCATCGCCGTCATCCTTGACGTTGTAGTCGCCGGCCACATAGGCCAGACCGGCGGTGCCGTAGAAGAGGAAGTCGTTGGCGACCACGCCGCCGCGCACGCGAGCGCTGCCGAGGAAGTCCAGCTTCGCGTTGGACTCCTCGGAACCGTCCTCAGGCTCGAACGAAGACTCCTCGAGGTCCGCCCACGCAATGTCGGCCTCGAAGCCGAGCACGTACTGCTCCATGCGGTAGTTCCACCCGAAGAACCTCCGAGCGCCGCGCCTTCGCTGTCGAGGTTGCTCAGCACGATGTGGGAGTCCGGCGGAATCTCGTTCAGGTCGCTGCTGTCGTAGATGCCGTCGTAGCTGGAGCCGGCGAGTCCGACGGTAGCGCCCGCATAGAAGCCCGACCAACGGTCGAGCACGGGGCCTTGGACGACGGGCGTGAGTCCGGTCCACGCAAGAGCGACGGGCGCAACGGGCTCGAGCTTGGACTCAGGCTCCGCGAGAGCGGCGGCAAGCGGCTGAAGCGAGCCCTTCAGGGTCGTACCCAGGGAATCCTCCGCGCGGGGGTCCGGACTTGCGCCCGTGGCTCCCGCGGTAGAACCGAGCATCAGAACTGCGAGCCAGTGCATTCGATGGAGCGTGGTGACGGGTGGAGTTAGATGTCGATTTCGTCTCAATGGATCGAACACCGGTGTGTCAGCGATTTTCCCGCCCCATCGTCAAGCGGCCCGACTGGACCCGGGCACTTGAGTCCCTTGGACGATTCCTGCGGTCTGGGATCTCCGAGCCAATCCCGTGCGCAGTGGCCGCTCCGCAGGAGTCCGTCTACGGACATGGCCGTCCTGTGCATGAAAGCAGTCAGAGCTACCGGACCATTCCGCAGTTCATGACGTCCGCGCGGTGCTGTGCAGCGTTGATGACTGGGCTGAAGGCGGCATGTCGAGCGCGGCGCCGAAGGTTGGAGATAGGGCCTGCTGTTCTATGGCCTGTGCGGGCCGAAAGCGGCGGCCCGGGCGCCGGGCAACACGAGCACTCTGTGCGTCCGCTCTCCGCTCCGGCGAACAGTCGTGACCAGCTCCGGCGGAGCGGCGGGCATCTGCACGGGCGCGCTCACGCTCGACTTCCAGAGCTACCTCGCGGCGCACCCCACGGCGCTCGGCAGGCCCTTCCAACCGGGCACGATCGTCAACCTGCAGGCTTGGTTCCGCGATCCCGCGGCAGCGGACACGACGAATCTCTCGAACGCGCTGCAGTTCAAGACGTGCCCGTAGGATCGCGAGCGACGCGCGGGCTTCAGCGGACGCTGAGATGCACGCGGATGTCGTGCTGGGCGAGCTCCTCGAAGTAGCGCAGCGCGGGGACGCTGACTTCCAGCGGGCGGGCGCCGGGGGCGACGAGACGGCGGGCTTGGAGGTGCGCGACGAGGGCCGCGGGGAAGGCGGTGGCGCGCTCCATCGCGGTGAAGCCAGTCTTGGGGTCGTGGCGGTCGAGGAGGTCGTATTGCAGCTCGAGCGGGCGGCCCGCGTGCGTGCCGCGCACGGAGACGCGCAGCAGCACGACGTCGCGCACGTCAGGGAAGGCGAGACGTTGCTCGAAGAGTTCCTGCGTGAGACGCAGCGGCTCGAGTGCGGTGCCGTCGCGCGCGGCGAGGTGCTCGTCCATGAAGCCGAGCTCGAACAGAGTGCGGATCTGCGCCCAGTGACCGGGGTAGCGGATCGTCTTGTAGTCGAAGGTCTCGAGCACGGCCTTCCACGTCTGGGGGCAGGTGCTCGTGCCGCCGCTCGTCACGCAGGCTTCGAGCGGGCCGAGCTCTGACGAAGTGAACGACTCGAGCTCGGTCAGGGTCGGAACGCTCACGAGCTTGCCGTCGCGCAGGAACTCGGCCTCGCCGCGGTACTCGTTCCACAGGCCACGGAAGTTGAAGACGAGCTTGTAGCCGAGCGGGCCAACCGGTTGCTCGGGCAGGCCGCCGCAGCGCACGTGGACGTGGCGGGCGCGATCCATCGAGGCGATGCCGTGCGCGGCGAGGTGATTTCCGAGGCCGGGCGCGAGGCCGCAGTCGGGCACGATGCTCACGCCCGCCTTCCTCGCGCGCGCGTGCAGCGCGAGCTCCTCGCGCGTGACAGCCGTATTGCCACCGAGGTCGAGGAACGACACGCCGCTCTCGATCGACCACGCGGCGAGCTGCGCGTTGAAGCGGTAAGGAACGGCCGAAAGCGCGACCTCCGCGTCAGCGAGCGCAGTGCGCACCTCCGCGCGGCGAACCACGTCGCAGCGCGCGGCCTCGAGTCGGCACTTCGAGCGCGGCAAGAGCTTGCGCAGTCGCGCCACTGCGCGCCGGGCGAGCCGCTCGTCGCTGTCGACGATGCGCACTTGTTCCGCCGCGCCGTTCTTCGCGAGATCATAAGCGAGCGCGGCGCCCTGCCGTCCTGCTCCCAGTACCGTGTAGCGGTGACCCATGAGCCTCACTATCGGCATCTGGCGGCCGCTCGGCCAGTCCTCTACGCTGCCTGACCCTTCCGCGCTGCGGAGGGCCCGAATGGGCGGGCCCTCGCGCCGCGCAAGCCCGCGAGGAACGACATGTCGGAACAGCACATCACGCCGCGCGCGAAGGACTACGCGCAGTGGTACCAAGACGTCATCGCCGCCGCGCAGCTCGCCGAGCCCGCCAATGTGGTCCGCGGCTGCATGGTCGTGCGGCCGCACGGCTGGGCGATCTGGGAGAAGCTTCAGGCCGAACTCGACCGGCGCTTCAAGGAGACCGGCCACCAGAACGCGGCCTTCCCGCTGCTGATCCCGCTCTCATTCCTGCAGAAGGAAGCACAGCACGCCACGGGCTTTGCCATGGAGTGCGCGGTGGTCACCCATGCGGGCCTGCGCAACGTCGACGGCAAGATCGAGCTCAAGGGCGAGCTCGAGGAGCCCTACGTCGTGCGTCCGACGAGCGAGACGATCATCGGCCACTTCTTCTCGAAGTGGATCGACAGCTATCGCGACCTCCCGATGCTGCTGAACCAGTGGTGCAACGTCATGCGATGGGAGCTGCGCACGCGGCTTTTCCTGCGCACGGGCGAGTTCTGGTGGCAGGAAGGCCACACCGCGCACGCGTCGCACCAAGAGGCGATGGAAGAAGTGATGCGCATGCTCGACGTGTATCGCGAGGTCTACCACGACGTGCTCGCGGTGCCCGTGATCCGCGGCCGCAAGACTGCGAACGAGCGCTTCGCGGGCGCGCTGGAGACTTTCTGCGTCGAGGCGATGATGCAGGACGGCAAGTCGCTGCAGGGCGCGACGAGCCATGACCTCGGCCAGAACTTCGGGCGTGCCTTCAACGTGACCTTCCAGAACAAGGAAGGCATGCGTGACTTCGTGTGGCAGACCTCGTGGGGCTCCTCCACACGCATGATCGGCGCGCTGATCATGGCGCACTCCGACGACGGTGGTCTCGTGCTGCCGCCGAAGCTGGCGCCGATCCACGTTGCGATCGTGCCGATCTGGAAGAGCGACGCCGAGAAGGCGCAGGTGCTCGAGGCGAGCGACAAGCTCGCGCGCGAGCTGCGCGCCGACGGGCTGACGGTCAAGCTCGATGACCGCGACGCGATGCGTCCCGGCGAGAAGTACTACGAGTGGGAGCGCAAGGGCGTGCCCGTGCGCCTCGAGGTCGGACCGCGCGACGTCGCGAGCTCGACGGCGATGGCCAAGACGCGCATCTCCGACGCGAAAGACAAGGTCAAGGTGCCCTTCGAGGACATCGGCGTGCACGTCGGAAAGCTGCTCGATGACATGCAGCGCCAGCTCTTCCAGCGCGCGCTCGCGTTCCGCCAGTCGAACATGACCAAGGTCGACTCGTGGAGCGACTTCGAGGCCGTCTTCGCGGACCAAGGCTCCAAGTTCGTGCTCGCCCACTGGGACGGCGCGACGGAGACCGAGCTCGCGATCAAGGAGGCCACCAAGGCGACGATCCGCTGCATCCCGCTGCCGGACCAAGGCCTCGACGATGGCGCCGGTACGTGCGTCAAGACCGGCAAGCCCAGCGCGCAGCGCGTGCTGTTCGCCAAGAACTACTAGGCGCTCCGCAACACGTCTCGAGGCCGTGCGGCGCGTCGGCGTCGCACGGCCTCGCGCTTGTCTGGACCTAGAGCCACCATGCGAAGAGGTGCGAGAGCTCCTCGCGCAGGCGCGCGTGCCACGAACGCCTGCGCCACGTGGCGAGCTCGATGCGATCGCAGCTCACGAGGTCGTGCTCGAACTGTACTTCGACTGTTCCGGCGAACTCCTCGTCGAGCACCTGCACTCCGGCCTCCAGATTGTGGTGGAACGAGCGCTGGTCGAGGTTGAAGGAACCAACGGTCGCCCACGCTCCGTCGATCACAGCAGCCTTCGCGTGCATCATCCGGTCACGGTACTCGTGGATCTCGACTCCCGCCGCGAGCAGCTCGTCGTACACGTAGCGGCTCGCGTGATAGACGATGCGTACGTCCGAGTCCTGTGGGACGAGCACCTGCACGCGCACGCCGCGTCGGGCTGCGCTGGCGAGCTTCCGGCGCAAGCCTGCGTCCGGCAGGAAATACGCGTTCGCGATGCGAATGCGCGCGCGTGCCGCGTCAATGGCGCTGTCGTAGGCCTCGCGCATGAACGTGCGGCGGACACGCCGGAACTTCTCGTGCTTGGCGTCCCACTCGACGTTGGCGCACACCTCGAGCATCACGGGCTCGAGTCCGCAAGTCGAGGTCCGCACGCCCGCCATGGGCACGGCCCCGCTGCGATTCCATGCGCCCGTGAAGGCGTTTTGCAGCGCGATGGCGGCGGGCCCCTCGACGCGCACCTGCAGGTCATGCCAGCCCGGCACGCGCTCGCCATTCACGACGTGGTCGGTGTAGTCATCGCCGATGTTCATGCCACCCGTGAAGGCGATGGCGCTGTCGACGACGAGGATCTTCTGGTGGTTGCGCCGATGAAAGCCCCAGAAGTCGGGCGAGAAGGGTGACGCAGGGCGAGGCTTGCGGCCGCGCGCGATCTCGTAGCGAGCGTGGAGCTCCTGCAGCTTCTTGAGCAGCCGACGGCGCGCGGGGCGGACCGGGTGGTAGATGTGCACACGCACCCCATCGTGAGCGAGTTCGTCGAGGAACTCCTCCCCCACCGAATCGTAGGAGCCGACCGCATCGAACATGAGCCGCACGTCGAGTCCCGCGCGTGCCCGCTCCCGCAGCGCATCGCCGAAGCGTCGCCCCGTCGCGTCCGAGTGCAGGATGTAGGTCGTGAGGAAGACGCTGCGACGCGCCCCGGCGATGGTCGCAAGCATGCTCGCGTAGGCGTGCTCCCCGCCGACGAGCAGCTCGACCCGATTCCCGCCGCACAGGCGCTCGGGGTGGCGAACGTAGGTCTTGGCGGGAGCACTGGAATGCACGACGTTCCCGGCTTACCCGATCCGTCCGCCGCCCTCAAGGCATACTTCTCGACCCATGATCACCGTCCGCAAATCCGCCGAGCGTGGAGCTGCCAACTACGGCTGGCTCGACACGCGCTACACCTTCTCGTTCGCAGACTACTACGACCCCGCGCACATGGGCTTCCGGGCCCTGCGCGTGATCAACGAGGACGTGGTCGCGCCCGGCGCAGGCTTCCCCACGCACGGGCATCGCGACATGGAGATCGTGACCTACGTGCTCGCGGGCGCGATCGAGCACAAGGACAGCCTCGGCACCGGCGCGATTCTCAAGCCGGGCGAGCTGCAGCGCATGAGCGCCGGCCGCGGCGTGCAGCACAGCGAGTTCAATCCGTCGCGCAGCGAGCCGCTGCACCTGCTGCAGATCTGGCTCTTGCCCGAGAAGAGCGGCCTCACCCCTGAGTACGAGCAAAAGGCTTTTGCGGAAACGGGGCGGCACAACAAGCTCGGGCTGCTCGCGACCCGCGGTGCGCGCGACGGCGCCCTCGGCATCCATCAGGACGTCGCCATCTACGGCACGCTGCTCGACAAGGACGCGCAGGTGACGCACGAGCTCGCCAAGGGCCGTCATGCGTGGCTCCAGCTCGCGCGCGGCAAGGTGAAGCTCAACGGCGTCGAGCTCGCGGCAGGCGACGGGGCTGCCGTGAGCGCCGAGTCGAAGCTCGATATCGCGGCCGGCGAGGCGGCCGAGTTCCTGCTGTTCGACCTCGCCTGAGACGGGCGGCGCCGGTCAGGAGCCCGCGTCGGGCCTCACCACGCGGATGCGGTCTCCAACCCGCATCGTCCCGTCGTGCTCGACGTTGCAGAGCACGCCACGGCCGCGCTTGCCCGTGCGGAAGGCGCGCGCGATGCGGCGAGTGTGCAGCTCGCCGAAGCGCGCGATGAAGCTCTTGCAGGGCCTGTGCGGATAGGCCGTCACCCGCAGCACCGCCGTCCCGATCTCGAGCAGGGTTCCGGGCGGCAGATTGGCCTCGGACAGGTCGAGGTCGACCTGCAGGTTGTCGCCGGTGAGCGGGCTGCGGCTCTCGTCCCCGTCCGCGACGGACCGCGCAACGTGGATGTTGATCAGCGAGACCTCGCTCTCGGGCGCGCTGTGAACGTGGACCGGCCAGCTGTCGCCGCTCACGCCCTGCCCCGCGCGCACCTCGAGCGCATCCGGAGTCGCGCGCTCACCCGGACCCGTGCGAACCACGCAGCGCAGGACGCGTCCCTCGTCCCGCGGCGAGCGCGGCAAGGCGTCGTACCAGGCGTCGAGTTCGAGGTGCGGATCGAGCATCGGGTCGCGAGCATAGCGCCGCCCCGAAAGCGCGCTCTCGCATCGACCGCGCGTCGTGCGCTAGAGTCTCGGCGCCCCGCATGCGCGTCACAGTCCTGATCGACCAGTGGTCGGAGAAGTCCGAGGACCACGACCCCGTCGCCGACCAGGTGACCGCCGCCCTGACCGAGGGCGAGCACGAGGTGTCGTACGTCGGCGTGCACGGTGATCTGCGCGCGCTGATCGACGACCTCGAGCGCTTGAAGCCGGAGCTGGTCTTCAATCTCAGCGAGAGCTTCCGCGACCACCTGTTCGGCGCGGTGGGCATCGTCGGCGTGCTCGACCTGCTCGGCATCAAGTACAGCGGCGGCGGCCCCGGCGAGTTCTACATGCAGCAGGACAAGGCGCTGACAAAGAAGCTCCTTGCCTTCGACAAGATCAAGTACCCGGAGTTCGCGGTGTTCTCGCAGGACTCTGACTTCGAGACCGGCGGCAACCTGCGCATGCCGCTGTTCGTGAAGCCGCTGCGACAGGACTCCTCGATCGGCATCGGCAAGGACGCGCTCGTGGACAACTTCCGCGACATGATGAAGCGCATCCTCTCGATCCACGACAAGATCAACGACGCGGCGCTGGTCGAGGAATACATCGACGGGCGCGAGATCTATGTCGGCGTGCTCGGCAATTCGATGCCGACGGCGCTGCCGCCGATCGAGATCGACTTCTCAGGCCTGCCGGAGGGTGCGCCGAAGATCATGTCGAGCCGCGCGAAGTGGAATACGCGCAGCGCCGAATACAAGGGCACCAAGGCGGTGCTCGCGGACCTGCCCGACGAGCTCAAGGCACGCCTGCAGAAGGTCGCCCTCGACGCCTACCGCGCCCTGCGCGTGCGCGACTACGGCCGCGTCGACATGCGCCTCACGCCCTCGGGCGACATCTACGTGCTCGAGGTCAACGCCAGCTGCTACCTCGAGAAGGACAGCGAGTTCGCCACCTCCGCCCGCGTGGCCGGGATGAGCTACGTCCAGCTCATCAACGAGATCGTCGACCTCGCCGTCGAGCGCCACGGCATCCGCTGAGCCAGCGCCTCCCGGCCGGCTTCAGGGCAGGTAGCTGCCTTGGTGGACGTGGTTCATGCC
>SXKQ01000032.1 GCA_005778045.1 Planctomycetia bacterium
AGGTTCCCCCATGGCCATCGCTCGGCGCGCTCCGGCGAGGTCATGGGCATCGACGAGAATCTCGGCTTCGCCTTCGCCAAAGCCTTCGAAGCCGCGGGCATGAAGCTCCCGCGCAACGGCAAGGTGTTCGTGTCGGTGAAGAACGCGGACAAGCGCGCAATCCTCTCTGACGCGCGCCTGCTCGCGCAGATGGGCTACGAGCTGTGCGCCACCGAGGGCACCTACAACGCGCTCAAGAACGCCGGCGTCAAGGCGAGCCGCATCAACAAGATCCACGAAGGCCGCCCGCACGTGGTCGACGTGATCAAGAACCGCGAGATCAAGCTCGTCCTCAACACGCCGCTCGGCAAGCAGACGCGCTACGACGACAAGCAGATCCGCTCGGCCGCGATCATGGGCGGCATCCCCTGCATCACCACCCGCGCCGGCATCTCCGCCATCGTGCAGGCGCTTCTGGCGCTCCACGGGGGCGAGTACCTCGTCCGCCGCCTGCAGCACTACCACCGCCGCCCCGCCGCCCGCCCCGCGACCACCAAGGTCTGAGCGGCAGGCCGGGGAAAGGTCTTCCACATCGCGTGGGCCGCCCACGAGGGTGCGGAGCCCCCGCAGCCTGTTTTCTGGGGCTAGAGTGAGGTGGGCCGTGCGGCCGGGGAGGGCTTCCCGGCTGGAAGCCCTTGGCGATGCGATTCTCCAGCCCGACCCTCGTGCTCGCGGGGGCTGCTCTCCTCGTCGGGGGGCAGCTCTTCGGCCAGTCGTTGCCGCCCGAGGCGGTGGTGGCGCTGGCGCCGGAACAGGCCGCCGAGCTCGTGCGCTCGCCGCGCTGGCTGGCGTTGCGCGCAGGTGGCTTCGACACGCGCGGCAACGAACCGGAGCTGCCGGCGGACCTGCGCCGGGAGCGTCGCGAGCGCGGCGGCGCGACGTGCTTCCTCGTGCAGTTCGATCGCGCGCTGTCACCAGCGCTGCGCGAGCGCGCGCTCGCCACGGGGGCGCAACTGCTCGAGTACCTTCCGACGAACGCGTTCCTCGTGCGCGCCACGCCCACGCAGCGCGCGCAGCTCGAGCGCCAACCCGAGGTGGCGTGGAGCGGCGAGCTGCACCCTGCGTGGCGCATCGACTCGCGCCTGCGCGAAGGCTCGCTCGATACGGCGCTCGCCGCCGTGCGGCACGACCTCGTCGCGCTCGGCTTCCGCGGTGGCTCGCGCGCTGCGCTCGAGCTCGCGCTGCGCCGCCAAGGAGCGAGCGTCACCGAGCTGATCGAGGAGCAAGGCCGTTGGCTCGCGCGCATCCGCGCGAGCGCGACCGTCGCACGGCGCATCGCGCGCGAGGACGCGCTGCAGTGGATCGAGGCCGAACAGCCCGTGACGCTGCGCAACAACTCGGTCGCGTGGGTCGTGCAGTCGAACCAGAACCAGCTGATGAAGGTCTGGGATCGCGGGCTGCGCGGCGATGGCGAGGTCATCGGGCACATCGACAGCCCGATCTCGGTGCTGAACAACTGCTGGTTCCGCGACCCGGTGGGCGCGCCGATCGGTCCCGGGCACCGTAAGGTCGTGTACCTCTCGAGCAGCGGCGCTGACGTGCACGGCATGCACACTGCCGGCACGCTCGCGGGCGACGCGCAGCCAGTGACGGGTTCGACGCTCAGCCGCGGCATGGCGTACCTCGCCAAGCTCGCGCATACGGACCTGCCGGTTGCGTCCTACTCCGCGACCGCGACGCTGCATGGCAGCCACGGCGCGCGCGTGCACTCGAACTCGTGGGGCGTCGACAGCGTGACGTCCTACAGCGCGCTGTGCGCCTCGATCGACGCCTTCCAGTGGGCCAACGAGGAACACCTGTCGGTGTTCTCGGTCTCCAACGGCGCCTTCGTGACGAGCCCGGAGAACGCCAAGAACGTACTGGCGGTGAGCTCGACGGAAAACGGCGGGAACGCGGACCGGATCTGCTTCGGCGGGCTCGGCCCGACGAGCGACGGGCGGCGGCGACCCGAGGTGATGGCGCCGGGCTGCGGCGTGGTCTCGGCCGCGCCGGGCACGTGCGCGACGGGCACGCTCAACGGCACGAGCATGGCGACGGCCGCAGTCGGCGGGGCGGCGACCCTCGCGCGCGAGTACTTCCTCGACGGCTTCTACCCGAGCGGACGCGCCAGCGCGGCGGATGCGTTCGTGCCGAGCGGCGCGCTGCTGAAGGCCGTGATCGTGAGCTCGGGCGAGGATGTCACGAGCGCGCCGGGCTATCCGTCGATGCGCGAGGGCTGGGGCCGCGTCAATCTCGACAAGGCGCTGCACTTCGTCGGCGACGAGTCGAAGCTCTTCGCGACCGAGCTGCGGCACGTCGCAGGGCTTGGCACCGGGCAGTCGACCAGCTGGACGGTCCACGTACAGTCGAGCGCGCTGCCCTTCGAAGTGACGCTCGCCTTCATGGACGCGCCAGGTTCCGTCAATGCAGCGATCGCGGTGGTCAACGACCTCGACCTCGAAGTGCTCTCGCCCTCGGGCACGCTGTTTCTCGGCAACGTGTTCGCGAATGGCGCATCGACGGGCGGCGGAGCCGCGGATCCGCTCAACAACGTCGAGCGCGTCATCGTGCGCCAGCCGGAGCTCGGCCCTTGGACGCTCCGCGTGCGCGGCGCGAACGTGCCACAGGGTCCGCAGGGCCTCGGCGTGTGCGCCACCGGCGACATCGCGTGGGGCGGGAGCTCGTCCCCCACGCGCTACTGCGCCACGAGCCAGACGACGAACTTCTGCGCGCCGCGTCTGCACACGTCGGGTATCGCGCGCGCGGGAGCGAGCGGTGGCTTCACGCTCGCGGCGAGCGGCGTCGAGGGCCAGCGTCAGGGACTCGTGTTCTACGGCACGGGCGGTCGCATTTCGGTGCGCTGGACGTTCCAGAGTTCGAGCTT
The DNA here is from genome assembly GCA_005778045.1 of Planctomycetia bacterium. The sequence continues at coordinate 2,903 of SXKQ01000032.1, forward strand.
CTGGTGCGTGCGCCCGCCGGTGCAGCGCATGACGACCCAGTTCAGCGGTGGGACGCTCGGCGGTTGCGACGGGCTGTTCTTCACCGACTGGTCGGCGTGGGTTAGCGCGCGCCCGTGGTCGCTTGGGGCGACTTTCGGCCCCGGGGCGCTGGTGCAGTCTCAGGCGTGGTTCCGTGACCCGCTCGCGCCGGGCCAAGGGAACCTCACGGACGCTGTCGAGTTCGTTGTCCAGCCCTAGCCGGGCGTGGCGAGCGAACCTGTGGACACCGGCGACCGTCGTATTGTGACGTCCCGCCGCACCCTCGTCGTGCGGTGGTTCGTACACCATGCGGCGCACTCCCCACCTAGCCATCGCCCTTGCCGCTTTCGGCCTAGTTCCCGCGTTCGCGCAGGAACTGCCCAAGCTCCCCGACAACCTCCAGCAAGGCTGGACCTTCGAGGAAGCCAACGGCTTGGCCGCAGAGCCGCGCTGGCTGTCGCTCGCCTACAGGGAGTTCGACACGAGCCGCGAGCTACCCACGATCCCCGAGGATCTCGCGCTCGAACCGGAGAGCAACGCCGGCTACTTCCTGGCCCAGTTCTCGGGCGCGATCACGGAGGACCTGCGGGCGGAGCTCGCGGCCACCGGGGCGGAGCTGCTCGACTACATCCCGAACCACGCCTTCCTCGTGCGCGGCGACGTCGGTGTGCGCACGGCGGTCACCAGGGTCGCGGCCCGCGTCTGGACCGGCGACTTCCACCCCGCCTACCGCATCGAGCCGCGCCTGCTGCTCGCCTCGCAAGATGACGCGCTCGCGGTGCTCCCGCGGCCGCTCGTCGTGATGGGCTTCCGCGGCACGAGCCTGGCGGTGCTGTCGGAGCAGGTCAGCGCGAGCGACGTGGCGATCGAGGACAGCTGGGAAGAGTACGGTCGCTGGTTCGTGCAGGTCCGAGCGAGTCCGCTCGTGGCGCGCGCGCTCGCCCGTGGCCGTGACGTGCAGTGGATCGAGCCCGCGCCCGAGATGACGCTGCGCAACGACTCGATCGTGTGGGTCGTGCAAACGAACGTCTCCGGCAACACGCGCGTGTGGAACCAGGGACTCGCCGGACAGGGACAGGTGATCGGGCACGTCGACGGGCTGCTGTCGACGACCTCGTGCTACCTCTCCGATCCCACGGGCGCCCCCGTCGGCGCGACGCATCGCAAGATCGTGTACCGCAACGGCAGTGGTGGCTCGGACAGCCACGGCACCCACACCGCGGGTACGGCCGCGGGCTACGCGCAGCCCGTCAACGGCTCGACGGCGAACCGCGGTCTCGCCTACCTCGCCAAGATCGCGCACACGGAGCTCCCCATCACGGGCTTCAACACGACGGGCGTCGCACACGCGAACGTCGGTGCGCGCGTGCACACCAACTCGTGGGGCAATGACGCGACCACCGCCTACGACTCGCTGTGCAGCTCGATCGACACGTTCCAGTGGAACAACGAGGAGAACCTCGTGCTGTTCTCCACCACGAACACAGGGACGCTGAAGAACCCCGAGAACGCGAAGAACCTGCTCGCGGTCGGCGCGACACAGGACACGCCCAACGTCAACTCTTTCTGCTCGGGGGGCACCGGCCCCACGGCAGACGGTCGCCGCAAGCCCGAGGTCATGACCCCGGGCTGCGGAACGGTCTCGGCGAGTACCGGCACATGTGGCACGACCTCGCTCACGGGCACGAGCATGGCCTGCCCGTCCGCCACAGCCGCGGCAGCGCTGGTGCGCGAGTACTTCATGGACGGCTTCTACCCGACCGGCGCCGCGGTCCCCGCCAACGCGTTCACGCCGACCGGCGCGCTGGTGAAGGCAGTGCTCGTCAACACGGCCCAAGACATGACGGCCATCGGCGGCTATCCGAGCAACCAGGAAGGCTGGGGACGTCTCAACCTCGACGATTCCCTGTTCTTCACGGGCGACGCGGCCAAAATGATCGCGGTCGACGTGCGCAAGGCGCAGGGCCTGACCACGGGCGCGACTTTCGTACGCCAGTTTCAGGTGAACGCGAGTACGACGCCGCTCGAGATCACGCTCGCGTGGCATGACGCGCCGGGCTCGACCAACGCCACGAACCCGGTGGTCAACAACCTCGACCTCACGGTCACGAGCCCGACGGGCACGGTGTACCGCGGCAACGTGTTCGCGAGCAGTTGGTCGACCACAGGCGGCACGGCGGACCTCAAGAACAACGTCGAGCGCGTGGCGATCCAGACTCCCACGGCAGGCACGTGGAGCCTGACGATCACGGCCACCAACGTGCCGACGCCGAACCAAGGCTTCGGCCTGTGCCTCACGGGCAACGTGACGGATGGCGGCGGCTCGAATCCGACCAGCTACTGCACGCCCGGCCTCACCTCGAGCTTCTGCGCCGCCGATCTCACGGCTGCGGGCATCGCGAGCGCCACGGCGACTTCGGGCTTCACGCTCACCGCGACGCAGGTCGAAGGCAACCGTCAAGGACTGATCTTTTACGGCCTCAGCGGCCGAAACGCGGCCCCTTGGGCGCCGAACAACACGAGCGTGCTGTGCGTCAAGTCGCCGGTGCAGCGCATGACGTCTCAGAACTCGGGTGGCCTCTCGGGTACCTGCCTCGGCACGCTCTCGATCGACTGGAACGCGTTCCGCGCCACGCGTCCCACGGCGCTCGGCAACCCGTTCGTCTCGGGCCAGCTCGTGCAGGCGCAGGCGTGGTTTCGCGACCCCGCGGCGTCCGGCACGACGAACCTCTCCGACGGTCTCGAGTTCACCGTGCGTCTCTGAGCGGCGCGCGGGTGCCAAACGGGAGCGGGCGCGACCAACGACGGCCGCGCCCGCTCTGCTTTCCCTGATGTGGCCCGCTCAGCGCGAGTTCGCGACGCGCTCGACTTGCTCCATGTACTCCTGAATGTTCTCGCGGGGCTTGATGGTCTGCGCGCGGCGTAGAAGCGGCAGAGCCTCGCTGTAGCGGCCGAGGCTCACGAGCAGCTGCGCGTGGCGGACCTTCGCGTCGGCCTCGAAGGCCTCGATCGCGGCGGCGCGCTCGAACAGGAAGATCGCCCTGTCAGGATCCTGCGAGCGCTGGGAGTGCTGGGCCAAGAGGATCAGGGCCTCGCCATCGAGGGGATCGAGGGCCACGATTTCCGCGAGGATCAGGACCTCGTCACCGCTCGCACCCTCGGCGACGGCAAGGCGCGCACGCAGCTTGAGCAGATCCTTGCGCTCGGATTCCTGCAGACGCTCGCCGCGCAGGCGCTGGACGTCCTCGACGAGTCGGCGAGCCTCGGCGGTCGCGCCGCGGGCCATCAGCACGCGGGCCGCGCGCACGGCGCGGTCGCTAGATTGCGCCGGGTTGCGCTCGAGGGCGCGCGTGTAGGCCGCGACGGCGAGCTCGAACAGCTCCTCGTTGACGTAGATGTCGCCGAGCATGTTCTGACTGTCCGCGGGGCCGGCACCCATGCGCTCGACGATCTCGTAGTTTTCCGCGGCTCGCATGCGCTGGCCAAGACCGATGTAGGCATTGGCCTGCAGCATCCACAGGTCGGCGCGATCGGGCTGGTCAGCGAGCATCGTGCCGCACAGCGCGGCAGCGTCGTCGAAACGGCGCTGCTTGAAGAAGCAGCGAGCCAGCCCCATCTTCCAGTCCTGCGTCGCGGGATCGAGCAGGTTGGCCATGCGATAGGCCGACTCAGCGGCAAGGTGGTCCTCCAGATTGGAGTTCGCGAAGCCCAGCAGACCGTAGGTCAGAGCGTCGCCGCCACCGAGCTCGATCACGCGCGTGAGCGCGGTCGAGGCCGAGCGATGATCGCCTTGGCGCACGTGGATCAGCGCCAAGTTACGCCATGCGCGTCGGAAGCGCGGGAACTTCTCGACGGCGGCCTCGTAGACCGGGATCGCCTTGTCGAGTTCCTCGCGCTGGAAGTGGATGTTCGCCAGCGTGAAGTCGATCACCGCGCTGGCGCCGGCGCCGCGCAGCTTCTCGATCTCGACGACCGCGAGGTCGAGCTTCTCGGTCGAGATGAGCTCGAGCACCTTCTGCATCGACTCGCGCTCGAGCGGCATGACCTTCGGCTCGATGTCCGTCTCGGACGCGTAGCTCTCGATCAGGCGCCGACGGAAGGTGGCGTCGCTCCACAGCTCGTCGCCGGGCTTCTGAGCGGTGCGCTGCTGCGCGATCGGCTCAAACACGGGCTCCGTCGCGGACGGACCGGACTCGTCCAGCGGCGCCGCAGCCTCGACGAGCGCGAGCTCGAGCACGGGCGTCGACGGCGCGGACACCGGCTCGACCACGGGCGCGGACGCGCAGGAAGCTGCGAGCAGGACGAGCGGGGCACTGAGGGAGATCTTCATCGACATCACTTCTCCGGGAAGGTGATCGGCACGCGCATGCGGAAGCGGACGGGCTGTCCCTTGCGCTTGCCGGGCTCGAACTTCCACTGCTTGACGGCGTTGAGCGCCGCTTTCTCGAACACGGGGTCGGTGGACTTCTGGACGATCGGGTTCTCGACACGACCTTGCTGGTCGACGACGAACAACACCGAGACGCTGCCGGGCAGCTTCTTGCGCATGTCCGCGGTCACGGTGGGTCCAGGCTGGTAGACGATGCGCGGCTGCTGGTCGAGGTCGGCGAGAGAGAAGAGCGAATCGACTTCCTCTCCGCCTCCCGAGCTGCCGCTGGCGGCCGCCACGTTGAGCTTCACGACGAAGTCGCCGCCGAGTCCGTCGCCGCCCATGCCCGGATTGAGGGCGAGCTCGAGCTGCGAGAGGTCGAGCGGTGGCGCTTCCTCGGTGAGTTCCGGCGGCTTGGCTTCTTCCTGCTGCTGCTCTTCCTGCTCTGGCTCCTGCTCGGGCGGCGGAGGAGGAGGCGGCACGTCCGCCGTGGCGACGGTGCGCAGCGTCGTGTCTTCCGGAGTCGTCGCGCTGATGGCCTGCAGGAACGGCAGCAGCAGGAACAACCCCAGCGCGCAGGCGAAGCCCACCACGAGCACGACGAGGCCGTGGACGAGCTTGCCGAGCAGGGTCGAAGCGCGAGTACGACGCACGTTCGTGGGCTTTCAGCTCTTGGCGCGGCTGGTCGCCACGCTCACCTTCTCGGCGCCGCCGAGCTTGCACTCGTCGATCACGCGCACGAGGAGGCCCGACTGCGCGTTCGTGTCGGCCTGCACGATGACCGGCACCTTCTCCTTCTGGAGCATGCGGCGCACGAGGGGCTGCACGCCCGCGACGCCGATCTGTCGACCGCCGTAGACGATGTCGCCCTTGTCGGTGATCGCGATCAGGATGCTCGTCTTCTCGAGCCGCGCGGCGCTCGCAGCCTGCGGCTTGTCGACCTCGATGCCCGTCTCCTCGACGAAGGTCGTGGTGACGATG